>JAICHO010000007.1 GCA_025924835.1 Candidatus Saccharimonadota bacterium | reverse complement strand
TCGATACGAGCTGATTTCGCTGGCTTTATCGGTATCTTCGCCCAGCTTTGGCACGAGTTGAGGCATCAACTTGTCGCCGCCCATACCAATAAGCGGACGCACGTCTTCAAAAGCCACCGTATAACCAAAATGCTCAAAAGCCTGTACCCAGGCCTGGGCATGGGCATCATTGCTTAATACCAATGTTCCGTCCACATCTAGCAGTACACCTTGCATAGCGGGCCATTATAAGTAAAAAACACGTATTGTATGTCAGATAATCGCTTGCATTGGTATGATGGACATATGAAACCGCTCATCGGCATAACCGTAGGTGAAATCCAGAATGCCATGTACCCCTGGGGGCCGATAGTATACGGCCAAAGTTATGGCTATTGTGAAGCGATTGAGCGTGCTGGTGGCGTGCCCTGCCTGATCCCTTTGATGAGTGATGCTACAAACCTTGAGCAACTGTACAAGCGACTGGATGGTATTTTGTGTGCCGGTGGCAATGATCTGGACCCGGCGCTTTATGGTGAAGCCCCGCAGCCCGCCACCGTTAATATTTCAAAACGGCGGGATACGGCAGAAGTCCAACTGATAAAATGGGCCTTGCGGGATAAAAAGCCAATTTTGGGTATTTGCCGGGGCATGCAACTGCTGAATGTGGTCCGCGGCGGCACGCTGTATCAGGATATTCAAACGCAAATTGAAAATGCTGCTGATCATACCGTCTCTACCGTCCGCCGGGATTTTGAGAATCCGGCACATAGCATAAAGATTGACCAATCGTCACGTTTGGCGGGTATTTTGAAAAAGCAGACTATTCGCACCAACAGCCATCATCACCAGGCCGTAAAAGATATGGGCAAGAATTTGCAGGCCGTAGCCTGGGCTGATGACGGCGTCGTAGAAGCCATTGAATCACTGGACGACACCTATGCCATTGGCGTGCAGTGCCACCCCGAATCACTTGAGGCAAAAACCGTTCCGGAACTCCGGAGATTATTTTTGTCTTTTGTAACCGCCGCTAAACCTGCCTAAATTACCCGAGGCTTTTCCGCAACAGCGACATTTCCGTAATAAGATCTGACAAGGCGGCTTGATTGTTCTGGAGCAATAACGCGTTGGAGGTAAGGTTTTTGTGGGCTTTTTCGGTATCGGTACGCGGACCAAATGTAATGTCCAGCACTTCGGCAGCGGTGGCCACATCGGTTTGAACCTGCTTCCAGGCACTGTTGCGCTTGGCCAAAATAGCCAAATTGTCCGTATTCAGGAAACGGCCGGCCCGTTCCATGTCGGACCTAAGTGACGGGTACTCCTGCTCCACTAACTTCAGTTCAGAAGCGCTTAGTGCCTGCAGGCTGCGGCCCATGCCAATAAATTCCGGCGGTACGCCAACAGAGTAAAACCCGGCAGTAAACGTAATCGCGCGCGGTAATTTCTGACTGCCCATAGACCGTCCATACGCCAATAAACCAACATGCTGTCGGCGCTCGCGGCGGCGCGGTATGGCATCAAAGACATCCTGCATATCACCCGCAATGGCGTTAAGGGTCTGCTGGTAAAACTTGGTCGACCGTGTGGCAATATCCGTGAGGCGTTTCTGCGCGGCAGGATCAATAAAATGCGGCTTGGTTTTGGGTAGTTCGGTTTCCAGCTTGGCGATAGCTGTTTTTACACTGGCTATTGAATGGTCATAGCGGAACGACGATTGTAAGCTGACCGTCCGGATGCCTGGATTCTCTGCCAAATAACTGTCTACCGAATCCGGTGTCAGGCCGCCGCGGAACGGCAAACTGCCAACACCCGCGATTGGGTACACCCTGATACCGGTGTCGGCCGCAAATTCGTACAGTTGCGACAGGGCTAGTTTGTTGGCGATAACGGTGGCGAGCAGGCCGGATACCAAGGCCGGATCGGAGCGGGCCAAAAATGGCCGGATGTACTGTGGCGCCGTATTAAAATGCTTCCGGTGCAGGCTTACGTATTCCTGCAGCAGCTTACGTATGTTTTGTTGACTTTCTACGCTTTCTACCAATGGAATTAGCTCCAAATAGTTGCTATTTGCCTTTTGGTTGGCGGTAAATTCTTTGGATTTAAAATTAGCCAGCTTTTCAAATAATATATGCATGTGCATGAGCTGATCGGCCCGCTCGGTCATGGGCAATATGACTTCAAACAGCGGCCGGGCCGGAAACTTTAAGTCGCGGGCAAAATCCTCGCTGGTCAGTAGCACGGTCATGGCCTGCAATAGACTATAGCCCTTTTCTTCCCAGATATTCGGCAATCGAAAGGTTAAAAATTTGTCGCGACCCATGGTGTGCTGCTCAAAATAGCTGTAATAATCCGAAAATAGCTTGTCTATAACGGCGGCATCGGCATACTTCCCCTCCCAGTCCCACATATATTCGCTGACGCCGAGATCTTTAAAACAGGTCGCGCACTCTGTAATTTCCTTATGAACCGCCACAAATGGCTGGTGCTGTTCGTCCCAATACGGCGGTGACGCGTTGTCTGGGTGTTGGGTCGCCATGGTGGCCGGAATTTTCCTCATATGGTTTTGCCTCACTGTTACATGCTTGCTTTGTAGCCCAAAACTCAGGCGCTTATAGGTATCTTACCTATTGCATTATAACCTCTTAATCAGTTGCGGGATGCGGATCGGCGTTATCATCCCTGTTGATGCTTGCAGAAAAGACTTAAGCAAGAGTCTTGAGGATGATGAAATCGTCCATATACTTAACCAAGAAGATGATTGTGTACCGGGAATCTAGTAACCGGCTACGCCTTTATGTATACGGTGGCTTTTTGTTTTTCTTTAAGGTCGTTTAAGTAGGCGGATATGTCTTTGTAATTAAATAATATGTGCGCGGCGTGAATTTTGCCGTCTGGATTTACCTCGATGTTTTTTACGATTTCCAGGGAATAGCCGATATTAATGATGTCGGAATACTGTCCGGGTTTAAGCTGGTATAGCGCATCCACTGTTTCCGCGGTCAGATCACGTTTGGTCCGTTCTACGACGCCTATGTCGCCTCCGTTTGGCTTACTGGTGGTGTCGTCAGAGTATTTTTTGGCTACTTCCGCGAAGTCAGCTCCAGACTTAAGCTCGGCCAAGGCTTGTTTGGCCCGATCTTGGGTACCTGTATCCAAAGCCGCGACAACATTTTGGGCCAGGATTTGATCGCGCAAGCTACGCTTGAAATCATCGGTGGACCATCCCCAATAATCACGCAGTACATCCTCAAAAACCTTGTCGCTATTGCCTAAGCGGTTTTGGGCGCGCAAGTTAGTAATTTGATCATTAATCTGCTGATCAGTAACGCTAACGTCGTGCTCCGCGGCCAGTTTTTTAACGTAGGCGTCATTGACCACTTTGTCTAACGCCTGCTTTTTGAACGCTGCCAACTGTTGCTTGCCTTCCGGCGAATCAAAATTAAGTTTTAATTGTGACTCATAGTAGTGCGTATAGTGGCGTACTTCAAACAGATAGCTTTCGTAGGACACAAAACTGCCGCCGGTGCGGGCGATTGGGAACGGCACGACTTGCGTTACCCGGTACAAAAAGCCCGACGTTGATTGGAAGCGATACAACGCCAACGTACAGTACGTAAAAAAGCCGATAACTGCCGTGACAATGAGAGCCGTTGTGATAGCTATAATACGGTTTTTGGAGTGTTGCAGAGGGTAAATGTATTTGCGGGCGCTGCCGATGACTTGCTCGCGGTGAGCGGCAATGGTTTCGGTGGTTATACGTGGTACGCCGCCCTCGGAAGCTGGTGCCGAGTTTTTCTTGCGCCTCAAAGTAGGCTTAAATTTTAAGTTTGGACGTTTAATTTTCTTCATTGATAGGAACAGCTTCCTTATTAGTGCGATTGATGGGGTGGTTGGTGACAATAATGCCCTGGTCGCGCAGTATGTGGATCATCTTTTTCTGAATCTTGGCCGGGTGATGGACGTCATGTATCACCAGGTCGCCCATGTAGGTTTGCACCATTATTGTACCAAATCCCAGCAGTGTTTCCTGCAATCCGGCTATCTCGTAATTGACCATCTGTATCTGATTAAGCCCGATATCCACGACCGCACGGTGGAATAGACCTTTTTGTGTAATCTGTATAAACCGCTGGTCGGTAACAATAAACACACTGTAATACCAGGCTATCCAACCTGGGAAAAACAGCAATAAGCCAAGCAAAAAGCCACCCCCCAAACCACCAAAGAACCAACCGAAACCCAGCGTTGGCTTGATGGCTACGGGTATAATCCCAAGTAGTGGCCCCAACATCGCCAAAATCAGCTCTTTGCGCATTACTACGGGGTGTTTATGAAACACAAATAAGACTTCCTCATCATCAAATTGGTCGGCAAAGTATTTTTGTTTATTCATGGCATTAGCGTGTTATAAGTTTACAACAGATGGGCTTTTTAGGATATACTACCTCTGTTCGCCCCTGTAGCTCAACGGATAGAGTAGTTCCGTCCTAAGGAAATGATAGAGGTTCGATTCCTCTCGGGGGTACCATATTTGTATTATTATAGTACTTATGCTATAATAATATTTATGGTTGCCCTAGACCACGAAGTATATAGCCGTCCCGTTACTCCGGAAGACCCGAACTTTGCCGAGTGCTTACCGCAAGGACGATTTAATCAACTAACAGATGTACCCTTAGATTTCCTAGCTGAACTAGGCGCTGAACATATCGTGGTAGATTTTGACGGTACTATGATTCCTCTAGGAAGACAAACCCTTGAAGTTAGTTCCCGTACACGAGCATGGCTAGAACTTATTACCCAAGATACTCGATTTAAATCACTCAGTATGGCGACGGATGGTGGAGGTTTTGATCGCATAGAAGACTTGGATAGGTGGGGAGTTAGACTAGACGCAATTTACCAACCCTGGGCAGCGGGTAAACTTGGTCTAGTGGGCAAAGAACGCGCTCCATTCTGGCGGAAAATATTATTTGAGAAAGATTGTTTAGATACGCCAGAAAAGGTAGTCAATATTGGGAATTCACCAATCCACGATATAATTCCGGCTCAACGCGAAGGCTTACAGGCAATTCTTGTTAATACACTGGAGTATCGTTTACCTGGCTTCCCTGCTAAAGTTTCTTAAATGTGTGGGCTATCCCTAAGTCTTAACTGCGTTCGTGGGGTGGATAGACGTGGTCGTATTCGCTCTTATCGTATTGGAATAATTCACTTGCTTTGAAAAAGCGGCTGACTTCTTCTTTCCCGCTTTGCTTGCTATCAGATGCATGCACTAGATTTCGGCCATTACCCATGGCAAAGTCACCGCGGATCGTGCCGGCATCGGCGCTGCGGGGATTGGTAGCGCCCACTATTAGTCGGACGGACGAGACACACTCATAGCCTTCCCATGCCATCAAAACTACCGGCGAACTTTTCATAAAATCTTCTAGATCGGCGTAAAACGGCTTTTCTATATGTTCAGAGTAATGGGCTTGCAGCAACATACTGTCCAAAGTAGCCATCTTGAGCCCAATCAATTTAAGGCCCTTTCGTTCTAACCGGGAGATGATTTCCCCTACCAAACCACGCTGCAAGGCATCAGGTTTGGCGATTATGAGCGTTTGTTCCAATTTTGATCCTTGTGGTATTAATTTATACAATTATAACAGATACAGAGCTCATATACAGCTCACAGTTTAAAGCACACGGTATTGAAACTGTTTACTGCTAGCCGTTTACTGTCAGCTATAATGGGGTCATGCTATTTGCTAAAGCTAAAACTGATTTTTTGGAATATCTGGAGATAGAACAAAACCGTTCACAAAAAACTATCGCCAACTACGATCATTACCTGACCCGGCTGATTGATTTTGCCGGTGATATAAAAGTAGCAGATATTGATGCTGAGCTGATTCGAAAATGGCGTCTGTGGTTGAACCGCTTGGGTACCAACACCAGTGACGAATTGCAAAAAACTACCCAAAATTATCACCTGATAGCACTACGGAGCTTTTTAAAATTTTGTGCCAAGCGTGATGTCCCAGCGCT
Organism: Candidatus Saccharimonadota bacterium; assembly: GCA_025924835.1. GTDB lineage: Bacteria > Patescibacteriota > Saccharimonadia > Saccharimonadales > JAICHO01 > JAICHO01. The sequence continues at coordinate 27,569 of JAICHO010000007.1, read as the reverse complement.
ATCAGCCGACAAGGTTGAACTGGCGCGCACAACGCGCAAGCAAGTAACGTTTTTATCGGCAGAAGAAATAGAACGCCTACTGTCCGTGCCTGACATTGCTACCGTGAACGGACTGCGTGACCGAGCTATCTTGGAGTTACTATTTTCGTCCGGACTGCGGGTATCTGAATTAGTGGGTTTAGACAAAGACCATATCAATCTTAAGCGCCGCGAGTTTATGGTGCGTGGTAAGGGGCAAAAAGATCGGCCGATATTTATCAGTGATGATGCGGCTACCTGGTTAGAGCGTTATATAGATAAGCGCACAGACAATACGCGCCCGCTTTTTATACGCTACAGCGGTCAGAAAAAAGTCGATTTAACAGGTAACTTTCACCGTTTGACCGCCCGCAGCGTGCAACGCATGGTGGCCCGTTATGCCCTGATGGCTGGTATCACCAAGCACGTCAGCCCCCACACACTACGGCACAGTTTTGCCACTGATTTACTTATGAACGGTGCCGATTTGCGGTCAGTACAGGCGCTGCTGGGGCACAGCAATGTGGCAACCACCCAGATTTACACCCACGTAACCGATCCCCACCTCAAGGCGGTTCATCTTAGGTTTCATAATAAGCCCGCTTCTAACGAGTAGCCCAGGAAAGAGCAGCCCGCCAAAATGTATTCCATTTTGTCGGCGCGATGAGAGAACCTAGGTTCTCTCATGAGTGTTATTGATCCCCACCTCAAGGCTGTCCATTTGAAATTTCATAATAGAACTCCTGCTGGCGAGTAGCGACAAACACGCACTTTCAAGGGAAGGTGCAACTAGAATCTGGCGTAGAATTGGTAGGGGTAACGGTAGAGGGCGGTATAATGGCATACTGTTTACAGAGACTGTCTACTGATTGAATGGTGTAATCCAGGGTTGTGTTGTCCGTGATACTGTCAATGCGACTAATGGAAGCCCTGGCCTGGGTTCGCTTTAAGATATCGTTGGCCTTGCCTGTCACATCTATAACCGCTTGCGCGTCAGTAAGTGTCACCGTCCCGGCGGTTGGTACGGCAGCCATTTCTATAACGGCAGCCCGATAAACCGGTCGGATGCGGACAAAATAATCACCGCTTGGCAGACCCGTGAGCGTCAGATTGCAGTGTCGCGGGGTAGCTGGCGTTGGAGCCACGGCGGCACAGCCTACTGGGATAATGTCGCCCTTCCCCACGCTGCCATAGGCAAACGTGCTGGGACCCCCATTAAGAGGGTACAGAATAAAGTTCTTAGTATTACTGATGAGTCCAGCCCGGTCTACAGCGCCACTTACAGGCGTTACGTCCACCCGCAATGCACCTGCTTGACACGTCCAGCTGGTTTGGGGTACGAACGGCAACGCAGGCAAAGCGCCGGGACAACCGCCATAATTTGCCGCGAGCGTATCGGCATCTTGCCATGAAAAGGTCATGCCAGTTATTGGGCCACTGGGCTTAAACGGAAACGCCAAACTGTTATTGGCATTTATGCGCTGCCAGATAAGTTGCTCCGGGCTAGGATCTACCAAAACGCACGAATAAGAAGTTGTGCCGTTAACTACGTTGCTAATCCCCGAGACGTTCGTAAAGGACGCCGGGCCCTGACACTGAGTAAACGTATAGGCAGACGGAGGGGGTGGAGATGGTAGCGCCAACTGGTCTTTTATATACTTCTGTGCGTCATTTATACCCGTTTCGGCGGCATAGTATGCTTGGCTAGTCAGCTGTCTGTCCAGGCTTTGGCGTTGTTCGCGCCGGCTGACCTTGGCAAAGCCCAGCACAATTAAGCTCAGGACGATCATGATAATAATGGTGACAATGATAGACACCAAACCGTTTTGGTCGGATTTAACATTGTGTTTATGCATATTCATAGCCTATTTTACCGCAATCTACGCACTGTGTACGTATTAAGTTGTGAAGTGGCACAAAATTGGGAGCCAGCCACACCATTGCATCGGCTACCCGTTGTTAGCGAACTATCACCGGAGATAACGTTCAGGCTGACGCTCAGGGCTTGCGGCTGTGGGGTTACATCGGGCGTAGCGGAAAACGCGTCAAGGCGCATGTTGGGTCCCAGTAGTTCCCGCCATTGGGTGCTGACCGGTACGCCGGCAGCACTGTTGCCAGTAGCAACGTTATCCGGACCGGCGGGAGGGCTAGTGTCACAGTTCGGATAGTCACGCACCACAAAAGCATGGCCGACGCCGGCGGGGCTAATAATCTGATTGAGCCTGTAAGAATAAAGATGGCTGCCGATACAAAAGCCACCGTTGGGCGGCGGCGCCACCTGCACAAAATAGCCGCCACTAAGGGCAAAATCGTTGGTTATTTGATCTGATATACCACGCGTTACTTCCTGCGCACTGCTACTGGTAATCCCTTTGTAAAATAACCGCCCGACAAATATAACACCGGCCGTACATACCAAGAGAATGGTAGAGAAAACCCCGGCGGAGATTATCAGCTCAACAAGAGTAAAGCCGCTTTGTTTTTTATGTAACTTACTCACTGGTAGATCCTGTAGGCTAAGGTTACTTCCTCGTTGCCACCACCGCCGGCCCGATCCCAACGCGTATGCACGACAAAGGTAGGCGTAGCCGGTAAACCACTACGGATAACCGCGGTATGATAGGTAACGCCGCCGTAAGACGTTTGACAACTGGCCGGATAGGCAGAAAACGTATCAGAATCAACTGAGGTCGGGAAAGAGGCTGACAGGTTACTGCGAGTTCCGGTACTATCTACGCAAAATTGATTACTGGCGCTTGCGTCAAATAAGGACCCTTGACGCAGAATCGCCGCCCGCCTCAACTGCTCTACCTGCCCCTCTGCCGTTTTTAAGGCCTCGCCCCGTTCCTGTGATCTACGGGTTGCGGTCAGGCTGCGCTGGGCCGATACGAATGAACCCACCAAAACACTGCTTACTATAACTATGGCGATGAGCACCTCAACAATTGTGTCACCGCGGTGGTTAAGCCGGTTCATCCGCAGACTCCCCCGGGGGCAGTGGCCACTGCCTTGTCCATAATACTGACCTGCGGTAATAAGCTCGTGCCGTTTGCCCCGATGGTTATAACGCCGTATTGATCTGTCGCCGCACTGGCTAAACAGATGACAACACCGCCGTCAGGGTTAACCACGGCCCCACCGTTAATATTGTCTATGTCCTGGGCAAAAGCCACGGGGTCTTTGGCGGGCCCGGAGCCTGCGGGCACACCGAGTGGAACAATGTTAACCGTCTGCGATCCCGAAGCTATACTGCCGGCCGGGTAGCGCGCAAACGTGGTCATGAACCCGAATCCAGCCACATCAGTCGGGATACCGGCCTGAAAATAACGCACCTTTACCGCTTTGATACCACCTTGTAAATTACTCTTTTGAGTAGCGTCCGGGAATCCGGGATAGCCAGTGCTTGGCGCGACGGCAGTCGGAAAAGTTTCGGCGTAGCTTGTTACTTCACGGCTTCCGGGACCGGTGGAATTTTTGCGTAAACCGACCGCATTATAGGTAAATACCTGTTCCGGATCGGCGGGCGTGACTATGGGCGCAAACTGCATGAAACGGCCAATAAAAATACAGTCCTGGTTGGTCCCCTGGGTATTTGAACCAGTTGTGCTAAGATCTGGGCGGCCACCGACATTGCTACAGGCAATATTGCCGGGATTAGAGTAATACCCCGTTGAAACATCATTGGCAGTATCCTGAATTTGGCTTTGAATATCACGCACCGCCTGCGAAAATTCGGTCTTGGACTGTTGGCCGCTTATCATTAACATTGCACTGGCAAATAGTGCCCCCGTTACCGCGAGAAATATTAACGTCTCAACTATGGTGTAGCCGTGGTTTTGGCTACGAACCCTATTCATGCCACCAAGTATAAAGCATAAACGTCATGCATAACAGGGGTTTTATATAAATAGGAACTGGCGCTTGTACCAGGCGATCAAACCTACCCCGAACAAGTAAACAATAATAGTGGCCACTATCAGAAAGGGTCCGAACGGCAGCCGGGTATTTCGTTTTGCCTTGCCCTTTAGTAGTAACGGTATGCCTACGATACTGCCCAATAATGAAGCGACAAACAGCATAGCCAAAGCGCGTAACGGTCCGGTTAACAATAATCCCAAAACAACCGCTAATTTAACATCGCCGCCGCCAATCCACCGCCCTTGGGACAATTGGAACAGAACATAGAACAGTCCCGCGCTGCACACCACTCCCAGCAGTGCTCCTTGTGCTAGCTGCCATCCTCCCAAGCCAAAAACTACCTGAATAGCGACATACAAGACAGCCAACACCTGCAGAGGAAAGACTAGACGATTAGGCAAAATCATCCAGCGCAGGTCATATACCATTAAGGCCATGAAGCCTGTCACAAATATCAACCAGAGCCCAAAAAGTACTACGGAGTATGGAGTATGGATTGAGTAAGGCCAAAACGCGTAAGAAATGACAAACAAAAACGCTGTCGCAAGTTCTACCAAGGGGTACTGCCAACTAATGGGCTGATGGCAATAGCGGCACTTGCCACCCAAACTAAGCCAGCTAATTACTGGCAACAGATCATACCACGCCAACGTATGCTGGCAGCGCGGACACATTGACCGGCCACTAACTATTGACAGCTCGCTATCACTGGCAACACGCCGTTTACGGGGCTTTTCCTGTTCGTGCAGTCGCCACACAAGAGCATTAACAAAGCTACCCAGTGCCAGACCTAGAATAATCAAGCCGACTATAATCATTACCGTTTATAGTACCATAGCAAAAACAGGCTCCTGCAAAGGAGCCTGTTTTAATTGCTGTTTTAGCTTGATCTATGAACCTTGGCAAGCTTGAGCAAATGTCCCACTACCATTTTCTATGGCATAGACGGCTGTAACCGACCGAGCTGCTCCGGCCGCAGAACTGTTGTCAGCGTTACACTGTGTCTGAGCTGTAACGGTTACATAATCAAAGAGCGGGGTACTATATGTATTTGCACCGATGGCAGTGCCCGCAGCAGCAAGCTGAACCTTACCGGAGCCAGCACCAATACCGGCGGTGTAGTACCCGACTTTGGTTTGAGCAGATGTCGTACCGGCGGCGCCGTTCCATTGAACCACCCCTGCGCTAGGCTGCGTTGGTGCTGCGGTAGGCAGGTTACCGCTGTTATTGTTGGCGTACTCAGCTACACCGGCCAGCAACGCGGCGACATCGTTCTTGCGCTGCGTATTGCGTGAATTACGTTGCAGAGCTGGAACAGCCAGGAAGACAATCAGCAGGATAAGTCCCGCGATAGCCAACACAATCAAGACTTCGATGATGGTGAAGCCCTTTTCGTTTCTTAATTTAGTTTTCATTTTGCAAATGCCCCCTATTTAAATATTTGCTTAGATTTACATCTATAGTACCGATAATAGGCAACTTTACGCTAAAAAGCAATAGCGTTATCCGCCAAAACCACTCTTGCCTGCCAGCCCGTAAATCGGCAGCAACACCGCCGCCACAACAATAAACGCGAACACGCCTAAAATAACCATCAGCATTGGCTCAATAATAGTTGAGACGGTTTTGATCTGGTTATCTACTTCTTTTTCAAAATAATCGGCGGTTTTGTTCATCATGGCTTCCAGAGCCCCGGACTGCTCGCCGATACGTAGCATATCAGGCACCAGATCCAAGAAGTTGGGATCCCCTTGAATGGAGTCGGACAAGGCAGTCCCGCCTTTGACTTTTTCTATGGCTTTATTTATAGAGGCTTCTATATGAACGTTATCAATCGCGTCTCCAGTAATCTCCAGCATCTGGATAAGTGGCACGCCACTGGCCACCAATGTGGTGCCGGTACGCGAAAAACGAGCCATATAAACCTTCATAAACAGCGGACCAATTGGCCAAGCGCGCATTTTAATAGTGTCAAAGACTCGTCTGCCACTTGTTGTAAGGGCCCAGCGTCTGCCAAAAAAGACCGCCAGCGCAGCACCAATTATGACCACCCACCAGCGCTTAATGATAAAGTGCGATATAGCTAACAGTATTCTGGTAACGAGCGGCAAGGTGTTATCACCCGGTAAGCCTTTGTATAGTACTTCTACCTGAGGCAAAACTTTTACAATCATAAAGCCCATAACGCCAAACATGACCACCAACACGATAGCCGGATAAATCATGGCGCCGCGCACTTTGCTGATAATTTCGGCGTCTTTTTCTTGTTGCAGTGCGATACGGTCCAAAGCCGCATCCAGCGTACCGGAGGTTTCGCCGGCGGCTATAAGACTAATATAAATCCGGTTAAACACATCAGGGTGTTTGGCCAGTGCGACAGAAAACGCGCTACCGCCCTCAATATCGGTTATAATATCGTTAATAATGACCTGCAGCGGTTTGCTTTTGGTTTGTTTAGCGACACTGCGCAAGCTTTGAATCAGGGGCAAGCCGGCATTGATAAGTGTTGATAACTGACGGGAAAACAGGATTCTGTCTTTGGTACTAATACGATGCAGCAGCTTATTGATGCCGTTACTGGATGGTTCGTTAAGCTTAATCTCCAGCGGCGCCAGGCCTTGCTCGTTTAGTAGTTTTGCCGCCGCCTGTTCGCTGTCGGCCTGAACTTCGGCCTTAATTTTTTGGCCGGTTGCGGGATCCCTGGCAACGTAGCGGAAAGATAGCATGCTTTAGCTCCTCATTAATCTGTCGAGCTCATCAAGATCGATTGCATAATTACGGGCCTCGTCGTAAGTAATACTGCCGTTGTGTATCAAATTGACTAGTGTCTTGTCCATTGACTGCATGCCAAACTCGGCACCGGTCTGAATGACTGCTTCCAGTTGATGGCTTTTGCCTTCACGAATGATATTGCGCACGGCCGGGGTGGCTACCAAAATTTCCGCGGCGGCAATACGCCCCCCGCCGATTGTCGGAATTAAGCGCTGCGAACAAATAGCCATCAAAATATTTGCCAGCTGGGCGCGGATTTGCGGCTGTTGATGCGGCGGGAACACATCTATCATACGGTCAATACTTTGGGCGGCGCTGTTGGTATGCAGCGTAGCAAACACTAGGTGCCCCGTTTCAGCAATAGTAATGGCGGCGGCGATGGTTTCCAGATCACGCATCTCACCAATAAGTACCACGTCCGGGTCCTCGCGCAAGCTGCTACGCAACGCCGCCGAGAACGAATAGGTGTCATAGTGGACTTCACGCTGGACGATGACTGATTTTTTGCTCTTATGCGTAAACTCAATCGGGTCCTCAATGGTAATTATGTGAGTGGCCCGCTCCATATTGATTTTGTGAATCATAGCCGCCAGCGTGGTGGACTTACCAGAGCCGGTAGGCCCTGTAACCAGCACCAGACCGCGGGGATAATTAGCAAATTTGTTGACAATGGGCGGCAGTCCCAGCTGTTCTATAGTGAGCATTTCGTTGGGGATAAGCCGCAAGGCCGCGGCCAAATTACCGCGTTCATGAAAGGCATTTACACGGAAGCGGCCCAAATCACCAAAGGCGAAACTAAAGTCAAATTCCTTGTCTTTAAGCAGTATCTGTTTTTGGTCTTCATCCAAAATAGCAAAAATGAGCGCTTCGATAGACTCCTCTGTTAAGGGTTCAGTACTGGGGACAGGACCCAGCGAACCGTCAACTCGCAGCATCGGCGGCAAGCCTACTTGCAAATGCAAATCGGAAGCCTTTTTCTTGATAACTTCTTCTAGTAATACTTCTATCCTTGGTTGTGCGCTCATGTCACCCTCTCTTTTTATGCACTATCCTCGGTCGCCACCCGATTAACTTCTGTGAGCGAGGTGTAGCCGGCCAACGCCTTTAGGTAGCCATCCTCGTGCATGGTTATCATTCCTTCCGCCTGGGCCGCTTTTTGAATTTCAGAACTGGTAGCCCTCTTTAAAATTAAGGATTGGATGGTTTCGCTGATTTCAAAGACTTCATACAGTCCCATTCTGCCTTTAAAACCACCGGGCGACTCTGGACTATCAGTACCCTTAAATAAAGTATAAGCGTTTTGGCCCGCCAGTGGCAAGGATTCGTAACCTAAATCTTCGGTTGCCTTTTTGAGGTCTTCACTTTTCTGAGGTAGCAGAGTGCCAAGGGTTTTGTGTATGGCCTCTGTTTCGGCTTGATCCGACTGATACTGTTGTTTGGTGTCGTCCTGAGGAATACGGCGCACAAGACGCTGTCCAATCACCGTATGTACCGTACTGGCGATCAAGAACGGCTCAATACCCATGTCAAGCAGACGCGGCAGAATACCGGCAGCAGAATTAGTGTGCAGCGTAGAGAATACGAGGTGTCCGGTCAGCGCCGCTTGCACAGCCAAAGTGGCCGTTTCTTTGTCACGGATCTCCCCCACCATTACGACATCGGGGTCCTGACGCAAGATAGAACGCAGTCCTGATGCGAACGTCAGACCGACATCAGCATTAACCTGAATCTGGTTAACACCTGACATTTTATACTCAACCGGGTCTTCCAGGGTGACGATATTAATCTCATCACTCATGATTTCCTGAATTAGAGCGTATAGGGATGTGGACTTACCGGATCCAGTCGGCCCCGAGGTCAGGATCATGCCGTTTGGCTGCTGTAGGCCTTTGCGTATGGTACGCAGAGCACGGCCTTTGTAGCCCATATCTTCCAGCTTCAGGCTAGTCCCACTTTTGTCCAAAAGTCGTATGACTATCTGTTCGCCCCATACCACGGGCGATATAGCAATACGCAGGTCAATGTCCTTATTGCCGACATGGACAGTAAACTGTCCATCCTGCGGAATACGGTGCTCGTCAATTTTTAAACTGCTCAGGATTTTGACGCGTGATACTAATGGGGCTTCGGTATTTTTGGGTAGTTTCATAATTTCCCGCAATACCCCGTCAATTCGACAACGAATTTTAAGCTCTTTTTCCAGAGGTTCTATATGTATATCACTGGCCCGGTTCTTGGCCGCATATTCAAGAACCGCGGACAAGGTCTTTGTGATGGGAGAATCCTGAACGATAGTTTTAATAGTTTTAACTTTTTTGGGAGCCTTACCCTCCTCTGTCTCCTCGCCCGCCTCGGGCGGCGTCTCATCAACAACAGCGGTCACATCCTGAATGCTGCTAGTCATCTGATCGTTTATACTCAGCGAGTACTGTTTTATAACTTGGCGGATCCCCTCCTCGGACGCGGCATACACCTTGAGCGGACGACCAATCTTATTGGATAAAAAGTCCACTGCCTGGACATTATCGGCATCCAGCATAGCCACCACCAGACGATGCTGCATTTCGCCTAAAGGCACGGCCATGTAGCGCTCGGCGATATCTTTGGATAATAATGTCAGAATTTTGGGATCGATCTTGGCGTTAGAAAGATTAACATACGGGACTTTCGTAAGATGAGCCACGGTTTTGGTGAGCAATTCGTTGGATATAATCTTTTGATGAACCAAATACGTCAGCAAAGGGGTTTTGGCTATGGTCGCTTTTGTTTCAGCGTCTTTAAGCTTTTCCGCTGATATCAGCCCGTCTTTAACAAGCGTATCCTGCACTTGTTGTTGCGTGGCTGCTGATAAGACACTCATGTCTTTGCCCTAACCCTACTGCTTGTGAAACGGTTGGTTGTTATTGCTGCCGCCAATTGTAATTATTTGCGTGGGGTCAATGGAATTAGTATTAAAGTATTGTTCTGGCGGAGATTTAAAATCAGCGGAAATTGGCTGAACTACTTCAACTTTCTCTTGCCTGTCTTTAGGTGAGGCGAACAGGTACTTGGTAAGCGTCAACGATAATACGCCGCTTAAAAATACCACCACAATAATAAGCGCTAAGTCCTTTTGTTTCATTTGATCACCTTGGTTGTTATTTTCATAGTTTTTTCAGGCTGGTAATACGTCATACCGTCCATGGTAGCGTTTAAGTTATTATCATTGCCGCTGAAGACTATTTTTGTGATGCTAATAGGCCGAATGGAATGTTCGAATGCGTCATTAATGGTTTTGATGTTATCAAAGCTAGAATTAACGCTAATCTGGAATACCATTGGTACTGGCTTGACGTCAGCGTCTGTTTTGGCTGTTTGATTCAGCTCATCGTCAATACCGGTAATGCCATTAATTTTAATGTTTTTACTCAGAATAATTTTTTCCAAACTTGTAGCCAGTGCTGGGAAATCGTATTTACTGGGCAATGCGTCCAGTACGATTTTAGCGTTATCTCCATCCTTGGGTCCTGTGCCGGTCGTACTACCGCCTATCTTGTTGTCCGGACCACTAACAAAGGTTTTGTATGACGCGATTAACGCCGTGGCGGCGGCATTATTTGCCTTGAGCTGGTTTAGTGCTTTCTTTTTTTCATTAATAACTCTGGTCTGGTAGCTTCGCTGGCCAAGCAGCGCCTTACTGGCGACCAATGAAAAAACGGTTACAAATGCCGCTGCGGCCACAATAATAACCATGCTGGCATTGTTTTTGTCTATTAGAATTCGTTTGGCCGATGTGGTGGGTTTCTTAGCCATGATTTTTACTGTTTAACTCCATTTTGATTGCTAAGCGGCTGGAAAAGTGATTCGGGCTTCTCGGTTTCGGAACGGGTAGTTATTTTGCCCGGAGGAACCGTGAGTACGGCTTGACCACTGCTGGCAAAGATAGCCGGATCGTATTTCATAGATATCTGATAGCTCGCACCCTTGTCGTCTCGGCCAAAGCTTACCAAGACAACGGCAGAAAACGCGTTGCCGGTTTTTTTATCACTCGTCTCAAAGGTGGTGAACTTTAAAGTATCAACATAGGTATTGATGGTACTTATACTGTCGGCCGAGCCCGTGATATCCATGGTTTGTAGTGCAAAATCGGTTTTCATGGAAGCAATACTCACCTTGGCTGGCGTTATTTGTTTTAAGTAGTCGTACAACCTAGTAGTCACTGGCTTCTGATCATGCAACGCGCCCAGACTATCCAGCTGATTTTGAATAGTTAGAACCTTATTAAGATCGGGGATCTGTTCTAATTTAGAGCTTTCGGTTTTAATGTCTTTTGATAAATCCGATGAGTATTTCTTTTGAATGATCTGAACGCTCACAAACAGGATTGCAAATATAGCTAAGGTGACCGCGCCGCACAAGCCAGCTATGAGCATAGTCGTGCGCTTATTACGGCGCGCCCGCACATATTCCATTTTGACACTTGGTAATAAGTTAAACTGAATCATTCTTGCCTCTCCGCCAGGCCGGCTGCCACGCCAAAGTGATTAGACAAGGCCAGTAATTCATTTTGCCGATCCGGCGAAAACGATACGTTTCGCCAGGCGTTACCTATTTCTACGCTAATACCAAACTTATTGGCAATATATAGCGGGAATTCCGGCAACGCTGAGGCGGCGCCGGTCACAATCAGACGGTCAATTTTGGCAGTATCGCCGTAACGATTTTGAAAAAACTTAATGGACTTGTCGATTTCGTTCATAAGCAAGTCAACCGTGCCAATTATGGCTTGGTGGATCTGACCCTCCAGCTTATCCTTTGATAGCCCGAATTTAGTTACGAACTGCTCGGCCTGATTCTGGTCGATGCTCAGGTTTTGCATGGCGGCTTTGAGTATCGCGTCGTAACCTGTCGGGATCGCCCGGGTTAACCGCGGTGCACCATTCATGGCGATTACTAAATCAGTGCTCAGGTTGCCCACATCCAAAACCATCTGGGGCAACGTGGCTTCCGGGGTTAACATAGCCCGCGTGAGCGCTAAATTATCGGGCTCAAACGCCACGACGTTTAGACCAATCCCCTCCAATAAGTCCAGTCGCATTTCTACAAAAGAATTCGCAACGCTGGTCAGCAAAACTTCAACTTTGTTTTTATCGGTGGGAGAATCGCCAATTTGCGCCCAGTCAAGCGTGGACTCCCCAAACGGTGTTGGTATAAGTGATTCGGCCTGGTACTTAATAGTCTTGGCAAGCTCGTTTGTGGCTAGCCTGTCAAAATCTACGACTGCCGTAAATACGCGGCCCGAAGGCAAGCCCACAACAACATTACGAGTATTTATATGAGCCTGTGTAATAAGATTGCGAATACTTTCTGTAAGCTTTAATTGGTCGGATTTAGATTCACTTTGGGAAAGTTTGTTGTCTATTGGGATATAACCATACTTGCCCAATGTCTTAGTTGGTCCACTACCTTGTAGTTGCACTACCCGCACGGCAGTAGTCCCTATATCCAGGCCAAAAAAATCAGATACCCCACTCAGTAGACTCATGCCTTTACAGCCTCTTCCCGATTTTCATTGTATTTGATTTTACTTCAGTCATTACAGGTCCGCACCCTTTTATCCCTATTTCTATTCGTTTTTAATGGGACTCATATGGACTTGATTATAGCATAAGCGGCGTAGACGCCCACAACCTTTTTGATTGATTAGAAGACCGGCGGCAAGTTTGTGATAGCATCAAAGGCCCCGAGACTTGGTGTTCCCCGTAGCAGGTTGGCGCGTACCCAGACTTCCGGACTGTAAACAAAGCGCTCGGCCGCATGAGCCGTGGGGCCGTTTGGTAACTCTCCGTTGCTAGAAAACGCGACACTACCGCTGGTTCTGAACAGTTTAATTGTCCTGGCAATGACGCTGCCGGTAATGGTCAAGGGGTTAGCCTTGCATATACCTGTCGTATCGGCCATGTCAGCCGCCGATGGCAAGGCGTGACCATTGCTACAGGTGTATATATTCCCTCCGGTGGCAGCGCTCCTGGATTGCGCAATGAGCACCCCGTCTATGGCGCTGACGGACGAATCGATATAAATATCACCGTGTGCAATAAGCACAAAACTAGGAATATCGTTCACACTGGCCCAAGATGTATTTTGAGTTATTATATTCTCCTTAATCGTGACATCACCATCCACATATAATGCCAGGGTCTGCCCATCAGCAAGCTTATTAGCTGCCGTCGTGAGATTTAAATTCGCCCCAGGCCCGGTCGCTTGATATATAACCGTGCCCGTAAGTGCTGGATTAAGATTCAGATTACCCGTAGCACTAACCGCGCCCGTGGGACGATTGGCCCAAAAGTCTGATGGACAGCCGCCAGCGTTAAAGTTACCACCATATGTGCCGGCTGCCGAGTTGGCAAAAGCCAATCCCTTGTCCGGACCGCCCGGGCCCGGACTTCTGCTCTGCGCGCTACTAAAACCGTCAATTACAGCCAGTGCCTGAGCCGCTAGCTGTGTGCCGGCACCGATACCACTACCGTTGCTATAGGCCAAGATACTGCCCGTACTGGTGCCGGTATGCGGCAGCCAGCTGGTACAGGCCGCGTTACTGCCAGCTATAACGTCACCGTTGAAAGCACGAAAGTATGGCCGTGTAGATACCAGTAGTTTAATTGGGTTGCAACTGACTGTACCGGCAGGTGAATTACCGCCGCTAAACTGTAAGGTTACGTCATACGCACCGGGAGCAATCGTAGCCGGGTTTACGCTCATACCGACAATTGCGATTGTGGTACCGTCCCCCGGTAATGGATTGGGGCTAAAACCTGTGCTTGGAGAATTTTGGCCAGCGACGCTGACTACAACCGCAGCGTTTTTCAGACCCACATGACCGGCCGCATTTTTGAAGCTAACATTCATGGTAAAAGCAGGACCGCCAGCTTCAACCAGTGACGGATTAACGCTAGTACAACTTATGAGCGGTGGCGGGCAAGCCTGTGTAAATGGTGTCGAAACTCCAGAGTGAACCCCGCCCGATGAAGTGTTATAGAATACCCGGGCGTAATAGTTGCTTGAATCTATGGGTGGCATGGCCGGGCCACTTGGCCATGTATTAAAGCCGCTTGGTCCCGTGGTAGAAGTCGCGCCCGACGCCAAAGGACCCTTATTCCAATAGGGACCGCTTGAAGGAAAGCTGCTGCTGGTATTCACGTCTACATAAATTTGCGTGGTACCGGCCGGAGTATTGCCGGGGTTCCAATTGACAGTAAAGGTTGTTGTACCGTCAGGCTGGCAGACCGTGCTTACCGTTGGTGCGGCCGGTGGCGGGCACGAGAAGATACCACCATTATTTGGAGATGATGAAAAGGCCGTAATCTGAGGGTTATTAGCATCGCCATCTGTTCCCCCTCCGTTCCCCGCGCTATCAACACCACGCGCATAGAGATAGAAATGATAGGTATTGCCGTCTTTATACTTACTAGGGACCGTCCAGTTAAACCCATGGGTGCCAGTGATGCCGAAAGCCGAATTCACGTCCGGTCGGGATACGTTGGTCGCTCCATAATCATAAAAGTCCCCAGCCGGTGCCGGCCCGTTAACATAAATGTGTATGCCAATGGCCGTACTTGAGCTATCCGGATCGTACGCCCAGCCGCTAATGGCACTACAGTCGCTTTGATCAATAACTCCTTTCGGTATATTGCTCGTGCTTGTCGGTCCCCCACAATTTTTGCCAAAGTAAAAACTATCATACGGAATCCACATCTGAACACCGTTATAGCGGTTAACACCCTTCCATTTCCATATATAAACCTTATCCGGCCGGACCGTAAAACTTACCTCTCTGTAATCGCCATTGCCGCCAATAGCATCAGGATTAGAGCCAGGAGGAGAGTTGACTGATAAAATGACGCCGCCACTGGATGCACCAATATCGGCTTCTTGCAGTTCAAAGTTTATCTCTTGGTCTGCCGCCCATTCATTGCCGTCCGGAGGAACGCCCGTATTAGGCGCACCGTACGCATCCGCATCAGTCCATTTTAAATAAACTGTCTGCGCTGTCGTCACGCTACAGGGGCTGGCAAACTGAAAACTCATATCGTCTTCCGTATAGTGGTCATGGACGCGATCTTGCACGGCGTAGCCCGCGCCGCTTGGGCGACCAGGTGATGTATTACTGTAACCCCAATAGCTCGTCAAAGTACCTGCATCCCAACCACCAACCTTAAAAGAATTTATTCGGTCCGAGCCCGCACCGCCATTTGCCCATATTGCTCGCACAAAAACAACATAATATTTTCCAGTTCCCGTATCTATTGCCGGATACCCAGGCAATGGCAAGGAGGGCGTTAGTTTGTAGTTATCATCCGGAAAATAATTACTATTGACAACCTGTGCAGGCCCACCAGGGAGAGGCGATAAGCCGCCATTTGTATTGTCCCCATAGTAGTACTCATAATTTACTGCGTTGTCCTGCCCGTCGCAGGGACCATTGTCTCCTTCTGAGTCAAAAGTGTTGGTTCCGCAGCCACCGAAACGCCCATAACCAATCTGTATAGTCAGGTCGGGGACACCGTCAGGAATATAGACTTTAGCCCATGCTTCATTAACGTCTAGATTAACATTTGGGCCGGGCTGGGCAATTTCAATCGCCACCCCACCATTTGGCGTTGTGCCATCAGGATTGGTAATTGTGTCTCTCTGGGGTAACTCCCACGATACGGCCCCAACCCGCCGCGCTAATCCGCCCATGGCAAGCACCGACATAGTAATGAGCATTACTATGTACAGCTTTTTATGTTTCATAAAATGCGTCATCACACGCCCCCCAAGGCTTTAATCTTGGTCTGGTACTGATCAATGCTCGTGCTGCTCGTAGGCGTTGGGTGGGCTTTCAGTAATTCAATAACCTTATGGTACGCAGCAATCGCCTTGGGTTTATCCCCACTTTTTTCTGCCTGTTGTGCAATATAAAGATACAGACTGTCAGCACCTGGTTGGGCTGTTTGCTGCGCACGCTCATACCAGTTAATAGCCTCTTTGGGATTGTTAATGGCAGCATAGGCATTACCCAAGCGCAGTCTAATGGCATATTGTTTGCTGGCCTCGGTTACTTTGGGCTCATAGGGTTCCAACAATTTGATAACATTACTGTAATTCTTCGCCGCAATAAGCTTATCTGCAGCTGCAATGGTTTTTTCGTCTTCAGTGACAGGTTGTGCCGTCCGTTTTTGGGGAGCGAGCACCGGCACAGGCTCCTTATCTGCGACAGGGCTTGGCTTGGACTTACTAGTATATTTCTTGACCGCGAAAGCCAGACCGGCAACAAGTATGACCGCAACCAATATACCGACTATAGCTAGAGGTTTTTTTATATTCCTCCCCGGTAAGCGTGTAGATACTTTTTGATCTTGCGAATTTAAATTATCTGGGTCTGCCATGAATAAAGCATTTGCACTATTAACTTAAGTTAATAATAGCAAAAGCGGAATGCAATTGAAACGGCAAATAACGGTTGGCCTTTTAGAATGCCCGACGCTAGACTCATGAAGCTTAGGCCTGGCCTAAGATGTTAGAAGCAGAATACCACTTACTTAGGCTGTCGTGCGGCTTGAGTTTCTGCGGCGCCTTAACGCAAACACAGTGACTCCTCCGACTACCACCATAGCAAGGGCTCCGCGTACAGGTGTATCGGTATCGGCACCCGAGCGTGCCAGTTTTGAATCACCTGACGTAGCAGAGTTAGCCGGAGCTTGATCACCGTTAGCTGTGGTTGAGCTAGTAGTAGACTCGTCAACATTAGCGGCGGGAGCGTTCCCGCCTTCATGACCTACAACAGCCGTAGTAGTCGTACCGCCAACTGCCGGTTGGCCTTGTTCACCGCCAGGGACGGAAGCTGGGGGCGTACCACCAACTGCGGGTCGGCCTTGTTCGCCGCCAGGGACGGAAGCTGGGGGCGTAGATGTGCTGGTTGTTGTAGAGCTTGTTGTAGAAGAAGAGGTAGTGGATGAAGTGGGTGGTTGGTCTTTTTGGCAGTCAATAACAACCGACGTTGAACCTAGTACGTTACCCTGCTGATCCTCGGCGCGAAGGCCAAGGGACTGATCTTCGCCAATTACATCAGGTACCACTACGGTACCGGTATCTCCGGTGCCGCCAAGATTTACGCCACTACCCCTAAGATCTGCGCCCGTTGCAGGGTTATAGCCTACAATGTGCCTAAAACCTGTGCCTGTCTCTAAAACAGATAGGGTGCGCGGACTAGAGCTACAATTTATGCCCGTAACTTCAACACCTGCAAAGGTTGTCACGGCGGCAGCTGCACTCGCCGGCTCTACGCTTTCAGCTAAACTCAATACATTTCCTGCAGCTATTAATGCGGCTGCACCAGCGATGAACTGGCGAGCCCTTAAGCCGACATATCGTCCTTCCATATAAATACCTCTTTCTTGGTTTCTTTAATCACTACAATTAGCAAATAGTGTGCTACATTTCAGACAATAAGTCAACATTAATTTTTAATTACCCAATAACCTAAGCAAAAGTTCCGGAAGTTGATACACTACAGACATGTCTTCTTTGTCTATCGGGATCATCGGATTGCCTAATGTTGGGAAATCAACGCTGTTTAACGCCCTAACCGACAATAATATACTGGCGGCGAATTATCCGTTTGCCACTATTGAACCGAATACGGGCATTGTGCCGATTCCCGATGAACGGCTTCACACATTAGCAAAGCTATACCACTCCCAAAAAATAGTGCCCGCCACCGTCACATTTACGGATATAGCCGGTCTAGTAGCTGGTGCCAGCCAGGGTGAAGGCTTGGGCAACCAGTTCTTGGCAAATATCCGCACCTGCAGTGCTATTTGCCATGTGGTGCGGGCTTTTAGTGACGACAGCGTCGTGCACGTGGACACAGATCACGATCCCGCTAAAGACATAGACGTTATTAACACCGAACTGGTCCTGGCCGATCTACAAACCGTCCAAAAGCGCTTGCCCCGCATAGAAAAAGAAGCTAAAGCCAATCCTAAACTGCAACCACAACTAACAGCGCTGCAGGAAATCCATGCGGCGCTTAATTCAGGCAAGCCATTATCGGCGGATCCCCCGCTACTGGCTACCTATTACTCGCTACTCCAGGATCTGCAGTTACTAACTGCCAAGCCCGTTATCTATCTTTTTAACGTTGATGAAGCCGCGCTAGCGGATGATTCTATAAAGCAGCGATTGACCCAGTTGGTGTCGCCCTCACAGGTGATATTTGTGTGCGCCAAGTTGGAAAGCGAGCTAAAAAGTCTGGATCAAAACGACCGTGAGGAGTTGCTGCTCAGTTATGGCGCGACAGAATCCGGCTTGGTACAGCTCATTCGGGCAGCCTACGATACCCTGGGCTTGCAAAGCTACCTAACGGCAGGCGAAAAAGAGGTCCGGGCCTGGACAATTCCAAAGGGCGCCACAGCTCCGCAAGCGGCAGGCGTTATCCATGGCGACTTTGAGCGCGGTTTTATAGCCGCAGAGGTTGTGAGTTACACGGATCTATTGAGTGCCGGATCATTAAGCGCCGCACGGTCAGCCGGCAAAGTCCGCACCGAGGGCAAAACCTACATTATGCAACCAGATGATATTGTTGAGTTCCGGTTTAATGTGTAACAATCAAGGCGCAGAGATTAATAGCGGGAAATGCGGTGACGGATCATCAGCGGTGTTCTATATGGGTTTATCGGTGGGCGCTGAGGAGCGGACGCGAGCGCTCCTTCTACCACCGGTAGTTGCTGGGCTGGAGGAAGGTTTCCTGTCAAAGGCTGAGGTGGCAGAGGGGCTTGTATGGCTTCGGGCTGTATTTCGGGCTGGGTCTGTTGCTGGCGAGTAGCCATCACTTGTTCCTGTATAAAGTGGGTCATGTTCCGTAACTTGGCGTGATTGTAAGCCATAAATGTCATTTTTTTATGTACCGTCCCTATCCATATACTGGCATCAATCAAACGATGATTAAATTGCACATCGGAAATCATATCGTAGCGAGTATCCTCAAGCGTCAGGTAAAACGGCTTCTTGTCAATTAGTATTACTCTGTAGTTCGTGGCGCATAAGACCGCAAAGCCACCTTCATACCGCCCGTTTAGAACATGGTTTAAGCGTTCGCCCTCAAACAATATCTTTGGCAATTCACGCAGTTCGGCTCTGCCCCACATCAAGGAGTTAGCCCCAATCCCCGCTAATTGTTTTTTGATTTCATCCGGATGAACCATGGTGGGCCTCCTCGCTCATAATGTACTCGCATGATATCCCTTGGCCGTTATTCTGTCGGTACGCATCATCACATCGTTCATGAGATATTAATCACATAGTTATTCGTCACGGTATTAATTTGTGACATAATGTAGTTATGTTGGCCAATGAACAACAGCTAGAAGCATTGGTGGCCACGTTCCGGCGAGGCACCAAGCTCAAATACAACAAAGGGGAATTTATTATTCGCCCGGGGGAAATTCCTTCGGGCGTTTTTTTAATAGAAACAGGTCTGGTAAAAGCATACGACATTACCAAGTATGGCGAAGAAAACTTGCTGATCGTCCGTAGAGGCCAAGAGATCTTCCCGCTAATCTGGGCGATTACCGGCCAGGAACGTCGCGTTATATACCAAGCAATGGCACCGACTGAAGCATGGCGCATAAGCCGGAAACTTTTTCTGGAATATCTTCAGAACCCCGACACTACATTACTGCCGTTACTGGATATGACCATAGAAATGTACCGCCTGCATTCCGAACGCATCATTAACCTGGAGTACCGCACCGTACGCGAACGTATGATCTCGTTTTTTCTGACCATGTCTACACGTTTTGGCAAACCCCATGAGGATGGTATTCTGGTTGACTTACCTTTGCGCCAACAAGATGTCGCCAGCTCTATAAATGCCTCCCGTGAAACTACCAGCCGGGAGATTTCCGCGCTGGAAAAGAAAGGCTTAATCCAGGCCTTCCCGCACTATGTCATCTTAAAAGATATAGACAAACTAAAGTCTTATTTATAAACCATGAGACAAATCTGCGGTTTTTCTCACCTTACCCCATAAAACAGGTTTTATGGGGACCCCGTCATCGCTCCGGCAAAATGAAATACATTTTGCCCACGCTGCTCTTTTCCCTATTTCGGGCAAGAATAATATTTCAGGCTAACGATTCGGGCCCAAGGCTGTGAGCAAATAAAAACGTTCGCGGTTGCCTTTGGCGCCCGCTACTTCTGAGTCGGCTTTGGATACAATAACGAACACATTCTGTACCCATAGTTCAAAATCTTTTAAAATTTCCCGGCGCATGTGGTCGTTTTTTATTACCCCTTTGTGCTTGGCCCCTTGGCCGGCTTCAAATTGCGGTTTCACCATAGCCACTACTTGGGTTTTAGGAGATATTAACGCTTTTACGGCAGGCAAAATTTCACGCAAAGAGATGAAGGACACATCAACAACGACTATGTCTACATGCTGGGTCGTTTTGAAATCACGTATATCCGTCTTTTCATGCAGCTCAATGCGCACATCTTGGCGCAGTAGCGGATGCATCTGGTCGGTACCAACATCTACGGCAATTACTCTACTGGCACCTTCCCGCAGGGCTAGGTCCGTAAAGCCACCCGTGGATGATCCGACGTCAAGTACTACTTTGTCTTTAAAGTTGAGGTCTAACGCACTAATAACGGAATATAGCTTCTCCCCTGCCCGTGACACAAAACTAACACGGGATTTAATTTTGATTGGCGTTATTTCATCAACTAAAAATCCGGTCTTGGTAATAGGCGTGTCCCTAACCGTCACAAACCCGCGCCGAATAATATCCTCCGCTTGGCTACGCGACGCCACCAGCCCCCGCCGCATGAGTTCCTTATCAAGCCGTTGCTTCACCACTTGGTGATACTCCTGAGGGTTTTGACGCTTCTATGGCCGAGAGTATAGTTTCGCAAGCAGACTGCACCATTAAGTTAGTCATGCTTACCAACTCTGTTGCTTTGACTAACTTTAAGGCAAGTGCTTTTTGTACTATGTACAAACCAAGCCTATAACCTTTTTTTGGACAATCAGGATCACCTTGCAAATAATCAACAAGCTCACTTGTTGGAAAATCAGTTCCTATCGTAGATATATGAGCCAACTCAGCCGCTACATCAAGTCCAATATTAGGAGATTTGGGGTGATGCAAAGCAACGCTCACCAACGAGCCGTATAACCTACTTTGACAACGGCTTGCATGCCAATCCGCTGCCCCTTCATTAAATACATACTTTAAAAAAGTAAAGCCTTGCCCGCCCTTGGCATACTCTCCACTTAACCATCCCTCCTGGAACTGTGCTACATGTGAAGTCTCGTGTACCGCAATCGGCCTAACACCAAGCTTTAACACTTCTAGTGGATATGCTGTATTGAACATCATGCCAAAACCGTAATATCCATCCGAAATTCCTATGACAGGAAGCATCGGAACTCCTCCCTCATCGCGATCTGGCCATGAACTGAATCCAAGTTTAATCGTTTGTAAAGGCCACCTTAGGTCATGATAATGTCCGGCGAAATCAACGCTATTCAGTATGGTTGCGCAAAGCTCTTGGCCGCCAGTAATGCCATATTGCTCAACTGCTGATTCAATAAATTCACCAGATGCAGACATATTTGCCTATTTTACCCGCTCGCGGTAGGCACCGGTGGCAGTGTCAACGCTTATGACATCACCGGTTTTTACGAACGCGGGTACGCGGATTTTGATGCCGGTTTCCAAGGTGGCGTCCTTGGTTATTGATGAGCTGGTGTCGCCTTTAACCGCATCTTCAGTATAAGTAACTTTAAGTGGCAGGTTTTTGGGCAACTCAATATTAATCACCCGGCCGTCAAACAGCTGGGCCTGGACGGTATCACCCTCTTTCATATAACCCACCTTGTCAGCCATATCACTGGCCGGCAATTCAAACTGCTCATATGACACTTCGTCCATAAAAAAGAACGTTGTGCCGTCGTTATACAGGTATTGGACATTTTTATTGGTAATATCAGCCGGCTCAATCGATTCGTTTCCCTTAAAGGTCTTATCCAAAACCTTACCGTCCGTCAGGCTTTTGATCTTAACATTCACAATCGATCCGCCGCGACCCATAACCTTCTGCCCGTATTCCACCACACGGTACGGTACTCCGTCCAATTGAAAAACCTGTCCCTTTTTTAGATCTGTTGGCCCAAGTGCCATCAATGCTCCTTTCATTCATGGCAGGTATGGAAAATCCCAGCCTTGCCTTACTTATTTGGTAATTTGTTGCCCTAGTTGCTGGCAACAAATGGCAGCAACGCGATATGTCGGGCACGCTTGATAGCTATAGCCAACCGGCGCTGCTCGTGCTCTTTCAGGCCGGTTTTTTTGCGGCTTTCAATCTGACCGAAGCCATTTACATAGCGCTGCAAGGTCTTAAAGTCCTTGTAGTCAAAATACGCTACGTCTGTTCGGTGTTTAAAAATCTTCGCCATAAAATATTCTCCTTACTTCTTAAACTTAAATTCCTTCTTATTCGTTAATGGTCAGTGGTTTTCGGGAAAAGCAGCCGGACAAAATGTATTCCATTTTGCCCGCGCGATGAGAAACCTTCCAGGTGTCTCATGGTTTTAAAACGGAATATCGTCTAAATTAATCGGTTCGTCACCGATATCTTCAATAACGATGTCATCAGCCTTTGGCTTCTTAGCAGGTTTAGGCGCATCGTCAGAAACCGGCGCATTATCGCTACCGCCCTCACTACCACCACGACTATCCAGAAAAGTAACATCATTAGCCAGTACTTCTACTTTGTTGCGTTTTTGGCCGTCTTGTTCCCAGCTGCGACTTTGCAGGCGTCCCTGCACCAAGGCGCGGCGGCCTTTTGCCAGATATTGCCCGACACGCTCGCCCAGCGGTCCCCACGCCACCACATCAATATAGTCAGTGACTTCTTTCCATTCGCCACTGTTATCTTTGTAGGCGCGGTTTAGTGCCAAGCTAAAGCTGCAAACACTCTGGCCGTTAGGGGTTTGGCGGACTTCCGGATCACGGGTTAGATTACCCATCAGAATTACTTGGTTTACGCTTCGTGCCATGTCAAATACTCCTTATAATCCTATTCTACTCTTTTTCGTCTTCTTCGTCTTTGTCGTCGCCACGGTCACCGCGTTCGGCGGCTTTCTTGGCCTTTTCGGCCTTGTCAGCCTCGGCCTTGGCAATCTTTTTCAGATCCGGTCGGACAATGAGATAGCGTATTACCTCGTCGGTAATATTAAGCGTATTCTCTACTTTCTTGACCCCGTCACCAGGGATATCCACGGTATAAAAAACATATACCGCGAACTCTTGTTTTTTGATAATGTACGCCAGCTTGCGCTTGCCCCAGTTATCGGTTTTGACAATTTTACCACCGTTGCCGGTGATGATTTTGGTTACCTTTTCCTCGGCTTTGGACAAGTCCACTTCCAGGTCAGGGTGATACAATACGGCAATTTCGTACTGATTCAAGGATCCTCCTTTGGTTAAAGCCCACGCGCCCTTTTGGCCGTGAGCTAAGGTTTATAACCCGCTAAGTATATCTTATCCACCCCTGTTAGTCAACTATACATATATTAGGCAAATTAACTTGACGCGCTATCGTGTAATACGACACAATACGGTTAACGATGAATGCTAATGGTAAAGAAGCGTAACGTACATGATGAGGGCAGCGCTTTTATCACCCGAACTACCAGAACCCCTTGCGCGCCTTTATGACTACCAAACCGGAAAATTTGCGACTCCGCTTGATGAGCGTGGTATTGCTGATATTGATGCCACTTTTGAATTAGCCGTACGAACCTTCCCCGACATGCTAACCCCATCGGATCTTTCAACAAGGGATAAGCACCATATTTACTGGACAGAGGAGTATTGGAGAAAATTAGCCGCCAGCCAGCCTTCTCCTGATTCAGGGACAATCCACGAGTTCAGAAACTCTACTCCACAGATCGCTTACGTTCCGCGGGTCTTACACATGTGGATAGAGGAAGTCATGACGCCCCCTCCGCCTCCCTCAATTGAAGTCATGAGGCGCCGGAACTTTGCCTGGAAAGTCGCCAGCATGTTACTGCAGGGCGCAGTGGAGGTAGACCAGGCACGGATTGATTACGATACAAAGAAACATACGACTAGGCGCGTGCTAGGCTGGATAGACGGCATCACACCTGTTAGCCAACGGGGAGAAAATCCGATTGAGGAAAGAGTTAACAGCGAATATTGGCTTAGCGAGCTTAACGCACGCCTGAAAGGCTGGAAGAAAGTGTCTGATTTTATTTCTCAGGTTCCCGCCCAAGACCGTATTATTCCGGCAGCCCGGCTGGCTACTGCGCGCTCTTTGCATGGCCGAATCCAGCATGGGGCAATTGTCCCACGAGTGCCCTCTGACTTACTGCTAGCTGCGTAGGCTATCACTTCAACACGACTCTATCACAGTTTACTGAGGGGTAAGTCGGCATTCGGGTGGCAGTGCTGGTAACAGACCACCGTCTGGTGCGTATTTATCGTACTTGGTTTCTTCGGAGCGGAGCGCTGCCCGGGTCATCCAGCCGCCGCCAACAAAGTGGTACCATTGCTCGCCTTTATACGGGTCTGGGTTTAGAGGATATGCTTCTTTGGCCTCTACCCAACCGTCAACCTGAATATGTATATTGCCTTTAAAACCGCCAACCTGCTCTGCGTGTATGTCTGGTGAATCCCGAATTGCGGCACCTCGGGGATCCCACCTGTCCTGGGTGATCACCTCAAAGGGCTGGCAACCTCCAATATACCCAGGAATTTGGAGAGTGGTAGAAGTAGCTTCTGGCGCCACAGCTTCACCACTTCCCTGACGCCCCCCTGAACAGCCTGTTAACAAAACCAGCATCAAAAGTGCCGTGCCCAATCGTGTGCCCGACCGGCGCGATGTAGACCCTGTGCGCTCGGCAATAGCAGTCGTAACTCCCATTAATATCTCCTAAACAACAATACTATACTAATATCATATTATTAGTCTTTAGTCTATAGAACCTAATCCTAACTATCTCTTACACGCCGCGCATTTTGTGTATGTAATCGTCGTAGACTGATTGCTGCTGTTTACGGTAACGGCGGTACAAAAAGGCTAGCACCGCCCCGACAATCAGTATGATGACTACCATCACTTCTAATATCCTGACCCAGATAGAGGTGTGCTTGACTTTGCCAAGCGCTACAAAGGTCGTCCCCTTATCCAATGTAAAGGTATCGGTGTGTGATTTGGTATCATGCGACTTTATGGCCAGCTTGTATAACTTGCCGTCACTGCCGTAATACTCCAAAGCGCCGGCGACATTTTTGGGCGGCGTAATAGTCCACTCTATAGCGACGGGCTTATTGAAGCTGGATATAACAGAGTTATCGGTTTTCTTGCACAAAATCTGGAATGGGCCGCTGACGGTTGTATAGCCATGCGGCTCGGCATTGATATCTTTAAATGTGCCGGTCTCTATGGCACAACTGGCAACATCCGATAAAGCGCCGGCAGGTAGTGTAGCTTTAATATGATTTTCATCATCCGTCAGCGTAAGATCCTTATCCGGTGAGGCGTTACCACTAAAGCCGGCTGTGGTGGCATCGGCCGTTGCATAATCGGACTTATTACCTGCCGCGTCGGAGGCCCTGACACGGTAAAAGTAATGCGTATTAAAGCTAACGTCCAGATCAGCATAGGCTGTATCCGACTTGTTCTCGGAAAGACTCTGCCATGACTGTTGGTCAGTCGAACGTTCAAGCTGGTAGTTTACCGCCCCGGAATTATCTTGTGATGCCGTCCAGCTTAAATCAATACTGACCCCTTGCTCGTCACTATGCGCGGCAAAGTCCGTCGGCTTGCTTGGTGGCGCCGTATCCGGTCCAGCTGGCGCTACCGTAATTGGCTTGGTTTTGGGTGTTCCCCCACCCTGTATCGGCCGGTTAGAAGTTGTAGGCTGTGGACTATTGCCGCTCGTAACCGGTGGTGGTGGCGTAGTCGTAGTGGATGAGGGCGTCGGGGATGGAGTTGGCGAAGGTGTGGGTGAAGGTGAAGGTGACGGAGAAGGAGATGGCGAGGGGGTGGGAGAAGGAGTAGGTGATGGAGATGGCGCCGGAGCAGGATTGCCGGTCGAACCGTAAAATTCAATTCCCTCATAACTAAAGCCGTAATTCATGACATAATCACGGTTATTAGCCGACGTGGTGTAATAGTGGAGCGTCCGCGCCGAATTGTACAACCGATAGACAGGTAGTGCATCCGATCTAGACTGAGGACAACCATAGAAGCCTATGCCCTCGTTCTGATAGCCATTATTAAGGGCATTGTCCCGCTCATTCGCGGAAGATGTATAAAAGTGGTCGTAGTAAGTATCGTTATACACACGGTAGATCGGTACCGCTCCCGCTGACGAAGACAAACAGGCGTAAAAACTTATACCCTGGTAGTTATACCCTAGGTTTTGAGCATTATCCTTTTCTGCGCTAGAAGTGGTATATAAGTAATCATTAAGCGACGAATTATAGAGTTCATACACCGGTGTGGTGTCGCCGGCGGCATGAGTCAACAAAAGCATGGCTCCACCAACGGTGGCAAAGATCAAAATAAACAGCAGCCCGGACTTACGTCTGGCTACTGTCTTGCGCCGCGCTTGGGAGCGCCATGGTTGTTTAGATTTGGTAGGTGATTTTTTTGCTGGCATATGATTTTACACCTGACCGGTATCAGGAAAATTTTCTTCGTATATTTCAGCATCACCACCCACCGCGCTACCATAAACATCATCTAAACTACTCACCAGTACTTCCCTGGGCCGGTTGCCGTCCGCATGGCTGATAATGCCCTGCTCTTCCATGGTTTCTATGAGCCGTGCTGCCCGGCCATAGCCAATGCGCAGGCGTCGCTGTAGCAGGCTGGTACTGGCCTTTTTGCCCTCAATCACCGCCCGCACCGCGTCGCGGAACATGTCATCATCCGCATCTTGGCCGCCATAGTCGGCCACTATGCCACCTTTGCCATTTAACTGTACCGGCTGGCTGACAACCTCGTCATCGTACTGCGGCGGGCGCTGCATACGCAGATAATCGGTCACCTTTTGGATCTCTTCGGTGGTGATTAGCGCCCCCTGAACGCGCCGTGGCTTGGGCGTATCGGAGGTAGCAAACAACATGTCACCCATACCCAGCAGTTTTTCGGCGCCCATCATATCTATAATGGTACGCGAATCTACCTGGCTGTTGACGGTAAAGGCAATCCTGGCTGGCACGTTAGCCTTAATTAGCCCCGTAATAATATCAACGCTGGGGCGCTGGGTAGCCACTACTAGGTGGATACCAACGGCGCGGGCTTTCTGAGCAATTCGTACAATCAACGATTCAACGTCGCGGGCAGCCATCATCATCAGGTCGGCTAGCTCGTCAATGACAATCACAATGTACGGCATACCTTCTTCTTTTTTCTGCGCGTTGTATTCGCCAATGTTGCGGCATCTGGCTTCGGCCATGGTGCGGTAACGCCGTTCCATTTCGGCAACTGCCCATTTGAGCGCGCTGATACACTTTTCGGGTTCGGTAATTACCTCTGTTAATAAGTGCGGCACATCGTTATAAGGCGTCAACTCTACATGTTTGGGGTCCACCAGAATAAGCTTAAGATCACTGGGGCTATTGCGGTACAGCAAACTGGTCAATATCGCATTAATCATGACTGATTTACCGGAGTTAGTCTGGCCGGCCACCAGCAAATGCGGCATTTTGGCCAGGTCGGCTATGATGGGCGCGCCGGAAATGTCTTTGCCAATAGCAAACGCCAGCGGGCTGTCTACACTTTGCCATTGCGGG
>JAICHO010000006.1 GCA_025924835.1 Candidatus Saccharimonadota bacterium | reverse complement strand
TAATGTAGCCAGCATGGTGGTGTTTACAAACGGTATTCCGGAAAAAGCCGCCTACCGCAAATTTAAATTACGAATTCCGGGTAACGATGACTTTGCCCACATGAACGAAGCGCTAACCAGACGGCTCAGCGAAAAAAATCGTAAAGACTGGGGAGTGCCTGATTTGTTTTTGATCGACGGCGGAAAGGGCCAGCTGTCGGCTGCGATTAAGGCGCGGGACGAGGCCGGTGTGCATATTCCTATGATTGGCCTGGCCAAACGCGAAGAAGAAATAGTTGTGCATTTAAAACAGTCCAGGGCCACCATTTCAAAGTCAGAACTGCATCGGCTTAACGCGCTTATGAGCGAGTCGGACGATTTTGCCATGCTTTTGCTGCCCAAAAACTCCCATGCCGTCAAATTACTGCAACGAATCCGCGATGAATCTCACCGCTTCGCGGTCAGTTATCATTCCGTGTTAAAAACCAAACGCCAGACCGCCAGCATGCTGGACGAAATCCCCACCATTGGTCCTATCACCCGCAAAAAACTGATCCGAACTTTTGGCAGTATGCGCGGACTATTAAATGCGCGCCAATTTGAAATTGAAAAAACTATTGGCAATAAAAAAGCCGCTATACTTAAGCAATATTTACGGCCGTTAAAACAGGAAAAAAAACAACACCATGTCAATCGTTAAGTCAGTTTTAAGCGTCACGGTACTTGTGTGTGCCGGCCTGATTTTGGCTCAATCAGTCCGTTTGCTGATGCTTAAACATGATGTAACGGCCTATAAAAAATACTGGGAGAATCGTGCCGCTATAAAGCCAGCCGACGGCGCCTTGCAATATGTAGTGTTAGGAGATTCGGCGGCGCAAGGTATCGGCGCCAGCCAACCGCAACTGGGCTACGCCGGATTGGTGGCTACTGCGTTGGCTGCGCGCTATAACCGGCCGGTACATGTTGTAAACCTAAGTGTTACCGGTGCCACAGTCAGCGACCTGTTGCGCGACCAGCTCCCTAAACTTCAACAAATGAATCTGAATAAGAACGATATTGTCACTGTGGAGATTGGCGCCAATAATATGGCCGTGTTCAATGAAACGGAGTTTGGGGCCCAAACCGACCAATTATTTTCACAGTTACCACCACAATCGGTTGTTGCCGATATCCCATACTTTGGTGGCGGTCGTGCCAAAAGTCGGGAAAGCAGCGCGCTCGCCGCTTCACAAATAATTGCTGCTGCGGCAGCACGGTATAATTTGCGCCTAGCGCCGCTACATGCCGTGACAAAGGCGAATGACAACCTTGGGGATTACGGTGCAGATTTTTTTCACCCCAGTGACCGCGGCTATCGCAATTGGTACCGTGCCTTCGCTCAGGTGCTTAATATCTGATCTGTTATACTAAAGTACTAATCATGAAATCCGAGTTTACCAGTGAGTTTTTCCGCGGCAATCGCATGCGGCTGCGGACATTGTATGGGCGCGCTACACCGATTGTCGTGGGAGCTAGTGGCTTATTGCAACGAAACGGTGACAATACCTATCCGTTCCGACAGGACAGTAGTTTTTGGTATTTAACCGGTATTAATGTGGCTGGCGCCGTGTTGGTTATGGACAAGGACACAGAATATATTATCGTACCTGACCAACAGGCTCACCAGACAATTTTTGACGGACCAATTTTAGAGGAAGTTTTGCTCGGGCGGTCTGGCGTAGATGCTATTGTCGGCGAGCAGGAAGGTTGGCGCCAATTGAATAAACGGCTAAAACGAATCAAACGCGTAGCCACCCTCATACCTCCCGAACCCTATCTGGACTTTTATGGGTTTTATACCAATCCCGGCCGCGCCGTTCTGCAAGAAAAAATTAAAACAATTAACGCACAGATTGAGCTACACGACCTGCGCGGACATGTCACAGCCATGCGCATGGTCAAACAACCGCAAGAACTGGCAACTATAAAAACGGCCATTAAAATAACTACGGATACGCTTGGATACATAAAGACCCATCTGCGTGATTATAAATCCGAATATGAAATAGAGGCGGACCTGATCCAGGCATATTTGCGCAAAGGCGCCAAAGGCCATGCTTTTCACCCCATAGTGGCAGCGGGTAAAAATGCTTGTACTATCCACTACAATATCAACAACGACAGTTTATCCGGAGCCCGGTTCGTACTATTAGATACCGGCGCGGAAGTCGACGAATATGCGGCTGACCTCGGCAGTACCTATTGGCTAACAGAACGGAACAAACGTGAAACGGCCGTCTATGAGGCGGTTATCGCGGTTCAGGGCTTCGCGTACAGCCTGCTTAAGCCGGGCGTGCTAATCAAAGAGTACGAAACACAGATTGAACACTACATGGGCGAAAAACTTTGTGAACTTGGGCTAATTACTGAAATTGAGCGGGAAACGGTACGGAAATATTTTCCGCACGCCACGTCGCATCATGTCGGGCTGGACGCTCATGACGCCGCTGATTATCAGAGACCACTTGAACCGGGCATGGTTCTGGCCGTTGAGCCTGGTATCTATATTCCCGAAGAATCCATTGGTGTTCGTATTGAAAACAATGTACTTATCACGCGTGAAGGCATAGAAATACTTAGCCAAGATTTGGTACAATAATAACTTATGAAACGCGGTCCTTTAGGGCGATTTATCTTACGCTGGTTTGTGTGCGGTCTTGGCATCTGGATTGCGGCCGGGATTTTGGGACAACGGATTAACTACGACAGCCGCATCGGTGTCATAATTATCGCGGGCTTTATCCTGGCCTTGGTCAATGTCATTATCAAGCCGGTAGTAGTCATATTGTCATTGCCAGCTATTCTTTTCAGCCTTGGCTTGTTCATGATAGTTATCAATGGCCTGATGGTACTTTTGGTCAGCAAAGTCTATTCCTCCCTGCATGTTACTAATTTCGGCGCGGCTATGCTTGCCGGTATGGTAATAGGCTTGGTAAACTACTTAGTAACAGCCATACTGGAGGACATATGAATATTTATAACTACGTCACAATCGCATCAATGGTACTGCTCACCATCCTTATCCTGATACAAACGCGCGGCGCCTCGCTAGGTGCCGGATTAGGTGGAGGTGGCGAAGTTAACACGGTTCGCCGAGGCTCAGACAAGACGCTACATCAGATTACAATTGTTTTGGTGATTATCTTTTCGGCATCGTTACTTCTTGGTCTTATCACCTAAAGCAATGATTGATAGAACTACCAAGTTACGCTGGCGTCGCAAATTAAGACGTAGCCGCCGGCAAGTTGAGGGCATAGGCGTTCAGGCCGAAGAACAGCTGGAGCAGCATTTGTTCCGGCGCTTAACGCGCCTGGCGGACGTTCGGCGCTTTGTGGCTGCCTGGGTGCTGCTATTTGTTTTGCTGGCTGGTATCGCCGTGCTCCAAACACAGGCGTTAGCGGGCTATTATCAGGGTCTTCAGCCGGCGCCGGGCGGAACATATGCCGAGGGTATGGTCGGTAATTTCACAAATGCCAACCCACTTTATGCTACCGGTATCGTAGACAACACGGTGTCGCGATTATTGTTTGCCGGTCTTCTGAAGTACGACAACGACAATAAACTGGCAGGAGATTTGGCGGAAAAGTGGTCGGTGGATGAAACGGGCAAAACCTACACGGTTAAGCTTAAACCCAATTTGAGCTGGCATGACGGCCAGCCATTAACTGCTGACGACGTGGTTTTTACATTTCAGACCATTCAAAATCCCGATGCGGGCTCGCCATTATTTGCCAGTTGGCGGGGCATTACTGTAAAGGCCGCAGATCCTACTACGGTTGTTTTTCATCTTGCCAACACCTTCGCTCCGTTTGTTTATAGTTTGACCACCGGTATCATACCTAAGCATAGTTTAGAAAAGATTGAACCGGCTCAATTACGGTCATCGCTATTTAATACGGCCCGCCCTATTGGCGCCGGTCCTTTCAAGTGGGCAACCATAGAAACCGTAGGCAATAGCCCGGAAACTCGCGAACAACATATTGGTCTGCGGGCTTTTGACGGTTATCATGCGGGCGCTCCGGCGTTAAAGCAGTTTATCGTGAAAACATACATAGACGAGCCGCAATTGCTTGCCGGATTTCAAAAACAGGATATCAACGCCTTGGTCGGGCTGGACAAAACACCTGATAATTTGGTAAATGCGCGGGACATTCAAGAATACAATATACCTTTGACCGCAGAAAATATGGTTTTTTTCAAAACCGACAGCGAAGCCCTGAAGGATGCCAAAATCAGACAGGCTCTGGTGCAAGCCGTAAACGTCGGTACCATAGTGAGCGGCTTAGGCTATCCGGTCATTACGGCCGATGAGCCATTACTACGCGGCCAATTGGGTTATAACCCTAGTTTACGACAGCTGGCTACGAATATCGACCAAGCCAAAAAGTTATTGGACGAGGCGGGATGGAAGCTTTCAGGATCAGAACAAATCCGTACAAACGGTACCAAGAAACTGGAAATCCGATTAGTAGCACAGAATAACTCAGACAATATTTACCTGAGCAGGCAATTGCAAAAAGCATGGGGAGAAGTGGGGGTGTCGGTTGATACGACTCTTATGACGGATCAAGAACTACAAGCGGCCGTAAAAGGCAGGGATTATGACGCGCTGGTATATGGTATTTCGCTCGGAACCGACCCGGACATGTTTGCTTATTGGCACAGTACTCAGGCGGATCCAATCTCGCCAAGCCGTCTAAACCTGTCGGATTATAAATCACCGACCACTGATAAAGCGCTGGAAGCGGGCCGCAATCGTCTTGACCCAGAGCTGAGATCGGCCAAATACGTGCCGTTCCTGCAAGCCTGGCGCAACGACGCTCCGGCACTCGCGCTTTACCAGCCAAGATTTTTGTATGTAGTTCGCGGGCAGCTAACCGGCTTTACACCGAAAACCATTAATGGTGCGGCGGATAGATTTGCCAACGTGGAAAACTGGATGGTTCGCCAGGAACATACCGTCAAAAGTGATCAAACTTGAGTTTTAAGCTTAAAATCCGTAAGATACCAAAGTTATAATGCGCGAGTGGCGGAATGGTAGACGCGCCACCTTGAGGTGGTGGTGGGAGCAATCCTGTGGAGGTTCAAGTCCTCTCTCGCGCACCAAAGTGAGATTTTGATAAATATGGAAAAATCCAGGTCTATTGACGCTTCGCTTATAGGGTAGGAACACGTTTGTATTAACGATCCCAACAAGTATTTATGTGCGATTCTTGCTTTTCTCCAAAGCATAGTTTTCCAATTGCTGAGGAGTAAGCTGTTTAAGCGAATCAAATATTTTTATAATTTCTGCTTTCTGAGCGGCTGTATCTTGGTGATTTGTAAAAGGCTTCCTGCCAGCAAGTGCAATTACTGTCGAGCCTACTTTGCAATAACCAAACAACCCCGTAACATCAAAACCGAGTGAATGTTCTTCATAGTAGACATCGCAGCCAGCATTTGAGCTCCCAATTAAGTCGCAAGGTCGAGTTTTATCACCATATGCATCCAGCTCCGGGAAAGTGCTACCGCCTGCCGATATAATACTGACAGTACCTCCGCAATCTTGAGGAGGGCTATAGTCAGAGCTGGCCTCGTATTCGTATAAAGTATATTCTTTGGGTTGATTGACGTCTCCCCCGAATGTGAATGCAGGATAATACCAAAAATCATAGTAGGTTGGCACAAAAAGTTCCCGCTCACCAGCGCTTCTTAAAAGTGAAACTCCTGGCTGTAAACCTGGTCCGCCAATACCGGTTGTTAGAGAGTAGCCGTTTGGGACATATGATGGTTGATACACTTGAAATGATAAATCTTTAAGTTCATTTTTTTGACCGTGTACATATAGCGAGGATCGCAAACTAGTTGACGCAAACTGTGTAGTGCTATAGATAATCGGAATTAACACTAAGCAGATTATTAGACTGACAGCTTTATTGACCCTGTCTGTATATCTAAACAGCAGGATAGCTAGAAGCATTAACAGACTTATAAAAATTGTGCCAATCATTAGAAGTAGCACATACCCTGAGATGTTAACCGGAAAATCCGGAGTTACATAGTCGAGGCCATTTGTTAGTACTGAGGCCACAACAAAAGCAGTTAAAGGAAGGGTGATCAATATGGCCAAACGACGGCTATCCGTAACAAATCGCTTTAACAGGGCTATGCTTAATATGATAAGGGGCATCCCCACGATGACCCGACCGATGTATAAACCAATAAAGAAGCAGCCGAGACCGTCCCAACCATGAACGTTATTGCATACGCTAGATACAACAAAAGGTATGCCTCGCAGGCCAATAATTAGGAGTAGTGATAGGATTACAGCAATAGTAGGTATTCGCCAGAACCAATTTTTATTTAAAGTCACATTAGACGGGGTTTTGTTTTGCATTATAAAAAATAACAATCGCAATACGTTTTTATTGTTCTATAGAAAATAATATACGTAAGAAGTATGGAAAACAACAGCCTAACACAAACTTTACATTTCTGCCCTTTCAGTGCACCATGCCAACATGGGGGTGCCCGGGGAACTACGAGCAGAGGTTTACCGCCACAAAGCCCTCCTATATCAGTGTTTTTTTTGATATGATACCTAACAGTAATGCTAACGCTTAAGATTTGTAGGTGTTTTCCAGTTTATGAGTAAAGTCGCCCATTATTTACAGGAACACGTTGTCGGGGAGGTTATGACGGGTGCTGACGCGCGGCGATATTTTGCGACTGATGCTAGCATTTTTACACTCACACCAGCCATCATAGTCTACCCGCGCAGCGAAAACGATGTCCGTAAAACTGCCCGCTTTACGTGGCAACTCGCAGAGCGCGGCAGGGTGATTGCAATAACTGCTCGCGGTTCAGGAACTGATCAGAGCGGAGCGGCATTGGGCGGTGGCATACTGGTGGTATTTCCAGCCCATATGCATCGGATTTTGGAATTTGACGGCAAATCGGGTGATGTCACTGTGGAACCGGGTATTAATTATGGTAAGTTGCAACAAACCCTTAATACGCACAGTAGATTTTTGCCGCCTTACCCTGCCTCTTTGGAATATTCAACAATCGGTGGTGCCGTCGCGAACAATGCCGGCGGCGAACGAAGCACCAAATACGGTTCAACCAGGGAATATGTGAAACGGTTGCGTGTTGTATTGGCCAATGGCGAAGTTATTGAAACGAGTCGACTTAATCGTCGTGAATTAAACAAAAAACTTGGCTTAAATAGCATGGAAGGGGAAGTATACCGCCAGTTGGACGCCTTGATTGATGAAAATCACGATATTGTGCAGCAATCGGTCCTGCCCGTTACCAAAAATGCTGCCGGTTACGCGCTTGCCGATGTTAAGCGCAAAGATGGTTCATTTGATCTGACGCCATTGCTTGTAGGGTCGCAGGGTACGCTGGGTTTGGTGACCGAAGTAACGCTGGAAACTGTCACTCACAATCCTGTTACGACGCTTATCGCCGCATTTATAGATGATATAAAATCCGCACAGGCGGTCATAACTGAACTGAAGGCTTTACCCCATCCGCCGGCTGCTATAGAAATGGTGGACGGACATTTGCTGGATTTTGTACAGGTTCATAACCCAACACTTCTGAAAGGTATTATTGAACCGCCCTTCCAGAAGTTGGCGCTGTTTATTGAATTTGATAATGCCAACGACAGGGTTCAAAAACGCATGGCCAAACGTACGCTTAAAGTGCTAGAACATGCCAACGCTACCTACAAAATAGAGTCAGATACCGATCAAAAAGAACAATTATGGAAAGTCCGTGAAGCCGCGGCCGCGATTTTGGCACATCAAGAATCAGGGGCTAAGCCACTGCCGATTATTGAAGACGGTGTCGTGCCCTTAGAGCGGTTTGAGGAATTTTTGGAGGGTGTTTATAGCTTATTTAACCTATATCATTTACCCGTCTCGGTCTGGGGGCACGCCGGAAACGCTAATCTACACGTCCAGCCTTTACTTGACTTGGGTCAGGTGGGTGATAGACAAAAAATGTTTAAATTGTTAGAAGAATATTATGCCTTGGTTATGCGACTGGGGGGCAGTACAACTGGAGAGCATGGTGACGGCCGTTTGCGAGCGCCCTTTTTGGAGCAGTTATACGGGCCAGAGGTTTATTCGCTTTTTAAACAGGTCAAGCAAATATTTGACCCATACGGTACGCTTAATCCCGGTGTCAAAATCGGTGTTACTCTAGACGATATTAAACCACTGATGCGTCAGGAATATAACCTTGCGCATCTATATGACCATATGCCCCACAATTAGACGAGGGCTATATATATGGCACATTTTGATCCAAAAGCTCCGCTCCGCAACAGACGTACCTTAGAGTACGCCTTTTTTACGGTGCTCGCTTTTGGACCAAACTGCACTCATATATGTAGCCCTCGTGGAGCACAATGATGCAGGATTATATGTATTCTGTTTTAGGGACTGTGGGGGCGGCTCTAATCTTATTGGGGTTTTATCGGACCAGTATTGGGCAATGGAAAAACAAATCGTTTTGGTATGAGCTTGATAATACCCTAGGCGCGCTACTGCTGGTTATCTATCAAATACATTTACGTGCCTACATAAGTGGACTACTTAATGTCGTTTGGGCTATTGTAGCCTTTCGGGGGCTGACTGCTTTTGCGGATCGACGCCGAATCCCAAGTAAAAGCGGGCGCCGCCGTCGCGGCAGAACTTGAGTTTTAAGCTTAAAATCCGTAAGATAGCAGAAGTTCATCTACTCGTGCGGATGTGGCGGAATTGGTAGACGCGCTGGCTTCAGGAGCCAGTGGGAGCAATCCCATGGAGGTTCAAGTCCTCTCATCCGCACCAAGTGTACTCAATCGTGGAATCAACAGATAAGATGTGGTATTATCGGCTAGTGTTTGTCAGGGCGCTTAGCTCAGTTGGCTAGAGCATCTCGTTTACACCGAGAGGGTCGGGGGTTCGAGTCCCTCAGCGCCCACCAAGTAAAAAGCCTATCCTTGTGATAGGCTTTTTACTTAGCTTGGTTCGCCTGTCCCCGGCCTTCACCCACCATTAAAAAGATCCCATATGGGATCTTTTTAATTTGTTGCTAAAATCTACGGTTTTAATTGTCGCAAGGGACATCTTTGCCGCTAAGCTTACAGTGCACGCCGGACGAATCAGAGCTTATAGAACAGTTTGCGCCTGTAATTTTGTGACCGTCGGCCGTACATACGGATGTTCCGGTTGATCCAGTACTGCCATTAGTTGTGGTTTTAGTGGTGTTATTAGTAGCAGTTCCGGACGTGCCAGAGGTGGTGGTACTTGGGATGGTCGCTGGCGGACAGGTTACATCGGCACCATTAATTTTACAATGTACCCCACTTGCGTCCTGAGTAATAGAGCAGCTTTGACCTGCCCCTGCAACCATCGTTACTCCACTTGAACTGCAAATAGAGGAGGAGCTAAAAGCCGGCCGGGAAATAGTTGGCAAAGTGTATCGTAATCTCTGAGCGCTACTCATATGAAGCGCTAATACGCCCACCACGCCAATTGCTAATATGAATAGCACCGCCACGGCATTGCTGAACCCTGCTTGATTATTTTTTAACCCAATCATCCGGTAAATCCTTCCATGTTACTTATGCTTTAAACCTCAGTGTAGTTTTAGCTATAAGCGTTGTCAAGCCGGTACGTATGCGACCATAGTGGTTCTTCGCGCGTAAGTAATCTAACTTTATAATTCATGACCAGGGCTTATAGTTGGCTTGATAGGAGTTAAACGTGTCGGCAAGCGATTATTTTAAAGTAGCGGCTTCCAATATACGCCGTGCTATAGATTTCAAAAGGACGGAGATTAACAATATCCGTAGCCAAGCGGAAATTAAAAAAACCGAGCTGAACAAAGAAGTACAACAACTCCAGGCGCAGATACAGGCCAAAGAAGCCGACATTGCCAGGAGTCAGAACAATCAAACAGAACCGGATAAGGACCGGGCCACAAAGCTCAAGGACGTCAGCGATATGCGCGCGAATGTCCTGAATTTGCAACACGGCATGACAAGCGTTCAGGACCAGGCCAACAGTCAGGTCAAAAATTTGGAACAGGAACTAATGGGTCTGGATCAACTGGCAAGCAGTCTGGAAAACCGCACATAATTACTTTTAGCTCGTCAGCTTGCGCACAGTAATCCTTACAGCTAGAATGTAACCATAACAAAGGAGCTGCTATGGGGTTTTTCGGAGTTCTGCTAATTATAATAATTATCATTATCATCGCCAACGGGGCGAGGATCATAAATCAATACGAACGCGGCGTAGTCTTTAGGCTGGGGAAAGTACAGGGCGGCGTTAAGGAACCTGGTTTCAGGGTAATCATCCCTATTGTTGATCAGATGCGTAAAGTAGCTTTACGGACCGTGACACTGCCAATTGAAACGCAAAAAATCATTACCAAAGACAATGTTTCCATAGATGTCGCAGCCGTGGCTTATTACCAGGTAGTGGACCCCATCAAGGCAATCGTAGAAATTGAAAACGTTGTGTCGGCAACATATCAGATTGCACAGACCACCGTTCGTAATGTGGTTGGCCAAACCACTCTGGACCACGTACTCAGTGAAACCTCCAAACTTAACGAAGCCGTCAAGGCTATACTGGACAGCGCCACCGAAAAGTGGGGCATTTATGTCAGTAATGTAGAGCTCAAGGACATCCAACTGCCTGACAGTATGCAGCGTGCTATGGCCAAAGAGGCCGAGGCAGAACGTGAAAAACGCGCCAAAATTATCGCCGCCGAAGGCGAAAAACTAAGCGCCACCGCTCTGGGCGACGCCGCTGACATCATTTCCGCTCACCCAATCGCTTTACAGTTGCGTAATCTGCAGATTTTAAGTGAGATCGCGGTAGAAAAAAACAGCACCATTATCTTCCCGAGCCAGTTTATGGACACCGTTAATAGCGTTAAGGACTTCATGGCCAAAGAACGCGCGTAAAGGACCGATGCACTTGGCACACTTCTGGCGCAACACCTCTGCTTCGGTGCTCACGTACCCAAAGTACGCTCCGCTCCGATGCTCGGCCTTCCACCAAAATTGCACTCAAGTGAATCAGTCCCGATAAAATGGATGATGAATTATGAAGAGGTATTTGGGGTATTGGCAGAAGGAGATTGACGAGTGGCTACAGCAGCACGAAAAGCCGTATTGGGAACCGTTGAGCATTTTAGCTCGGATTACGGAAGAAGTGGGGGAAGTGGCCCGGCTGTTAAATCACCTTTACGGTGACAAACCAAAAAAGCTCACCGAAGCTAGCCAGGAGCTGGACCAGGAAATCGCTGATGTCATATAT
Source organism: Candidatus Saccharimonadota bacterium (assembly GCA_025924835.1). Classification (GTDB taxonomy): domain Bacteria; phylum Patescibacteriota; class Saccharimonadia; order Saccharimonadales; family JAICHO01; genus JAICHO01. The sequence goes on along the minus strand of JAICHO010000006.1, from coordinate 22,838 downwards.
GCCCTTATATGCCTTGCCAATAGGGAGGGAATTGATCTGGATGCTGCCATGGTCAAGGTCCTTAACAAGGTTAAAACTCGCGACAAAGACCGCTTCAAAAAGAAATCATCCACACCGTAATTTAAGTAGTTTCTTTAAAAGCTTGGCCCGAATTTTTGGTAACTTTCATCTTCCTACAATTCACTAACTTTTATCAGGGACTTAATTGCTCTGCGTTCATCCATGGCGGCATAAGCTTCCGAAATATGCTCAAGATCCGTTGTCAGGTCAAATACACGACCTGGATTTATGCGGCCTTTTAACACGTCTTCTAATAGCTCAGGAATATACTGCCGGGCTGGCGCGATACCGCCACGAATACCAACATTTTTCCAAAAAGCACTTTGATATTTAAAGTTGTCGTAGTTAGGCACACCTACTGCGCCAACTATGCCGCCTGCACGGGTTATGCCAACTGCCGTCTCCATAGCTTCGTCGGATCCTACGCACTCAAGCGCTGCATTTACACCAACTCCATCAGTTAGTTTCATCGTCGCATCAATTGCTGCCTGGCCACGCTCCGAAACAATATCTGTGGCTCCAAACTCTTTAGCGACCTCTTGCCTGGCAGGGTTACGGCTTAAAGCAATAATTCGCTTCGCGCCTAACTTTTTCGCACTTATAATCGCACACAAACCAACAGCACCGTCTCCTACGACTGCTATCGTATCGCCTTCTTTAATTTCAGCGCTGATTGCGGCGTGATAGCCGGTACACATCACATCGGATAGGGCAGTGAAAGAAGCGAGCATTTCTTCTGAAAAGTCCGAACCAGGAACTTTAACTAATGTCGCGTCAGCATAAGGTGACCTCACAAACTGGCCTTGGCCCCCGTCAGTGCCCGCACTAAATGACGCACCATGGATACAATTAGACTGAAACCCTGCTAAACAGTTCGCACATGTACCGTCACTAAATTTAAAGGGCGCAATAACAAAATCTCCCGGCTTGAGCTCTTTTACGTCTCCACCTACTTCTTCAATAACACCTATGAGTTCGTGGCCTATGCGTCCTGTTTCGTGATCCAAAATACCCCTGTAATACCATAGGTCAGAGCCGCATACACATGTCCGTACTACTCGTATAATTGCGTCCGTCTGCTCTTGTATTTTGGGATTTGGAAAATCCCCTAACACTACTTTTCCTTTTCCTTGAAAATTTGCCGCTTTCATGGACCCCTCCTTCATTTAAAAGTTGAATGCATGTAATACGCCTACCTTACAGTACTTTTGAGTAATTAATAGTTAGTTAATCTACACTTCTGCTGGTAAAGTCAGAATATCAGCAACGTTATGGCTTTTGGGCAGCACTATTTTATAAAATCGTAGAGTTGTTAGCCAACGGTATCTGATCCTTCAAGTGAGGCTATCCAATCTGCTTTATCAAGTAGACCACGATCGGTAAGAAAAATACTGCTGCAACACGAGCCGCCGTTAGCTGACATTCGTAGATCCTCAGGGTCAGTAGACCATTTCTGATAGACGTAAGCAGTATTCTCTGTATTTGCGGCATGGACATCAGGTTCCTGACCGTCGGCCAGCACCATATCAATATCCATTAAAAAAATGTCGTAACTATTCCGCTTTTGGAACATAACCCCCAGGAATCTTGTTGATTCCGCGTCGCAATTCAGCTTTTCCCTACAAATGCGTTTGGCCGCTTGTTCTGGTAGCTCACCTGGCTTCATGGTTGCGGCCGGGAATCCCCAATGGCCGCCCAAGTCCGGATCATCATCAGGTCGTTTCACTACTAAAAACTGGTCAGGGTTTGTCTTATTTTTTAGGATTACTGCGACTACATACTTAGTTTGTTTTTTCATGCGTTATGTCCAAGTTGCTTTAGAATCTTTTTGATCCTGCGGGTTTTGGTTTCTTCGGTTTTTGCCTCAGTGACTTGGCGTGCGAACTCTTTCCGTTTTGAATAGGTAAGGTCATGGAACGTATCACTTAGGCCATTTTCCGCCAACACTTCACTTAATGCCGCGGGTACATCTACGTGTCTGTAACCATCGTCAAGCTCCAAGGTCACTGTTATTCGGTCACCAGCCGCGGCACCGGAGGCCTGGCGGTCACGCATAGGGAACACTACCATACATTTGCCATCTACCCCTGTTGCCGTGCTCTGATACGTGTAGCCATTAATGGTAATTTTCAGCGGTGCTCGTTTATTACCGCCAATTTCAGCCAAGTTTTTATCTGGAATTTCGATTGAAGCATGATTGCCGTAGCCTATGACAGTTGTTTCGTAGGTAGTTTTCATCTTTTAATCATAACAAACAGGCTATATTAAGGTACATGGCACAGGGTAAACATAATAAAGTCGGTACATTCTTGGGCATGCCATATGATTTTCGCCGGCCTACCAAGGCACGTTTCAAATCCCAGGGTTTGGAACCCTAACGCTCCATTTGTGAATAACCGCTGGTACGGCTTGGGATATGACTTCAATGCCTATGCGATCATCCATCCACGCAAGTGGCGCCAGACACGCGAGACCGGTCACAAAAACTAATCTTATTATCTGTTTTTAGCAGTGGCAGCGCCCAGCCTCAAGCTTTTGAGTCTAATTTCTTTAGTTTGCGCCAGCCGCCCTTGCGGTTATTGGCGGCTACTGCCTTTATTAATGCAACAAATGCCGATTTATCCACTGAGTGGTGCTGATATATCTGGATTGAGCGGGCCGTAGCATTGCCTTGCCCCTGATTGATGATGCCTTTTGGGTCGGGCGCGATGGGGTCATAGATAAAAACATTTATGTGATCCTTGGCAGATAGCAGCGCGCAGACATTCCCATTAAGCGTAAAGTAAGGGCGGTTGGTAAACTTAATCTCTTCCTGAATATCTGGCGCGGCTTCATGGATTAACTGCCGCATTTCTTTACATATTTTTTGCTGCCAGGCTGGGAGAGATTGTATGTACTTGTCGATTTGCTTATTTGCAGTCATGGGTTACGCAGCTTTATCACCCCTAAAAATCCACTGGGTACCGTATTTGTCATAAAACTGCCCGTATATCCCAAAGGGCATATCATGCAGGTCTTGCAGTCTGGTGTTATTGTTCCCGTCTTTGAGCTTATCAAAAACTGTCTTTAGCTCATCATAGGTTTCCCCGGTTATAAATATAGCGGAGGTGTTACCTTGGATTGGGTCAAACTCCGGCGAAGCCATCCAATCAGTCGCCGATATTTCAATTTCGCCGCTTTTTAAATATGCGTTGATAATCCGGGCGTGCTTTTCTGGTGGGAATTGGTCTTTCATAGGCGTATCGCCAAGCTTGGTCAGCACTAGGTCGCCGCCAAGACAGTCATGATAAAACGTCATTGCTTCGGCGCAGTTGCCGTCAAATAACAAAAATGGTGTAGCGTTTAACACAGGGCAATTATACCAGGCAAACAAACTGGTCTTGCGCTCCAGCCCGTCTAGTTGGCATTTTAGGTTATAGCTTTTTGTAAGTCAGTGACAAGTCGTTTTCCCAGGGGCCGCCATCACGTGACATTTCACCGTAACTAACCAGCTTGTCTTTTTGTATATTCAGCGTAAACCGTTGCGAAAATTTTGTGTCATTCCGCCACCATTTAAGCTGGTTATCTGTGATGGAAACATCATATTTTCTGGAAATACCGCGCTCGTCAAAATAAATCATATAGTATGCCTGCGCGTCGTCATCACTGCCGTAAATAGCGATTCCGGCCGGAAATTTCGGATGATCAAGCTCGGAGCGTGTTAATAAAAAAGCACCACCTTCAATCCACTCAAAAGATGCGCGGCCGTGTAGTTCGGCGTCAGGAAAATAAGGGTGTGACCCGGTGGTTTGCCATTCGCCCACCAAAAACGTAAAAGGCTTAAGTGCCGGATTGGGAATTATCGCTTTAGAGCCAATTTTGTCAGCCATATTAATCAAATGAGCCGGTCTTACTCTCCGACCGTACCAGTTTTGACTTCTCCAGCCCGTTTGTAACTGGCAAAGATTACGCCATTCGGCGTTACCAAACTGTCCATGAGAGTCCAAGCTGCCGCAATTGCACCATCCTCAAATAATTTTTTGCCTTGCCCAAGTGTGATTGGGAATGTCTGAAGCACCAGCTCATCAACTAAATCATGTTTGAGGAGTGTCTGAACTAAGTTACCACTGCCATGGACTTTGAGGTCGCCGCCCTCTGAATCTTTCAGCTTTTTGATGTCTTCTACGCTTTTAAGAAATATGGTGTTTTGCCAGTCTGACTTATCCAAAGTCGTGCTCACACAGTATTTGGTAACATCATTGATACCTGGCCATATGTCCGCGTGCGCCGGCCAGTAGCCAGCAAAAATGTCGTATGTTTTTCGGCCCAAAAGAATATCTGTAGACCGCATCCATTCTGCCATAAAATTAGCAGCCGCATCGTCAGCTTCACGAAAATATGGTGCTGTCCAACCACCATACTTAAAACCTGTTGATATATCTTCTTCGGGTCCGCCCGGTGCCTGCATAACTCCGTCTAATGTTATAAACTCTTGGACAATAATTTTTCTCATAGCTTAATTATAGCGCTTTCCCATGCTTCTATGGCTAGATTCCAAACGCTTCGTACACTTCAATGGTGCCCGTACCGCCTTGGACGTTCGGGGCTTTTTGGGCGATGCTTAGTGCCTCGTCAAAGTTTTGTGCCTCAATAATGGCATAGCCAGTAAATAAATTGTCGGCGTCTTTCGGACCGTCTTTGGTGGCGCTTTTGCCGCCAAACTTAAAAGGACCACTGTCTTTTCTGGCCGCACCTATAGAGCCAACCCACTCACCCCATGCCTGCATAATCTTTTTCACTTCTGGTTCGGGCAATTGGCTCCAGTCACTTGCTTCATCCGACTTGTATAACAGAATGTATTTTGCCACGACTATTTCCTTTCGCTTTAAGCTACTAGCCGCAGTATAAGCCAGGAATTAAGAATTAAAAATGTAAGAAAGTCAACGTTTTACTGATCGGTTATTCCACCCTGCGGGCAAAAAACTCTTCAAGTTCACACGTAAAGATTTCTGCAATTTTTGGCCCGACGCCGTAAAGCTCCTGAAGCCTTTTAGCAAATTCGTCTTCGTCGGCGCTATTGTCCAACATAAGGTACAATGAGCCTTCATAGTTTTTTATCAGCTGTTCCATGCAAACCTTTAGACCATGTGCAGTGACATGTTGGTAACGGGTGTAGCCTCCTCTGTGCAATACTCTCACCAGTCCGTAGTCCGTAGCTTCTATGATTGCCCAGGGCGTATCGTACTTTTCTTCAACTAAAAGACGCCATGTTGATACCGCTACATCAGATTGAATTGGCTTTCCGAATAGGTAACACAGCAAAAACCACCTGAACATATCAGTGTCTCCAGATAGAACATCCAGGCCAAAATCCGATGCGTAATGTTGCTTACGTGATTTACGAGGCATGCTGCTAATTATACGTCCAGATACCATGTCTATCTGGTTTGCTTATGGCGCGGCATTATTTTAGTTTTAATTTTTTGACAGCTAGTTCTGGCCAAGCGATATCTTAGTTATACTACCTATATGAATGGACCAAATCTTCTTGGGTTAACAGGTGCAATTATTGCCGGTTCAGCATACCTGCCTCAGATAAAGCATTTGATCAAGGAGCAATGCTCCGCAGGTATTAGCCGGAGTGCGTTTGCGCTATGGTTTATATCGTCATTGCTCATCACAGTTAATGCAATTTATATTAAAGCTTTTGTGTTCATATTCCTCGGCACTATCCAGACTTTATCTACAGCCATGATTTATGGCTATAGCACTAAATATAAAGGCAAGGTGTGTGGCTTCCACCAGCAGCACCCAGAAAACGCCTAGCAAGTGTCACGTCTTCATTTAATTCTCACTATACCAACTAATGCCTGTATCTTCTTATCTGGAAACTTAAATACAAAACCATCCCGCTTAATATCATCACGCCCTTCATATTGATGTGCTACGGCTTTTAGCTGTGAAGCGTCATAGATGGTTAGCAAATCTATGCGCACAGGCTTGCCGTGAATTGCTTTAGCACCGTGATAGAATCCCCAACTAATATCTTTGAATAGTTCCATCCTTGGCGTGACTTTTCTGCGAAAGGCAAACAGGTCAATGTGCTTGCCTTTGATATTCTCATACCTATCGCCAGCGCGGTCAGAGTCATAACGGTCTGTGCCGTGTTGCTTAATTATTCCAATTAGTTCATCAACTGTTTTGTCAAGATGTGCCTTAGAACTTAAGCCACGCGCAATTATAGTCTGCCCCGCAAAGTTATCTTTAATTACTTCATCAACCAACTTGCCAATTGCTTTATGGTCAGGTTCTTTATCAACAGTGTATCCAGGAACGCTAACAGCTAAGATTTTCATATTCATATACTATCAAAGCAGAGCGTATGACTTACTCTACTTCCGGCAATTCTCCTTGCTAACCCTTGAACTTGGTCCTAATCTTCATCCTGATTACTTTTGCGGTAGTAGCTATAAGCTACTGCGAACGGCAGGCCAAGAACGACCGCAATAATCATCAGAATGAAATACTTTTTGACATGACCAGTATCTCCAGCTAAACCATAAGGGATCATTTGACCTATGCAGCTAACGATAAAAATAACAGCTAATACGCATATAGCGCCAGAGATTTGCTGTTTGGCGTAATCACTCACACGGTTATTCTACCACTTCCTTAACTGTGCCAACGGCTCTTAAAAATCATCATGACACTCTTGAGTGGTAGGGGTTCAAATCTTACTGTACTGCAGGTGCACAAAGCCGTTTTCAAACTTGCGCATGTCTGTTAGCTCAAGTTTTACATTAACGTCTTTTGGTAGCCAATGATTGCCCTCGCCTATGATGATGGGGACAATGATTTGATGGTATTCGTCTATGATATTGGCTTTTATGGCCTGGCCTGCTAAGTTCGGGCCGCCAATGTCATAATCCTTGTCAGACTCTGCCACTAATTTTTGGATGGTGCTGGGGTCAAAGGACCGTTCGAGAGTTGCATTAGCTATTGTGACGTCAGAAAGGGTAGTGGAATACACTATCTTACTAGCGGCCTGCCAGATTTTGGCGTAGTCATTCATGGCTTGACTTGGCCCGTCCATATACGGCCCGCTTGTGCCTTCTGTCGGGATATCGTCCCACACCTTCATAACCTTATACAGGTTGCGTCCCATTAGAACCGTTCCTACATTGCGCAAGACGTCATCTACAAAAGCATGCACTTCCTCGCTTGGCACAGCCCAGTCAAAGTTGCCATCTTTGTCGGCCACATAGCCATCCAGCGAAGTCGTCATAAGGTAAATTAATTTGCCCATGACTACATTATCTCATAAAGAAAACAGCACTTATGATCGTGATTCTCATTTGGTGCAGCACGGTTAATGACAACCATTGACAATAAGAGCTAGATTAATCCTGTTATTTTTTTGCCGCAAAACACAAAGCGTTAGCAATAGTTAATACCCGCCCTGGTAAAAGACCTTCAACTTTGCCAGACCCGAGCCCGTACGGTCCATGTTCAATTACATTATCCTCGGCGTCAAGTTGCGGGTCATTTACGTTTTGGCGATCAACCTCATGCGTAGCAGTTACGACTTCGTTTTTCAAAACAGTCATTCCATTTACTTCAGCAAGCATTGACAATATTGATGATAATAAATCACTTAGATGCGGCGTCACGCTGCCTACTAGTTTCATTTCACCTAGCACTATATTTGTGAACTCCTGCACATGCTCTAAATACTCATTCCAGTTATCGACGTATTCAGCTGCAGACAGTATTTCACTTATGCGACGACCTTCTGTTTTGCCCCACCGTTTAATTATTTTTCTTTCAAATCTTTTATACTCCTTCGGAGATAGCGTTGCCAGATGAGTGATCTTGCCTTCTTCTGAGAGCACAGGAACAGGTATGTAGCCATCTTCCTGCGCCAGGTGGGCAATAGCGTTCGTAGAGGCACGCACATCATGAAAGTACACAAAAACTCCATCAGGACGTAATACTCTTACTACTTCACCAAACGCACCCTCCATGTCAAACATCGCATCTAACACCAACATACCAAGAACCATATCTACTGAATTGCCCGCAAATGGCAATTCATATAAGCTAGCTGCTTTTACCTGTTCAGGGTCATGGCCCGTTTTTTCAAGTCGGGCTCTATGAATAGTAACTAATTCAGGGGAGCCTTCTAAATACGTACGTGGTATATAGGGATGCAAATGTTCATCTAAAGCTCCAGTTCCACTACCAATTTCAATTACCGTCCGCGGTTCTTCTGGCAAGTATTGATAGGTAAAATTACTCACCACTTGACTAAGTGCTACTTGGCATAAACGTCTACCTTCAAAATCCAGACGCTCAGGATCGGTCCATACATCCATGGACGTTTTATGAACAACACTATCAACCATATGTATATTATAAAACTATATCTTAAATTAGCAAATTTATTGCAACTAACAATGCAAGGAATAGGAGGGTGCGAGAGACCGACAAATCTTTGCGATCCCATGCAGACTCTATGTAAGGCGGACTAGGTTAATAAATAAGTAGTATGCGAATTCATAAGCCGCAATACTATTTTGAAATCGGCGCGTACATTAAAATGACTCCGCCGGTTTGTAGTGGGCGTTCTTGAAGTAGCTTTAGTTTTTGGTATGGCAAGCCTGCGCTAAACAATTGTTTGCCTTCACCTAAGAAAACTGGCGCGACGCACAAACGGTATTCATCAAACAGGCCGGCACCAATAAGGGATTCTGACAAATTGCCGCTACCAAAAACAAACATATTTCCATCACCTTGCTGCTTTAATTTTGGTATTTCGGCTACCGCGTCACTAACTACCACAGAATTATTCCAGTCCGCGGTTTGGAGCGTGGTAGAGCAGACAATTTTCTGTATGTTATTCATGTGCGGAGTCTCTGGTTCGCCCTCGGCGTTTGACCAGTAGTCGGCCATCCCCTCGTATGTTTTACGTCCAAAAACCAGCATATTGGCAGTCTTAAGCTGCTCAATACTGTAGTCTTCTAGCTCTTGGCCCCATACAATCTGGTGAAAGTCCAAGTCCCAAGCCTTCTTGCCCTCAAAATAGCCGTCAAGCGAAATGACATTCCACATAATAAGTTTTCTCATACCTTTATGGTAACAAATTTACACAAATGTTTACGATGACTAGGGCAGGTGACAGGACGGTGCTAAGTAAATTCTTGTTGGGCGCGTATTAAGCTGCTTCGTAAGCAATGTGCAGTAACCGCTATAATTAGCAAATGGGTAAAAAAGAAATGCTACTAAAGCAGGGTTTGCGCCTGGAATATGCAACACTCCTATGGAATGTTATGGGTATAGTTATAACAGCTATAGCGGCAATCAAAGCTCGTTCTATTGCCATTGGAGGATTTGGCCTGGATTCGGTCATAGAAATAGGCGCGAGTACAGTCGTAATCTGGGAATTAACAAATACAAGGGAAGATATACGACCTAAAGCACTCAGGATTATTGGCGCTAGCTTTTATGCAATCGCTACGTACATTTTGCTACAAGTAGCTTATTTATTGGTTCAGGGTAGCCATCCACGCTCCTCACCGCTCGGCATAACTTGGACCGCCATTACTTTGGTGGTAATGTTGGCTTTGGCACGGGGCAAACGTACCGTGGGGACAAAACTCAAGAACCCAGTACTGTTGACTGAGGGTAAAGTGACCATGGTAGACGCCTACCTTGCGGCCTCGGTATTAATAGGTCTGCTCCTGAACGCGACCTTGCACTGGTGGTGGGCGGATTTAGTATCAGCTTTAATCATTGTTTATTACGGGTTAAAAGAGGGTCGTGCTGCATTTGAGGAAGCCCGGCATCATTCTAATGTGCGGAATTAATGCAGCTTCTGCTCGGCGTTGAGAAGCGCGATTATTTTATCCTGTCGCCGCTTGCGAGTTTCTTCGGTCTTTGCGGTCTGGAGTCGCCACGCAATCGCGTAAATATTTGTCTTGTTAAGCGTAGCGAAAAACTTTTCTGCAACGGGATGTTTCTTTAATTCAGCCATGAACTCATCCGGGACAACCATGTCGCTCGGTTTATCGTACGCAGCAGCCCAGCGGCCGTCTTGTTGTGCTTGCTCTACCTGGGCCATACCTGATGGCATCATCAGCTTATGCTCGGTTAATCGCGCGACATGCTCAATATTACGCTTTGACCACATACTTCTTGGGCGTCGTGGCGTAAACTTTTGCAGAAATGATTTTTCGTCATAAGTCTTTTTTTGCCCGTCAATCCAGCCATAACATAATGCCTCATCAAGAGCCTCCGCATATGTTACGGTGGGGAAATTTGCCCCTTTTTTATAAAGTCTCAGCCACACACCGTCTACTTTGTCATGGTTTTCATCAAGCCAGCGACGCCATAAAGCCGAATCTTTAAAAGCAATAATTTCGTAGTCAGATTTCACGTTTTTATAATAACAAAAGCTATTGCCCGAGTTATGCTACATAGAAATGGTGCAGCACCATTTTTGAAAGTGTAACTTTTCTCAGAGGTCATGCTTAAGGTTTCAGCCGCCAAATGCTGGGCATTGTTAACGAAGTTAGAATCTGTTCATTTATGCAAGTGCATTGATACGACCAATGCTGCGACAGCCGCTAACAATGAAAGAGCTGAAACACCTAATGCCCATCTACCCAATACAATGCTGCTTGCAGATGAGCCAAGGTTTGCGACAGTAGACAATATATCCCTAATGTCTTTATCTAAAGCTAAGAGTCGATTATGTCTATCGTTTAGCTGCTTAATTACGAGCTTGTGGAAGCTTTCAGACTCTTTGTAGGTATCCTTAAGCCTATCTTTAAAAGGAGGTGATATTGTAACGATCAGTTCTGCTCCGTCATACCACCGCTCTTCGTAAAGGTAGGTAGTGATATCTTGTTTAATACTAGTCAGCGTAAAGCTCGAGTCCATAATTATCCTATTTAGCTTGCGTAAATTTCTTACCTTAAACTTTTTGTGGTTCTGATTTGCTTGGTCTCTAAGGCTAGAAAAGCGTTTTTCTATCGAAGCGAGCATTTCTTGTACTCCTAACAACGTCAATGTATAGCCCATCGAATCTTCGGACATATTAGACACACCTGACTCCTCATCAGAGTAATATTTAAAGTTATCCGTAAGCGTGGCAAGCTTTGACCTTTTGCCAATTAGACTCCAGGTTCGTCTGGTGTTGATGTTAGGCTCAGACAGCCTATCGGCTTGTTGAAGTAATAGCCCGGGGAGATGTTTAGAAGTGATGCGTCGGAAACTTGATATATCTACTCCTAATGCTCTATATGCGTCTGCCGCCTCATGCTCTGAAAATTTTTTGCTTCGACTCGTAGGGTCAAGCTGCTCGGTAAGAATAATATCTAAAGAAACGTGCTGTTCCTTGTGCATAGAAAAGAATCCAGGGCAAAATTCTGACATCCAGTCTCTAGCCTGGTTATGCAGCTGCTCGCGAGTTTTCTGAGTAGTTTCGTAGGCTGAGAATAGCCTATTCAACACTCTAAAACTGCCTGATATGTACTGGATCTTAGGTTCGTGCTGGCTGCGCCAAACATCATCAACATGTTTATTGTAAGAATTACTTAAACTAAAGCGGGCTACTACAGCTGTTAACCCTGATCCAATTTGTACTGCTCGGAGACTCGCAGACTCAAATCCTTCTGGTAGGCGGCCAACTTTTGCGTCAGGCATAAACCACTTACTATCTTTTTTCCGGACATCGGCAAGCCTCCACCAGGATGCACCTTGTTCGGTCCTAGCTTTGGCTAAGCGGTCAAGATTTGTATCTTTCTTATGTAGCGCCCTCTTGTATTTGTCCCAACCGTTTTTCCTAATAGATTTTTCAAGAATTTTTGCCTCATTAGCAGTGAAGAGTTCAACAATAAAAATAGAAGGTATCGAAACGCTCTCGTCTTTAGGAATATTAATATTATTATGTTTATCTTTCTTATCCCATGCTTTTTGGCGATCATACTCGTTGAACTGTAACAGTATGTTAACCAACTTAATTGATGCATCTCGAAAAGTTCTTGGAAAAACCTTTTTGCGCCAGCCTCTCATCTGCCACCATGCGATTTTATAGGGTATGTCATACCATCTGTTCCACCTAGCACCCACTTCAGGCACATCATCAAAAGCCTTAGCTATCACATCATTCTTAACTGTTCTCTTTTTTGCATGTGGCATATCTATTTACTCCTGAAAGTATCTTGCGTCTCCACCACGAATAACAATACTTACTAATAGTTTACCTCATGGATTCATGACTAGCTCTCTCCCACTTTTTGTGAGGCTACTTGAACGCAGCCAGGTAACCAAGGGCCTCGTAGAATTCTATAAACAGAAATCCTGCAGAAGGGTTGTCAGTCGTTGAATTTCCTAAGTATGCTACACGGTCGTCCCATCGTTGCATAAACCGCCTCTCAAACGACATATCAGATAGAGTTTGAATGTTTCTAATATGCTCGTCAAAAGTACCGTCAACCTTTGCTTTTGCGTACTGAAATCCCATAAGTTTTACTTGCCGGGGAGATGCATTTGGAACGTTCCTTATGTAAAGACCTCTACACATTTCCTTCACATAGTCATTAGCGCGGTTCACGCTACCAGGGTCAAGGTGTAACAAGCTCAGATTTTCGCCTAAATGAGTTACGTCTAGCCCCCAAGTATTCTTCTCCAATAGAGTCTTTGCCAATTTATAATTCTTTAATTCCTGTGACTTCCCGATTAGGCCAATATTTTCTCGCTCTATTTGTGCCTTGTCTATAAAGTCCTCAAACGTTTTATATGCATCAGGTTGGAGGCCGCACATAATACTCAGCTCTTTAAGGAACCACCTATCATCTTTAGATTTTTGGTTATTACACGCCGCATGCACAGGCAGAACCGGTCGTTTAGGGGAGCCAGTGATGAACAGACCATTTGGTATTAGGTGGTCAGGACTTACTTTAGAATCTAAAGGCAAACTACATATATAGCATGTGGTGATACTCAAATCTTTGAGCGGGAGATAGTTTTGCTCTGTGTAATGGTAGGTAATCTTACGGGCATTATTATCAATCATTGTTAGGGCTCCAACACTTTATAATAACTATAGCAATAAGGTGGCGTTTTTAAGGGAAGTATATCCGCCGTATCGGTATATACTTGTCTACATCTATGCCTACCAAGAATCATCACTTCGTACCACAAACTTACCTAAGGGGTTTTGCGTTCAATAAAAACAAATCAAAAAAGAAGCAAGAAGTATATGCTTTCGATAAATCTAATAACAAAATTGAACAACATCTTGTAAAAGATATATGCCACGCGGAGTATCTTTACCAAACAGAAGATGCAAACGGTGACAAGGAGCTTATTGTCGAGGAGTCCTTTGCTCGTGGACCTGAGAATAGATTTCCTTATTTGGTTAAAAAAGTCGAGGAAAGAAAATGGCTTAGCAACCCCGATATTGCAGACCTTGCTTATTGTATTTCTAGCCAACTCCTTCGTCTACCAACCACCTTGCAGTTTATAGAGAAGATTGGACGAGATGAATTGGGCGAGACAGCTAATAAAGAGTGGGCTAAGTTACTTGACGACGATTATCGAGATAAGGTAATGGCCGAATTTAAACTCGAGCACCCTGAATTTGACCATGAGCTAACACGGGAAAATGTACAGAATATTATCGATGGTAAAAAAATAAAAGTTGAGTATGACATACCAAGGAATAACATTCTCATAACCTCTCTCGAAATGGTCGATGGATTCGCGGATTCTTTGCTTAAAATGGGGTGGAATTTTCAGTATGCGCCAGATGGAGAAAGCTTTATAACTTCTGATATACCGGTGTACGCTATGGCTCGCATAGATGGAATATGGCGAAGAATGATCTATGGTGGTCATGAGTTTGAGAAGGCGATAACAGTATTTCCTCTAACGGATAAAATCTGTATCTCAATTGCTAATACGAAATATTATCAAGACTTTAAAACCGTTACTGCTGATGCGGTACGCGAAATGAATACAACGACCTCAATGCTTTTTGATAAGTATCTAATTGGTAGTTCGAAAGTACAGTTGGAAGCTTTTGCCAAGAAACAATAAGCGGTTGAGCTCGAGGCACGTTTTAACAGATTATAAATTGCGAATGTGCCATTTTTGGGTACACCTAATTATCTACGTTTCGGCTTAGAAATTTGTTATCTGTATGATGGGGTACAAGAATGATAGCCATTAAAATTTTAACTAATTCGACTTTATGGCGATAACTCCAAGAATTACGGATATTACTATGGCAAATACCGATATCCCGATTGCTAGCTTCTGAAGTTTTAGATTGGACTCAGCAAGCGCCTTATTGCTTGAGTCTAGTTTTTTGTTGATAGCAATCATCTTGTCGATAGTCTCATCAAGCATAAGCATACTTACAATCCCGAGACCCTCTAACTGCTTCATTTGTTTCTGATGAGGATCTCCAGAGGGGTTATACTCCAAAATGTCCTGGACCTGAGTGCGTATTTCTTGCCGTCTTAGCATAACTACAGCTTAGGTTATAACCATCATTCTAATCAAGAAAGCGGCACTATTTGTCTCGTGAGGTCTACCTCACCGGACATAAGTTGAAACCGTTTCCCCGATCAAGGGAGCTTTTTTAGGTGTCATCTTGGTGCAGCATTGTTAGTTAAAGTGTAACTATTCTCAGAGGTGTGCAAATACGCTATTGCTAAACTTACAAATTAGGTTGAAACCTTTTTACGTGATTTATTAACCTATGAAGTTACGACCTTAGCCCATCTGACCACAGGGGCATTGTCTTGAAGAGGGATATAAGGCATACCTTCCATGACAGTAGTAAGCGTAAAACCCGCGGCTTCACGCAAAACAGTTACTCTGTGGTGCCTGCCTTGTGTATAGTCCGCAATAGTTACGCCGTCTTCGCTAACATACTGCAGTAAGCTGTCTACGGGGTCAACCATTGAAGCGGCACGTACATCCTCTGCCCATGCATCTACTTGCGCTTTAAGACGATCCTCCTCGTCAGGTTCCTCAGTCGCGTATACTTGGTATACATGGCCATTTTGGTCGTCGACCTTAATTACGCCGTCTGCTTCAGTATGCCCATGTGACTCTATCGCGCCCCATACAACGTCTTCGACAGCTGTAGCCTGTTCATCTGTGGATACCTGTGCAGAAAAATGGTGTATGCGCCTCTGACGATCAATAAACCCTATACTTTGAGACATCATAAACAGTGATGGTGCAGTAAAGGTCATTACCCTGCCATCTGGCTGCTCATTGCCTAGTGCTGCCGCCATAGATTCCGGCGTGTTGTGTGTAAATACTTCCAGTCCCTGAAAATTATGAATCTCAGCGTCATATTCCGGAGGAGTCCCTCCATCACCATGAGAGGATCGTACTATTCCATGTGTCATATTAACTCCTATAATATAAAAAACTAGTGATTAGCATACCACTAGTTTGACATAAATACAATTGCTGCGGGTGACGAGACTCAAAGCCGCAACCAGCCATGCTGGTAGCGGCAAAAATGTGGCAATGATTAATTTTGAAGGGCCACGAGTTTGAGACATATCAGACCAATCAAAAAACCAGACACAAGGTCTGGTCCTTTGATTGGTGCGGGTGACGAGACTCAAACTCGTGGCCTCTTCCTTGGCAAGGAAGCGCTCTATCAACTGAGCTACACCCGCGTCATAACCGACAAACAGCTTTCACAAATACAATAAATTGATTTGTTGCAGCTTTAGGTCGTTTATTCCTTACGATTTTCCAAACAGTCGAGCCGGCAAAGCCGACTCCTTGGTTTGGAAAATCGATTAAGACAAACGACAGGTGCTCTTTTCCCTATACCGCAAGGATATGGAACAGGGGGAATTTTAGCCTATTTTTACTGCTCAAGCAACTGATCCATTTTTTGGAACAGCTCTTGGAGTGGTTGGCCGGAAAAGTTGTGCTTGGCGCCTTTAATGATTTGGTAGTTGGTAAAAGGAATTGCGCGGTGCTGAAAGTGACTATCGGCCAAAATCTCTTCATTGCCAGCCTCAAACACGTATGTAGGTGAATAGCCTTTGGCAAGTCTGATGTATTCGTCCTCCCAGTTTATGCCCTGCAGCGAATGGTAGTATTCGGCACTGATAATTTTGGTTAAGCCGTCGCTACTTTTTACTGTTTTGCCATGAACAATGTCCTGCCCATATCGTTTGATTAGGTCATCTTGCGGCGTGCCGGTAGCTGGCGCTACAAAAATTATGGCTTTAACAGACGTAAGGTCCAACAGGGTGGTGACTCCGCACCCCATGGAGTGCGCTACGACAATAATGGGTACGCCGGCGTATAATTCCTGGGCTTTTGCAATTAGACTCTGTAAACGCTCCACCAAAATGGGCAGTGGATTTATTTTGACGGCGTCACCATCCGGCTGGTTTTGATCGGCGAGCAAGACCGCGGAATCCGCATAATGCTCCGCCACCCTGTAAAAGAATTCCTCACCATCCCAGCGTCTCGCGCCGTTGCCATGAGAGCAGACGATAACCCGCTTTGGAGCAGGGTGGTCAAATAGCTCGATCTCATACTCGCCAGACTGGTCTTGGGAAGTAGTAATGGTGCTTTTTCTCATGTGTAAGCTCTAGGTCCGTGCATTAATCACAAAGGTATTTTATACTACTACAGCTATCTATAAGATGTGGCTCTTTAGCTCAGTTGGTAGAGCAGAGGCCTGAAGAGCCTTGTGTCCCCAGTTCGAGTCTGGGAGGAGCCACCAAGTAAAAGACCCTAGCTAAAGCTCAGGGTCTTTTACTTGGACGGACATTGTCCGTGACTTGCACTGGGAGTCGGCGTAGCCGCCAGTTCGGTGGAGCACAGTCACGCGCCGGAATTTATTACGAGCATGTCTGTGCGGAAAAGGCCGAAGGCCGCTGTCTGGGAGGAGCCACCAACAAAAAGCCTCACTCTTGTGGGGCTTTTTGTTTGCCCAGCCGCGCAAACTAAAATTGCGTTACCCCTGTTATACTATTGTTATGAGCAATTTCAACGCGTTTAGTAAAGCTTACTTAAAAAAATTACTTGAACCGTTTGCCCCAGGTATGGCCCCTAGTATTACGCCTATAAAGTTTGAGGCCATAACACCTGACTGTTTTCTGTTACTGTTCCGCACAACCGGCACTAATAGCGAGGACCACTTTTTTGTTTCTATGGAGACTGATTACAAGGGTAGTCTGGTGGGCGCAAAGTGCACCATAGAGGATTGGCACGGCGAAGTTATAAAATTCTGGCCATTACAGGACAAGCGGGAAACCGCGGATGATGAAAATATTAAAGACTTCCAAGCTCCTACCAGTGGGCCGTATTTTGCCATGCTGGCAGAAGTAAGCCGGCCAACACATAAAGGTTATTGGGCAGAAGCAGTAAAGATCATGCCGGGTGACAATATTGGTGAAAAAATTAAGCGCTATTCCAAAAAAGACCAGGCAAATATAAGAAAAACCTTGGCGTCGTTACTGCACCACAGCGTCAACCCTAAAGCGTCGTTTTTAGAATCGTTTGAATCCAGATATCAAGACACCTTGGTGGATGACGTTAATAAAACTAATATTGTGGTGTCGTTATATGTCCAGCCTAACGGTGAAATTGAATATTTTTACAACTATGCCGATGTTACGGTGGGAGGCAGGAAGCGCAAACCAAAGAGCAGTAATTAGGTATTGAGAAACAATGTTTATTTATTGACTTACGATAAATAACGTGCTATATATAAGTCAACAAAAATAAGAAAGGCATATACATGAAACGCGGATCAACACTTATTTTAAAAGGAACGGTTATCGTTCTCGGCTTAGTAGTGCTGGCTTTGTGCGTTTTCGGTGTACCTCGTGCGATTGGTTCACTCGACCTAAAAGGCTATGACCCTATTTTACTAAGCTTATACGTGCCAGCGATACCGTTTTTTGTCGCGCTGCGACAGGCCATGAAATTGCTGGGCTATATTGACAGGGACAAGGCGTTTTCTCAGCAGTCGGTAGATGCCCTAAAGTATATAAAATACTGTGCGCTCGCTATCAGCGCATTGTTTGCGGTAGGCATGCCCTATACGTATTATGTCGCCAATAAGGACGATGCCCCGGGCGTGATAGCTATTGGGCTGGTCATTATGAGCGCGTCCTTTGTGATCGCGATGGCTGCGGCGGTATTCCAGAGCCTATTGCAGAATGCCGTGGATATTAAATCAGAAAACGATTTAACGGTATGAGTACGAATTACACGACGCCCCAGCATACTTCCTCGCCACAGGCGCGGCTGTATACTGGGGCTTTTGGCTCCATATCCGATTTTCCGCTGTGCTGCTCCCTCACCGTACGGCTTGTACGGTTCAGTACGCTGCTCGCGGAGAAATCAAATCTGGCATCTAAACGTGTAACTCGTAATGGAGCTAGAGGATGGCAATAATAATTAATATCGACGTAATGCTGGCCAAACGCAAGATGAGCGTTACAGAGCTAACTGAGAAGGTAGGGATAACTATGGCCAATCTTTCTATACTAAAAAATGGCAAAGCCAAAGCAGTCCGACTCTCAACCCTGGAAGCGATCTGTAAGGCATTAGACTGCCAGCCCGGCGACATTTTGGAATATCAAAGTAACGAAAGTATTAGAGGATAGTTATGGGGGGAATTATGAAGCGAAAAAGCGTGCCGATTATAATTACTTCGCTCCTGCTAGGGTTTGCGTTTGACTGGTTGTTTTACGGTAAGTTACCGGGCATTTCGGTTTTTATATTCACCTCGTTAATCCTGGGTTTTACCTTTTATCTTGCCAATAAGTTTCGGCAACCTCTTAACAAGTCCCTGTACTGGCTGGCGCCTGTAATATTATTCTTTTCTTTCATGCTATTTGTTAGGGCAAATCCATTCCTAATGGTTATGAACATTTTTATAGTGATTTTTCTGCTGCTATTGGCGGTGCGCTTGAGCCATCAGCCAGGTTTAAATCTAAGGCAATATGAAATTTTTCAATACGTAAGCCAGGTCGCTGGCATGCCGCTGCGTATTATTAACGAATCCCTGCATTTTTTACTTGGGTTAATCGGTAACCGTACCATTGCGGCATCTAAGCCTTCAAAATCTTCAGCTGCACCTATTATCCGCGGCGTACTACTCAGCCTGCCTGTCTTAGTCTTGTTCCTGATTCTCTTATCGTCGGCTGATTTGGTGTTTAAGCAATTTGTAGGCTCGCTCTTTAATCCTTCCATCTCGCCCGAAACAGTTTTTCGTTTGGGCCTAATCGGATTTGTGGCAAGCTTTTGCGCTGGCGCAAGCGCTCTTATTTTTATGCCTAGTTCAGTACCTGACACCAATCAAACACCTGACAGAATCAGATTTAATATAGGCACGACGGAATCATCGGTAATTTTGGGGTCTGTTAGTTTATTGTTTTTTGTATTTGTAATAGTACAGTTTGCCTATCTTTTTGGGGGCGCTAACCACATAGCCTCTACTGGACACACCTATGCGGAATATGCGCGCAAAGGGTTTTTTGAGCTGATCGCGGTAGCCGCTCTCTCGTTGTTACTTATCATGGCCGTTAAAAAAGCTACGGTGTTTCGCACCGCTCCAACGACTCTCGTCTTTAAATGGTTGAGCGGCGTACTAATTGCGGAGGTAATGGTTATTATGCTTTCTGCCCACATGAGGCTTAATTTATACGAAGACGCGTATGGTTTTACGACCCTCCGGCTATTAAGCCACCTTTTCATATTGTGGCTGGCATTTGCTTTCTTAATGCTCTTTGTAAATATAGTTAGGGGTAAAAGTGATCAGCGCTTCGCGTTCCAGGTATTTATTAGCTTGCTTTGCTTTTTCGCCCTTATAAATATTATTAATCCTGATAATTTTATTGCCCGCCAGAATATTAATCGTTTTAATAGGGTTGGTAAGATTGACCTGTACTACCTGAGCAACTTGTCGGAAGACGCCGCGCCAACAATTGCCGGGCTGCTAAAACATCCCAATCAAAATCTGCAAAAGAGTGCCGCGAACATTTTGTACAAGCAAGAGCGACGTATGGACAGCATTTCAGATCATTGGCAGTCCGCTAACTTATCAAGACAGCGGGCAAAGCGTATATTTCGCAGCAATGCCGCCCAAATCGAAGCCGGGAAGCCGTATGACGAGTACCCAGAATTAGATGCTGAATAGGTGCTGTTTGTGCTATGAACATCGGGTTTGCTTTTATTCTGTTATGATCTACCTACCATGTTAAAAAGATACACCGATATTCCAACGGCAATGAGACGGCATAGTATTGAGCCGACTGTTTTTGTGGTGTCACGGGGGAATGATGGCAAAGTTAATGTAATGGCCGCGGGCTGGAACGTGAAGTGTTCTTATGATCCACCCATGATGGCCGTGGCCCTTCAAAAGGGTCATCATACAGAGAGGTTGGTACGAGAAGTCGGCGAGTTCGTGCTTGCGGTTCCCAGCCCGGAACTTCGGGAGCAGCTGGAATATGTCGGTTCGGTTTCTGGTGCAGTTACCGATAAATTCCAACATACGGATCTACGCACCCAGCCAGCTGCTGAAATCAGCGTCCCGCTTATTGCCCAAGCTAGAGCTAATTTTGAGTGTGTGCTGGAGCAAGCAGTGCTAACGGGTGATCATTACCTATGCATAGGCCGGGTGGTAGCAGCGCACTATGATGCCGACCAAGAGCAACTATATTTTGCCGGTAGATCACCAACCGGTGACCGAGTTTTTCAATCTGTAAAAACAACCTTCGCCGAAGACCGACCTAATTAGTTATGCTTGCGAAACACAGAAGACTTACTTACTCTTAAGCCTATGGCTGGACAGGATGGAAGTTTTGAAGAAGTATTTGGGTTCCGTCCGCCTACACCTGAAGAAGCTCAGGGCGCGGCGGACGACCTGAGCTTTAAAATGTCCACTGACGGTAGTGCTACGGGTACGCTAGCTTTTTTTGGTGTTGTCCCGCTCAGGGAGGTGTCCGGAGAGTATATGACGGTGATGGCCCAACAATTTGCAAATGAAGAGGGCATAGACAGGGGACTGGCTTTCGAGATAATACAAGCCGGGTTTATAGGTGCCCTTGAGCTAATGGCTGCTGTGCGGCTGCGCGTAGATGAATAACTAGCCCAGTGTTTGATACATAGAATCTCTATCTTTTACGAGGACAGTCCTCGTAAAATCAATGGTCTTTGCCTTAAATGATTTGGGTTTAATTATCGCCCGGAAGAGCCTTGGCAGCATCTATGACTCGCCATGCTTCATCTAGCTCACTCCTCAAAAAGAAATGTGCTGCGGTCTCACTAGCTTCCCAACGCGCTACTTCAGCATCTGGAAACGCAGCTTCTGGGAGAAGTGGAAGCGCGGCGGCTTCCCAAAAATCAACCCAATGTTGGTTTGGTGCACCTGGTCCAATCTCGTATGTCATAAGAAAAGATTACCATGATTTTTATGAATTGCAATTTTGTAAACTATGGTTGGAGGTTAGTCATTGTGTACTACACAGACAGCGGAAGAGTAGAAATCCTTTTCCAGGTAGTAACATTCAATAAGCGAACTTCCTAAAGCTGCTTCCACAGCTCTGCCGCGTTCTGTGGCGGCTAACCGTACCGTTACTTTGCGTGCAATGATATCATCTTCTGTAATCTCTGCGTCGTGAAACCAAAATGCATTTGGGTGCTTATGTTTAACGAGTGGATGTATAGCTTTGAACACGGCTTCTTTAATACTAAACAAGGTTCGTGTATTTAAAGCGCCCAGTTCTGGTAATGCTTGTTCCGCTAAGGTTAAAACTCGGTTTCGCCCCCGTAAAGGATTAAGCCTGCATTCCAAATCTATGCCAATGCCCCGGTAGTCATCTTGGCTCGTAATCGCGGCAGCGGCCCAATTACCGGAATGGGTGATAGATCCAAGCAGTGGCGGCGGAAGGTTAGGCGGGCCTGCTCCCCAGCGGCTGATTATGACAGGATCGGGGTAATGGACGACGTTTTGAAGCAAAAAGTGAGCGGCGGCGCGCGAAGCGGCAAACTGACGCTGGTACTGCTCGTTTTCGTTGGAAATCGTGGCACTTTCTCGTGCCAAAATGCTCTTCCATCCTTCAATTCTGCTGATCCCTAAAGCGTTATTTGTATTTTCGACCAAGGAACTAACATGAGGCGTGATAGGGAGCAACGGCGAGCCGGTTTGTGTACGCACTTCCGCCAAGGTGTTACCAGTAACTGCAGCGATAGTCCCTGCGTATATTTCGTCTGCGGCCAACGTGAGTCGGGCTTGCTGGGAGGCGAATATTTCTACAAGTGCTCTGTCTAGCGTAGGGCTGTCAGGCATAGCTAACGGCGGCAAATGTGCTACGCGTTTTCTCAGCCGGGAGACCACAAAAGCGGGATCGGCGTATTCTGGCCTTAGACCATGGTGAGCAATAAGCCCGACGGTCGCACAGATTTCATCAATTGACTGATTACGCCGGGTGTCGGGCCGAGTATTCTCGCCTATACGCCTAATTCCTTCCCCGGATTGCATAAAGTCGCATACATCAAGGTATGATGAAGCGTCAAATGCCCGTTGTAGGCTAACTCCGCTAAATAAAATGTCCGTACCGGGTCCGGCACATACTCGCACAATGGCACTTGCCATACCGGCAGTCTTCATATCGGCTTCCATGGCACGCTTAGCCGCAACCAAAGCCGGCTGGGCGTCAAAAGCGACATCAGTTATAGCATTGTTGCTACGAATCCCATCCCTAAATAAGCTTGGTGGAGCTTCACGG
>JAICHO010000005.1 GCA_025924835.1 Candidatus Saccharimonadota bacterium | reverse complement strand
TATTAGCCGAAAAATCATGATTGATGTCAGGGTTAAACCCCTCCGGGTGCTGTTGGTTATAAATGGTAATATGGTTTTCTTCTACCACCACCCGATCACCCGGCAGGCCGATAACTCGCTTGATAAGTTGCTTTTCCTGGGTACCGCTGCCCGGCTCGTATAACCCACGTTTGATAAATACAATGACGTCGCCGCGGTGCGGTACGTATGCATGGTTGGTCAGGCGTGCGACGGTGCGGGGAGTTTTCCATACGATGAGTCGGTCACGGTTTTGCAAAGTCGTTTCCATACTGGGCCCGTCAACTTCATAGGATTGAAACACAAAAGCCGTAAGGATCAAGGCCAATACCGGCGCGGCGATCAAAATGGCGATTGTTGATACGACTCCACGCCATTTGCCCGGCGTTTTACTGCCGTCACCAACATACGTGGAGTCACTTGCGTCAGAAGAAGCGGATGGTATACTCGGTTCTTGTTGCATTACAGGCAATTACTATAACCTAATTAGTACCAAATAGCACCGATTTCTTAATACCAATCTTAAGCGCTATACTAAGATGACGTGTTAACGTATGGATAACTTTAGAAATAATCAAGCCAAAAAGTCTCGCCCCTCGTTTGATGGCGTAATTCGTCCGGACCTTAAGGCTGGGGCCGGCAGTGCGTACCATGGGCCATCTAACGCAAACAACGGTTTGCTAACCAGGAATAGTTTGAATAATTTTCGTGCCAGCGACGGCTTTCATGCGGCGCAACAGCCGGTTATGAATACCGGCCGTCAGCCTCTACGCCGTGGGCCTGATGGTCTGATTGACCTGACGTTGCCACCAGCTCCTGCCAAACCACGACGAAAACGCAATCGTAAAAAGCTGGTACTTCGGAGCTTTGCCGGTATTGCGGTATTACTAGTGGTGATGGTGGGATTTTTATTCGGTAAGGGCTATTTAAAATTGCACCAGATTTTTAAAGGTGGCGCTCAGGGCGCGGCCGCTCTTGAGGATAATGTTGATCCCAGCAAGTTGCGGGGCGAAGGTGATGGCAGGGTTAATATCTTATTGCTTGGCAAGGGCGGCGAAGGTCATGACGGCCCTGATCTTACAGACACGATCTTAATTGCCAGTATTGATCCGGTTCAAAAGAAGGCAGCCCTGCTTAGTATCCCGCGCGATTTGTGGGTTCAGCCCGAAGGCTCCAGTGGACACACAAAGATCAATGCCGTATATGCCAATGCCAAATACGCGGCACTGGCTAAAAAACAGTCCAAAGACGACGCCGAAAAGGCTGGTTTAAACGCGATAGAAAAAGAAATTCAAACTGATATTGGCATACCAATTCATTACCATGTCATGGTTGACTTCAATGCGTTTGAACAGGCTATTAATACGGTTGGCGGCGTTGATATCAATGTAGCGGCCAGCGAGACGGTTTACGAAGTGTTATATGACGAGTCTACAGGCAAACACTACACGCTGGATGTAAAACAGGGGCAGCAACACTTTGACGGCCAACGCGCGCTATTTTATGCCCGCTCGCGTCATACCAGCGCACGCGGCGACTTTGATCGTACTGAACGACAGCGTAAAATCATGCTGGCGCTCAAAGACAAGATCCTATCACTAGGAACATTTTCTAACCCGGCTAAAATATCGCAATTGATTGATGCCTTTGGTAACCATGTCCAGGCAAATCTAAGTATTCAGGAAGTTATGCGGTTGTACGATATAGGTAAAGGCATTGATAGCTCGTCCGTTGCTTCAGTTGGTTTAGCCGACAGCCCTAATAATTATGTAACCACAGACAACGTTAACGGTATTTCTATCGTACGGCCACGGGCTGGCATTGATGACTTTTCAGAAATCCAAAGCTACATTAGAAACGCGCTTAAAGATGGGTTTATAGCCAATGAAAACGCCAGCATAGCTATATATAACGGTACCGAAACTCCGGGATTAGCCACCCGCAAAGCGGCTGAACTCAAATCATATGGCTACAATGTAATCACTATTGCGGATGCGCCTACTAAAACCTATCAAAAAACCGTTTTGACCGATTTGCGCAACGGGCAAAAAAAGTACACCAAGCACTATCTTGAGCAGCGTTTAGGAGTTACGGCAGTCGGATCACTACCTGATACGTCCATTAATCCAGGTGCCGCTGACTTTGTTATAATACTAGGACAATGATGAAACTGTTGGGTGGCAAGTTAAAGCCGGTACGAGGCTATGCTCATGTTTTTCATATTTTACTCAGCGCGCTTATGCCCGCTTTGGTTTACATTTTTATTCGCTTACGCGTACCGCAGGGCGCTGTCGCGGTTGTCCTTATCACTAAATGGCGGATGTTCGCGGTGCGGCCGCGGTTTTGGCCGGCAATTGTCCGCGCTAACGCTGTAGACATAATTGTCGGCTTGTCTACCGTGGTCATTATGATGCGAACACACAGCGCGTCATTGCAACTGGCCTGGGCGCTGTTATATATGGTCTGGCAGGTAGCTATTAAGCCCGGCCGCAGCGTATTCAAAATTTCGCTTCAGGCTTTGGTGGGACAAACATACGGACTTATGGCGTTATTTTTGGCTTGGCCCGACTCGTCCATCCTGATATTGGTTCTAGGTGTTTGGGCTATCTGTTACTTAGCGGCTCGCCACTTCTTGACCGCTTTTGATGAGCCTTACATATCCCTGTATTCTCATACATGGGGTTACTTTGCGGCCGCCTTGGCCTGGCTTTGCGCTCACTGGCTGTTGTTTTATGTCGTGGTGGCCCAGCCGACACTCTTACTGACAGTTTTAGGATTTGGCCTGGGCGGGCTTTATTATCTGCACGAGTCCGATCGCTTATCGGTTTTACTGCGACGTGAAATTATCTTTATCATGATCGCGGTTATCATGGTTGTGTTGGTTTTTTCCGATTGGGGAGACAAGGTTGTCTAATGAATCTGTGCGTCAAAACCTAAAAGGCGTCTCAGCCAATCTTAAGTATCGTACTATTAAATGAAGGATAATATGGAACCAAAAAATCCCACAGAACAACCTAGTGTAGCCGGTTTTAACTATAGGACAGCTTTATCCGATCAAGCTCGCCGCAAATCAGCCGCTCTGATATTACTTGTTTTAATATGCGCGACCGCCGGGTTTGGGGGTGGCTACATCGGGTCAAAAAATCGTCTTGATGAGTCGAGTGGGACGTCGGTTATTAGTAAAGCCAACCAGCAGGTTGTGCTAAACGAAAGCCAACTAATTAATACTATTGCTAAAAATGTTTCACCCAGCGTCGTGTCGGTGGACGTTATCAGCCAGGCGGCTGCTACGCCGGATTTCTTTGGCTTTAGCGCCGGGGGCAGCCAGCAGCGAAGCGCCGGAACGGGTATCATCATTAGCGATGACGGTTACATAGTAACTAACCGGCACGTTGTTCCGGCAGGTACCAGCAATGTCAGTGTTACGCTATCTGATGGGACGCAGCTGGACAATGTCCAGGTAGTCGGTAGAACTAACGAAACTGATTCGCTGGATATAGCCATACTTAAAATAAAAGATACCAAGGGCAAAAAACTGCAAAAAGCTACATTAGGTGACTCCGGCAAAGTACAGGTGGGGGACCGCGTGGTGGCAATAGGTAATGCGTTAGGGCAATTCCAAAACACTGTTACGGATGGTATTATCTCTGGTTTTGGCCGCAGCGTGCAGGCTAGTGACGGCAGCGGCAGCAGCGAAACTTTACAAAATCTTTTCCAGACGGATGCAGCCATCAACGAAGGTAATTCCGGTGGCCCACTGGTAAATATCAGCGGCGAGGTTATCGGCATTAATACGGCCATTGCCGGACAGGGTGCGCAGAACATCGGTTTTGCTATCCCCATTAACGACGTGCAAGGTCTTATCAAAAGTGTCCTTAACAAGGGCGTGTTTGAGCGCCCTTACTTAGGTATTCGTTACATTAGTCTCACTGACGACTACGCGTATCAGTACAATTTGAATGTAAAACGCGGTGCATACATTGTCCCCAGTAACGGGCGCAGTCCATCAGTAATCCCCGGCAGCCCGGCTGATAAGGCGGGTCTAAAAGAAAAGGATATCATCACCAAAATTGACGGCATTAACCTTGATGAAAATAACAGCCTTACATCATTAATGGGTCGCAAGTCAGTCGGTGACGAGGTAACGTTAACTATCAACCGCGACGGCAAAGAGCAAACAGTACAGGTCAAACTAGAAGCCGCCCCGCAGACCTAAAAGTCTGTTGCCATAAAAACTTGAATAAAATCTTCATTATCACTTTGTTGATAGCCAGAGCGTAAAGCGATTTTTGCCAAGTCTTCATGCTGGAAGGGTAGGCTCTCTGTTAATACGTAATGCGGCTTTTGAATCAGCATTCCTATTTGTTCAAACATGTTTCTATAAAGCTTTAATCCGTCGGCACCCCCAAAAATAGCAGTTGGTGGTTCGTGCATAGCTGCCCGGTTGATTGTATGGCTGTCTGGGACGTAGGGCAGGTTAGCGAGAATGATAAGTGGTAGATGATACGTGGTGGATGGTAAAGCCTGCAACAGATCGCCTTGATAAAATTTAATATCCACATCCAAGTTTTTAGCATTCTGTCTGGCAATTTTAAGACATGCCGGGTTGATGTCGGTAGCAATAATTTCCGCCTCCGGAAACTCCAGCTTGGCCGTAATCGCCAAACACCCCGATCCCGTTCCCACATCCACAATTATCCACCTCACATTTCCATCATCTGTTACAGGACCGCTCTGTAACAGGAAGGATTTTTGTGATTTTTTGACAAGCTCTTTCACGAGATCAATCATTGTCTCCGTTTCCGGACGGGGCTGCAAGGTATCGGCACTGACAATAAATTCCCGCCCGTAAAATTCTGACTTGCCGCGAATATATGCCAATGGCTCATGATTCGCACGACGTGAAATTTGCTTATTCAGAAGTTCGAGCATGCGAGACGGCAGTATATATTCCGGGTGGGCCAAGATATGTGATTTGTCTCTTTGTAGAACATCCTGCAGCAAGACTAAACAATCTAATCGCGGGTTAGGCACAGCTGCACTTCGCAGGCGGGACTCGGCGTTTCTTAGCCACGCCTCACTCGTTAGCAAGGAGTTCGTGTTCATAGGCGTGGAGTTTTTCTATCAAGTCGTCGATTTCGCCGTTTAGCGCAGCAGGGATGTTGCTGCGGGAGTAGCCGATGCGGTGGTCGGTAATGCGGTCCTGCGGGAAGTTGTAGGTACGGATTTTTTCGCTGCGGTCGCCGGAACCGATCAGTTTTTTGCGATCGTCACTGAGTTGCTTAGCCTCTTCGTCCAGTTTTATCTGCAGCAAGCGGGAACGGAGCACGCTCATAGCCTTGGCCTTGTTTTTGATCTGCGACTTTTCGTCCTGGTTAGCCACCACTAAGCCGGAAGGCAGATGGGTAATACGCACCGCCGAATCAGTCGTATTAACTGACTGGCCACCGTGCCCACCGGAACGGAATACATCAATCCGCAGGTCAGCATCTTTAATTTCAACATCGGTTTCTTCTGCCTCGGGCATGACGGCTACTGTAACCGTGCTGGTATGGATCCGTCCCTGGCTTTCGGTAACGGGTACGCGCTGCACACGGTGGACTCCGGCCTCAAACTTTAAGTTGCGATACGCGTCTGGCCCTCGTACAGCAAAGATAATCTCCTTAAAGCCACCGCTTTCACTGGGGCTTTCGCTAATAAGCTCTGATTTGTAATGGTGGGTTTCCGTCCAACGGATATACATACGGTACAATTCACCGGCAAATAAGGCGGATTCATCGCCGCCCGCCGCCGCCCGTATTTCTATAATAACGTCGCGGTCGTCATTAGGATCTTTGGGCGTGATGGCGGCATTTAAGTTTTGATCGGCCTCAATTTTTTGGCGGGTTAGTTCTTCTAATTCTGACTGAGCCATTTCGGCAAGCTCACCACCCGTGGTAGCCAGATCTTCAGCCTCAGCGGTTTGTTTATGGATACGATGCAAGTCGTCAAATAGAGATAATATATCCTCTAATTCTTTTTGACGCTTGGCCAGCCTAGGGTAATCCCTGGAGGCGAAAATAGCCGGATCTTGCAATTGGGTTTGCAGGGCGCCCAGCTCGTCTCGGAATTGTTGCTCTTTTTTATCCATAATCTTTCCTCAGTATATAAAGAAAACCACCTATATCAATAAAGTATAGGTGGTTTTATGCGTATGGTTAGCGGCTGCCGGGTTTCAGTGTGCCAATCTTCTGCGGTTCTTCGTCTTCCGGTTTGTCGGCCTTGATGCGAGTCTTGGTAGCCGCTTTTTTCATGGCTTCAGCACGGTTTTTGGCTGCTTCCTGACGAGCCTTGAACTTGTCAACGCGGCCTTCAATGTCAATCATCTTTTCCTGGCCGGTAAAGAATGGGTGAGATGCCGAGGAGATATGTACTTTGACCAAAGGATATTCGGTGCCATCAAGCGTAATGGTATCATCCGTAGCAACCGTAGATCTGGTCAAAAACGTCTCGTTGTTATTGAGGTCCTGAAAAACTACAGGGCGGTAGTTCTTGGGGTGCAAATCTTTTTTCATGGAGTATCCTTAGCTGCTTAATTATAACTGGTTAACAGCGAGCTTACTGCAGTCAGCTGATATCTGGACGAGTATACGCCTCTGTTATGATCTGGTCAAGCTTTCAAGGAAACTTAATTGACTTACAAGACATTATATGCTATAATCCTTCAATAATATGGTGAGGACACGTCTGTGAGTATAACAATGCCGGCAAGGACTGCCGAGACAGTAAGACCATCGGAAGTAATTACTGATTTATGCACGAGCAAGCTGGCTGATCGTATACCTGTAGCTGGCGCCATCGCTGACCTGCTTGTTAGTGGTACAAGCTTAGTTATGTATCAACCAGAGCAGCCTGGTAAAGATGAGTTTACCCAATCTATGCGTATTGATTGTGGCGGTATACCGGGCTCACCAGACGAAGAATATACAATTCAAATCGGCTGGTCCTTGACGCATGGCGCGGGAGTAGTTTTAGAAAGCTATGTCGCATCCCCAGATGTGTTAACCGATGGCACTACTGGCATGCCATGTAGTGACCCTGAGCTGGTTTTGGACCGGATACAAGCCGCAGCAGACGCAGCTAGCGGTCTTATAGTTGCACTGAGCAAGTAACTAGAGTATTTGCAGATAACCCAGTAATCTGCTAAAGTTACTGGATTACTATTAAGCAGTTCGGGAAATCATCCTCCTTTGTGGTCCACTCTAGCGGACCATTCAGGCACCTGAACGAAGAGAAAGGATCATACTACTCATGGCTACAGATGTAGACATTAAGAAACTATTAGAAGCCGGCGCGCATTTTGGTCACAAAACCAGCCGCTGGCACCCCAAAATGGCGCCGTTTATCCATAGCAAACGCGAAGGCACCCATATTATTGACTTAACCAAAACGGTTGAGCAACTGGAAAAGGCATTGAACTTTATAGAAGACACAGCCGGTGAGGGTAAACAGATTTTGCTGGTCGGTACCAAACGCCAGGCCCACGATATTATCAAAGAGCTAGCGTTAAATACCGACATGCCCTATGTCGTAGAGCGCTGGCTGGGTGGCATGCTGACTAATCGCAACACCATTGGTGGCCGGGTCAAACATCTCAAAGACACCGAAGAAAGGATGGAAAACGGCGCTCTGGCAGCTAAATACAGCAAGCTCGAAGTCCAGCGCTACCAGGAAGAAATTGACGCCATGAATCATATTTATGGTGGTATTAAAAATCTTGCTGCCAAACCTGGCGCCGTCTTTGTAACAGATGTTCAGAATGATATAAATGCCGTGCGCGAGGCTCGGCGTTTAGGCGTAAAAGTCGTAGCCATCGTAGACACCAACGCCGATCCTACTCTCATAGATTACCCGATCCCAGCTAACGATGATGCCATTAAGACCATCAAACTGATAGCTGATTATATTCAATCCGCCATTGAAGCCGGCAAAGCCAAGCACCAGAAAAAAGCCGATAGTCAGCAGTCTACTGCAGACAGCAAAACAGAAGCCAAGCCAGAAAAAACTGAAAAAGAATAACTAGTTTAAAAAATCGTAAATTAAGGGGTTATGTATGGCAGAGATTAGTATTGAAGAAATAAAGCGGCTGCGCGAACTAACCGGTGTTGGCATTACGGATGCCAAGGCCGCGTTGGTTGAATCCGACGGAGATTTTGACACGGCTTTGGCCGCCATGCGCAAAAAAGGCCTGACCAAAGCCGAAAAACGCGGTGAGCGCGAGGCCCGTGCCGGAGTTATTGGTACCTATAACCACGACGGACGCATCGGTGTGCTGGTCGAGGTTAATTGCGAGACCGACTTTGTGGCCCGCAATGAGCTATTTACCAGTTTGGTCAAAGACCTAACCATGCACATTGCTGCCAGCAATCCGGAATTTGTATCTAAAGAAGATGTACCAGCCGAGATTCATGACGCCAAAATAGCAGAATTTAAGGATAAAGCCAAAAGCGAAGGTAAGCCAGATAACATGCTCGACAACATTGCTGGCGGTATGGTGCACAAATATTTTGCCGAGCGTATTTTGCTCGAACAACCATTTGTTAAAAATCCCGATCAATCTGTAGGTGATTATGTTAAAGAGAATATAGCCAAATTAGGTGAGAACATAGTTGTCCGTCGCTTTAGCCGTATGGCTTTAGGCGAAGTCAGTGAGTAATATAAAATTACGAGCAGGAGTTCTCTATGAATCCAGACCAAGTTGTTAGCCAAGCCAAAGCCAAATTTCAACAGGCCACCGAACATTTTCGGGATGAACTAAAAAAATTGCGTACAGGTAGGGCCAATGCCGGTATGTTAGATGGAATAATAGTGACCGCTTACGGTACGCCTATGCCACTGATACAAGTGGCAACGGTAACGGTACCTGAGGCCCAGTTGATCCAGATAACTCCGTTTGACCCAGCTAATTTACAGGCAATCTCCGCCGCTATCCGGGACAATCCAAGTCTTGGCATGAACCCATCCGATGATGGCCGGGTGGTCCGGGTACCGGTGCCGCCGCTCAATGAAGAGCGCCGCCGCGAGATCGTCAAAATCCTGAACGGCAAAACCGAAGATTGTATGATTTCATTACGCAACATCCGTCACGACGCCAAAGACGCTATAGACCGCGCCAAAAAAGATAAGACCATCGGCGAAGACGACGCTAAGCGTTACGAGAAGCAAGTAGACGACAGTATGAACAACGCCAAAGCCGAAGTTGAGGCATTTGCCAAAACCAAAGAGACCGAAATTCTCACGGTTTAAGCTATAATAATTAAACATGCCAGAGACATTAGCGTTGCCTATTCATGTAGGTTTTATATTAGACGGCAACCGCAGGTGGGCCGCTGCCCAGGGTTTGCCGCCGTTGGAAGGGCATCGCAAAGGCTATGAAAATCTCAAGACAATAGCGCGCGCCGCGTTTGACGCTGGTATCAAATATGTGTCGGCCTTTGTGTTTTCAACCGAAAACTGGGACAGATCAAAAGAAGAGGTGGATTATTTAATGAAATTACTGCTTTGGGTCGCTAAAAATGAGGTTAAAATCTTTGATAAAGAAAATATCCGCATCCGCTTCTTGGGCAGTAGGGAGCGTTTAAATTCGGAGATCTTACAGGCTATAGACCAGGCAGAGGAAAAGACCCAAAACAACACCCGTGCTACCCTGGCCCTATGTCTTAATTATGGCGGTTGGCAAGAAATAACCGATGCCGTTAAACGGATTATCGGCAGTACATTGTCCGCGTCAGATATTACGCCGGAAGTCATAGCCAGTAATCTGTATGAGCCCGACATTCCACCCGTGGACTTTGCCATCAGAACGTCGGGGGAGCAGCGCATCAGCAACTTTATGTTATGGCGTATGGCGTACACGGAGCTTTATTTTGCCAAACCGGAATGGCCGGCATTCACGCCGAATGATCTGAAAATCGCATTGCAGGATTTTGCTAAACGTCAAAGGAGATTTGGGGCCTAACATGTCAGTATTGCTGTTGATCTTGGGACTGGTCTTATTTATTGGTTTGGTAGTCGTGCACGAGTTTGGTCATTTTATTACGGCCAGGCGAAGCGGCGTAGACGTAGAAGAATTTGGGCTGGGTTTCCCACCGCGCGCCAAGATTCTGGCCAAGCGAAAAGGGACGACATATACACTCAACTGGTTACCGCTAGGTGGTTTTGTCAAACTTAAAGGCGAGCATGACGCCGAAAAATCACCCGGTAGTTATGGCTCGGCACGTCTTAAAACCAAAGTTTATATTATGTTGGCTGGTGTTTTTATGAATCTGCTGACCGCATTTGTACTGCTAACGCTACTGGCGCTTATTGGCATGCCCAAACTGATTGAACATCAATATACCACGGGCAGCGATACGCATACTGTTCGCCAGGAAGTTCTAGTGGGATATATTGAACCGGGGAGTCCGGCTGCCCAGGCTGGTTTGCAGCCGCGCGACCAACTGCTGAGTATTAGTCAGAACGATAAGACTGTTACTATAGACAGCGCGGATAGTTTGCCAACCATTACATCGGCATTTGCCGGTCAAAACGTACGCCTAAATATAAAACGAAACAGCGAATTAAAAACAGTGGACGCAAGTCTACGGACGCGTGATGATGTAGAAGCCAGCAAAAAAACAGCTAAACCGCACGGATACTTGGGGATCTCGCCCACGGAATACATAGTTCAACGCTCTGGCTGGTCAGCACCATTGGTTGCAGCTGGTTTTATTAAGCAAGTCACCGTGCTTACCTTTAAGGGACTTGGAACGGCTCTGGCCGGCTTGTTCACAGGTAATACGGCGCAAGCCAGTGCCCAGGTATCGGGGCCGGTCGGCATATTTGTATTACTTAAAGAAGGCAGCCTACTGGGCTACCAGTTTATACTCATGATTATCGCCATTATTTCCTTAACCTTAGCCATCATGAATGTACTACCCATCCCGGCGCTTGACGGCGGCCGACTGTTTGTGACTATGTTATTCCGTCTGCTTAAAAGACCCCTTAAGCCACGTACCGAGGACCTGATACATGGCACGGGCTTTTTGGCGCTGATGGTATTGTTTGTTTTGATCACGGTAGTGGATATTCACAGGTTCTTTTAGGTATGGAGGATGTCCATAACGCTTCGGACGCCCGGCCCAGACTTTATGGTCCGTGGGCTGCCGTTATTATCACGGTCGGTATTTATTTTGGCTCGCAAATTTCGGCCGGAGTCTTGCTGGCGGTTATTCCCGGCCTGCTGCGCTGGACCCCGAAACATGCCGACGCTTGGCTCAATGATAACGTTTGGGCACAATTTTTGTTCGTCGCTATCGCCGAGACCCTAGCCTTATGGTTAGTGTACAAATTCTTAAAACATCGCCAAGCTGGCTTTAGAGACATTGGTTTAGATAAGCCCAAACTGGGCTATATATTCCGTGCTTTAACGGGATTTGGGCTATACTTTGTTTTGTACATCGTCGGCCTCATAATTGCCACTAAACTGTGGCCGGGGTTAAATACTGACCAAAAACAAGAGCTGGGTTTTAATACCGCTACCAAAGGCATTGATCTGCTGCCCATTTTTATTAGTCTGGTAATCCTGCCCCCAATAGCGGAAGAAATTGTCATGCGCGGCTTTTTATACAGTGGGCTTAAAACCAAACTAACGGTCGGTTTATCGGCGCTGATTACCAGCGCGTTATTCGCAGCCGCTCACTTGGGGGAGGGTGGCAAGAGCGGTTTGTTATGGATAGCAGCCATAGATACCTTTATCCTCTCTGTGGTCCTGTGTTATGTCAGGGAAAAAACCGGCAGCCTCTGGCCGGGCATAGGTATCCATATGATCAAAAACGGCTTGGCTTTTGTATTATTGTTTAATGTTGTTCAGTATTTTAAATAATGTTATAGTAGCATTTATGAGTTTAGCTCAGAAAGATTACTTCAACTTGCCGCCAGCCCCGATTTGTCACCGGAGGCTTTGTTAAATCTACCTAAATTAAAGAAACAATCAGCAATAAAGCGGCCTCCGGGCCGTTTTTTTTGTGCTGATGCTAATGAAGAGGAAATATAAAATGAAGAGAGAAGTAATAGTTGTGAAATACGGTTCTTCGGGGGTGGCAAATAGGCAAGGAATGGATATGGCAGGCCTGCGTCGCTACGCCGCTGCTTTGGTAACTATCTATGGTAACTACGACATCATAATAGTCAGCTCTGGATCTGTGGCAGCAGGCAAATACATATGGCACAAGCAAAAAGCAGAGCAAACATTAGCCGACAGTCGGACACTTGCCATGATTGGTAGTGCCACCGCGTTTAGCGCATGGCAGGTGGCTTTATGGCGCTATAGACTTATTGGCGGACAGTTGCTGGTTACGCACCGCGAGGTTGATGACCCCACTGAGGGCCTCAGCTTGCGGGCAGCCTTAGAAGGTAATTTGCGGCATGGCATTATCAGTGTCGTGAATGAAAATGACGCTCTTAGTGATACCGAATTGGCCAAATTATCTTATGGAGGTGACAATGATGGGCTAGCGGCGCACATTGCCATAATCGTCAAAGCCTCAATCTTACTGCTCTTAACAGATCAACATGGATTACTGGCGCAAGGCCAATTAGTAAAGCGCGTCGCGGCTAATCAAAAAGCATGGGAAATGGCCAAGGCTTGCATCAGGGTCGACATAAGCCGGCAAGGACGCGGAGGTATGTTGAGTAAGGTGCATGCAGCAACCCAAGCCGCCAAAGCTGGCATTGATGTTCATATTGCCGCCGCCAATCAATCACTTCAAGATGTACTCATTGGAAAGGCCGGAACGCATTTTGAGGCTAAGAAATAAACCGGTACTATGTAAGAAAGGAAAACTATGAGACTATCAAAGCTATTCGGACGAACTTCAAAAACGGAAGGGACAGATTACGTTATTCCGTCTCATCGGCTACTGACGCAGGCTGGCTATATCAGGGAGTCCACCGCCGGGCGGTACTACTTATTACCGCTTGGCCTTAAAGTTCACGATAAGATTATTGAAATTGTGCGCAAGCACATGGATGCATCGGGTGCCCAGGAGTTGCTAATGCCGGTCTTGCACCCTCTTGAGCTCTGGAAAGAAACCAACCGCACCAATACGACGGGATTTGAATTAATGAAAATTAAAGACCGCCGCGAAGCCGAGTTTGCTCTAGGGGGGACGGCCGAAGAAATGGCCGTAGACCTGGTGCGCAAGTTTAACATTAGCTACAAAGATTTGCCGTTTAACATGTACCAGTTTGCCATGAAGTTCCGTGATGAAGCCCGCGCTCGTGGGGGCTTGCTCAGAGTACGTGAATTTGTCATGAAAGACGCGTACAGTTTTAGTACAGAAGCTCAATTCCAAGAGATATACCAAAAAATGTGGGATGCTTACAGCGCTATTTGCGAAGAACTCGGCCTGCAGTTTGATGTTGTAGCAGCCGATAACGGCTATATCGGCGGTGAGTACTGTCACGAATTCATTGCGGCCGGTGATAACGGTGAAAGCCGCTATTTTGTAAGCGAAGATGGCACATACACGGCGCATGAAGACATCGCTACATTTGCCAAATATCAGGAAGATAGTGATGAAGAGCTCAAGCCAATGGAAGAAGTAGAGGGCAAAGGCATAATTGGTGTTGAAGAGCTGGCCAAATTTCTTAATATTCCAGTAGAAAAAACAACCAAGACCATCCTGTTTGAAACAATTACCGGCGAAGTTATTGCAGCCGCAGTCATGGGTGAATACGACATCAACGAAACCAAGCTACGACATATTTTAGGAGGTGTAGATTTTCAATTAGCCTCTCCAGAAACAGTCAAGCGTGTTACCAAGGCAGATGTTGGATATGCTGGTTTTCTTAATCTTCCCAAAGAAGTAAAAATAATACTTGATGAATCCGTCCGCGGACGTAAAAACTTTGAAGTTGGAGCTAACCATACAAACTTTCACACCATTAATGTGAACTTTGGCCGCGATGTCCCTGAGCCGGAACAATTTTATGACATTGCGCTGGCTAAACCTGGCTATGAAGCCTTGGAAGGCAAAGGCAAGTTAGTTGAAAAACGAGGCTTTGAAGTCGGTAATATTTTTCAGCTTGGCTATCATTACACAAACTTAATGCAGGGAGCTGAATATACCGACGAAAAGGGCGTAAAGCAAAAGTATTATATGGGTTGTTACGGTTTTGGGATTGGCCGCAGCATGGCAGCCGTCGTGGAAGCCCATCACGATGAAAGAGGAATAATCTGGCCAGAAAATATCGCGCCGGCAAGAGTATATTTGGCACGATTAGGGGAAAGCCCCGGCGTGATACAAGCAGCCGACGAGCTCTACGAAAAATTACAGACACAAAACGTTAGCGTGTTATATGATGATCGTGACGTCAGAGCCGGCGAAAAGTTTGCAGACGCGGATCTGTTGGGCATCCCATACAGAGTTGTCGTTAGTGATAAAACGCTAGAACATACTCTGTATGAGATAAAAAAACGCACCGAACCGGAAGTAATGATGATGAGCGCCGACGAAATAATAAAAACCCTAGCGACTTAAAAAATTGGCTGGTATAATCAGCGCATCCGAGTGACCTAGATCTGTTTGTGTTAATTTAAGGAGTATAAACAAGGTGCCTATGAAAAAGTCCTTTTTACTTACCAAAGACGGGGTAGCCGAACTACAAAAAGAACTGGCCGATTTAACCGCGCAGCGTGGCCCCGTCGCCGAAAACATCAAGACAGCTCGTGAATTTGGTGATTTGGCAGAAAACGCCGAATATCAATCAGCCCGCCAGGAACACGAACGCTTGGAAAACCGCATCAGCGAAATTGAACACATTTTGCAAAACGTGGAAATCATTAAAAAACCCACTGGCGATAGCAAGGTCCAGATCGGCAGCATCGTTAAGCTCCAGAGCGAAACCAGCGGTAAGACCAAAGAATTTCAGGTCGTAGGCACAGTAGAAGCCGATCCATTAAATGGCAAAATATCAGACGAATCTCCTATTGGTCAGATACTCCTTGGTAAAAAAGTCGGCGAAGAAGTAGAAATCCGTATACCAACGGACACTACAACCTACAAAATCACCCACATTTCCTAGCATATTGAAGTTAGTTTGAGCGGTAATATTAAAGCCAATGCTTGGTCTAAATTGAAATAAGCTAGGGTAAATTTACCAACCAGTCACCAATTAGGTCTGCCGTTTCTTTTTCATGGTCAAAAAACCAATGTCCCGAGTCTGGGATTATATGCGTTTCAGTCGCCTTTACGACTTCACACAACCGTTTTTGCATCGTGGTCGCTTCTTGGTACTCAGAATTCTCCGCGGATATAGCCAACAGCGGGCAAACTAAATTTTGTATAAAACCAAGGTCAGCAGGTAGATGTAGTATACCTCCTTCGGTAGAGTGCGGATCGGCAATGCTTAAAAATTTTTGTGCGCTTAACCTAACGCCAAATGGTATCCAGTCCGGCATGGGCTGGTCTGGTAGGACGCTTCTGGCGTACTTCATTGCTTCTTCATACCGGTCAGCAAGTATTTTTTTAACTATAGATGGGTCATCAGCGGGTTCTAAAAATACTAAACCCTTCACATGAGGATTATGAGAGTTAACAGTGTAGTAGGCGGCTTTTTGGCATCCCGTACTGTGTCCTTCTAGTATAAATTGGCTATAACCTTCTGCTTCTAAAAAATTGATGACTGCATCAATGTCAATCAAGCAGTCTTCAAACCTCTCTAGACTACCGCCAATTTTTATGTACTCTACCGTGCCATCCTTCTTCTTCAAAAACTCTTGCACAAATCCTGCACCTCTAGTGTTAAAACTTAAAAATGAATAACCTTGAGCCAGACATGCCCGTGCAATGTAATCTAAAAAGACATTTTCATAAAAATTCCCGGTCCAGCCATGTAAATGTACTAAAATTTTATTTGTTTTTTGTGATGGCTTATATAAAAGTCCCTGAAGCTCAAGCCCGTCAGATGTAGGAATTCTAACGAGTTGCCCAAGAAGGGCATTACTGGGGCTATCTTCTGTAACTGCCTTATCAGCCATGTGGAACTTAATCCTTTTCTTTGAGTAAATACATTGGTGTTAGTTCTCCATATGGCTGGTCGGTGGCCGAGAACTTCCTTTCTGTGCTGAAGTATCGTTTATATTCTTCTTCTTCCTCTTTTTGAAAGGGATAAATCCACACCTTTTTGGAGAGGGCATCGCCCACCCAATAGCTCCAAACAATCTCAAGTGTTTGATTAAGATCTTGGCTATCAAATGCAAAGCCATCTGTTCCATGGATTTTTTCCATGACGCCACGCACTTTTTCCATGGATCCTAGACGGTCTGTGGGATCATGCGTAAACAGCTGTAGTTCAAATACAAGCTCTATAGCCGTACGGTTTGAGGCTTTCTTTTTAGCAAACGCCGCCAAAATATCATCAATGTTTTCATAACGCCTTTTTTCAGGCGCATAAAAGGTACGGCTAAGATAATAACCCCCGGGTTTTAGTAGTCTGACGATTTCTTCGTAAAAGTCTTTGCGCTTTTCCCACGGCACGTTCGCAAACACAGCATCACCTAGTACGACATCAAAATATGATTCCTGCAGGGGGTTATCAAGCCAATTCGCGCGTATGAGCACTTCTTCCGGGTTCTTGTGTTCCACTAGGCCGTTCAGAGCTAAAATCATCTCCATATTGATATCTATGGCGTGGGTTGTGAAGTGGAGCTGATTTAAAGCATCGCGTAATTCAGGTGTCGCTCCCAGTACGAGCGCCTTTAAACCTGGCTTGCCAGCAGATATTTCCGTTAACCATTCCATGTAGGTAGCAACTTCTTGTTCGGAAGGGCGGCTTGGCGGGAAGAAATAAGTCTGCCAGTTTTCCGATATTTGCTTCCAAGCGTAAGATGTATTGTCGAGCGTAGTTTTTGTCATTGTTAGATTCTCCTCGTTAATTATAAGCCTTAAGCCAGCCCAAGTAATCTCACCGTAACCGAGTATAACGCTGTTGCTTTTAGTAGTAAATAATTTTATTATATATTTTAACATTTGTTTGTTAAAATATATATGCAGAAGAATCAGAAAGAAATAGTTGTGGCGAGCAAGAAGTTCAGGCTCAGCCTGGAAGAACAGGAGTATTTACGGCGAATTGGACTTAGTGTTCAGGCCGTTCATTTGTATGAGCTGCTTCATCAAAAAGGCAAGTTAACTGCCCAACGGGCAGCCAGCTATACGTACGATTTTCCTTCGGCTGAGTATCGACTATTTTATGATTTGGAAAAACACCGTTTGGTGCGTCGCTTGCCTGGACGACCACGGGCTTTTGAGGCGTTGCCATTATCCACCGGTTTAAAATCTTCTTTTCAAGCTACAGAAAAAGACCTGCAGCAACTTATTCATAGTGTTATATCGCAGAAGGGTTCAACTGACCAATTAGAAATTATTATTGGGCGGCAGGCGTTATATGACGCGTATCTGCGGCTAGCTAATCAAGCAAAACATGAGATTTGGCTTTATTCTATTGGCATTGCCTTCTCTGAAAAGCTGGAAAGCACCCAGCGGGCAACAATTAAGCGTGGGGTAAGTGTCAAACACATTGTCCAACAGCACAAGATTAGTAACCAGCATATTATCAGCAAATGGCAACGCATTGGTGTACGACTACGATACTATAAACAAGCACGCGGGTTTCATTTTTTTGTCATCGATCATACCAGAGTTTGCATTACATTTAGTAGTCCGGAGGACACGGAAAATCGGCTCAGTATTTTGACAGATAATCCGGCGGCGGCTCAGTTATTTTGTGCCCAATTTCAAAGCTTATGGAGTATGGCAGAGGATATTGCTTGATAACAGATCAGCTTTAACGGATAATGAATAGTCAATGGCTACGCTTAAAGAACTGCGTGACGAACGATTGCGCAAATTGGATGAATTAAAAAAACTTGGCATTAATCCATATCCAGCCAAAGCTAATCGAACACATGTCACTCAGCAAATAACAGATCAATTTGACACCATACAGGATCAAACAGTTACCGTCACTGGTCGGATTAAAAGCATACGTAAATTTGGCAAAATCGCGTTCATTGTACTCAAGGACGCTAGCGGCGAACTGCAACTGTTCCTAAAGCAGGATACTGTCCAGCCTCTGGATCCGGTCCAGAACCATCTAGGTATGGCAGAGCTTAATTTGTTAGACCCGGGTGATTTTATAGAAGCAAGTGGACCGGTCATTAAAACCCAAACAGGGGAGATATCCATAGAAGTCCAGCAATTAAGGCTACTAGCCAAGAGTTTGCGACCCATGCCCACGGATCAGTCTGGTCTGACGAACAAAGAGGAGCGTCTGCGCCGCCGTTATGTGGACACTAATGTTAATAAAGATGTCTATGAGCGGTTTATCCGCCGCAGCAAGTTCTGGCAAGCCACCCGTGACTTTTTAAACCAAAACGGTTTTACCGAGATTAACACGCCTGTGCTAGAACACACTACGGGGGGCGCCGATGCCAACCCGTTTGTGACGCATATGGACGCCCTGGACCAGGATTTTTACTTGCGAATCAGCCATGAATTGCCGCTAAAGCGCCTCATCGGCGGTGGTTATGAACGGGTTTATGACATCGGCCCCCGCTTTAGGAACGAAAACTACAGCGACGAGCACCTGCCGGAGCACGTCGCCTTTGAAAGCTACGCCGCATATATGAACTACGAGCAGGGTATTGAGCTCTATGAAGCCATGATGAAGCATGTAGCGTACGAAACGTGGGGTAAACTGCAATTTAATGTACGAGGTTTTGAGGTTAACCTGGACCAAAAGTGGCCAGTCGTCAGATATGCGGATATTATGCGCGAAAAAATGGGGGTGGATGTTTTTAATCCTGACTTAGCTCAACTAAAGAGTATTCTAAAGGAGCACAAGGCGTACGTGACCGATGAGATGAACGTTAACCGCGCGCTAGATGGTGTTTGGAAAATTATTCGGGCTGGGGAGCCGGGACCTTTTTGGCTAGTGCAGGAGCCGACCGCAATTTCGCCCTTGGCCAAGGCATCGCAGGAAGACCCCAGGGTTTCAGAGCGGTTTCATCCGGTTATCGCCGGGTCTGAGCTTGGTAATGGCTATTCAGAATTAAATGATCCCCTGGACCAGCTAAATCGGTTTTTGGAACAACAGGCGCTAAGGGATGCGGG
This sequence comes from Candidatus Saccharimonadota bacterium, assembly GCA_025924835.1. Taxonomy (GTDB): domain Bacteria; phylum Patescibacteriota; class Saccharimonadia; order Saccharimonadales; family JAICHO01; genus JAICHO01. The sequence continues at coordinate 22,831 of JAICHO010000005.1, read as the reverse complement.
CGACGCAGAAGCCCAAATGCTGGACATAGATTTTGTAGAAATGCTCGAATATGGCATGCCGCCCACTTGCGGCTACAGCTACTCAGAGAGGTACTTTTGGTTTTTTGAGGGTGTTACAGCCCGTGAGGGAGTAATCTTTCCGCAATTGCGTGCCGAAACGGATGAAATTACCAAGGAGATTTATTCGGAAGTTTTTGCCGGTCAGGCTAAGTCCAGGGGCGCCATTAACGCTTCCCGCCCGCAGGACTTTACCAAAAAAATCGTCGCCGTGGTTAATAAAGAGCTGGAACCGTGGCGGGCAACAAATGCCGTGGCCCATATGTCCGCCATTATCGGCAACAAGGTTAAAAAAGAACAGCTAGTCAGCGGTGATTACTTTGTCAGCAGTGACGGTCAAATGATTCCACGCAACCCGCAGTACGCCATAATTATCAAACGTGCGGACGATAAAGAACTCCACAAGCTATACCAAGAAGTCCAAAAGACGGGCATTCCATACCATGTTTTTATAAAAGAAATGCAGGATACCACCAACGACCAAGAAATAACCGAGCGGCTGCAAGACCAATCTATCAGCGACACCACTTTTTACGGCATAACTCTTTTAGCCCCCAACGACCAAGCCGACCAACTAACTAAAAACTTCCAATTATTTCAGTAATCAGCAGATGTTTAGTACTAACTTTTTAAGTAACGACCAAGTGAATCTATTGGCAAAGCAATACGGAACGCCGTTGTTTGTGTATTCCCGCGAAAAACTAACCGAGCAGGCCAAAGCAATGTTAGATATGCCAGCTCCGTATGGAGTGCAAATTTATTATGCCATGAAAGCCAACCCTAATCTTGAAATATTACATGTCTTGAAAGAGCTAGGGGTCGGCATTGATGCTAGTTCTGGCTATGAGGCTGAGCAGGCCATTGCTGCCGGTTTTGAACCAGCCAAAATTGTACTCACTAGCCAACAATTAGCCCATAACCTTGCCGAGCTGGTCAAACTAGGTGTTCATTTTAATGCTACGTCACTCCGACAGCTGGAAATCTATGGTAAATCTTTTCCGGGTAGTGAAGCTAGCATACGTATCAACCCTGGCATTGGTTCGGGGCACTCGGTTAAGGTAAATGTAGGCGGCCCGACCAGCAGCTTTGGTATCTGGCATGAATATATCCCACAGGTCCATGAATTGCTTAAAAAATACAACTTGACGGTTAAACGAATGCATACCCATATAGGTTCTGGAAGCGATCCGCAAGTGTGGCAAGAGGCAGCTCGGATTAGTCTAGAACTTATCAAAAATTTTCCAGACGCTGAGATCATTAATTTAGGTGGTGGTTTTAAAATCGCTCGCGTACCAGAAGAGCACGGTGCGGATATGTCAGAAATAGGAAAAATTATCTCCCGTGAGCTTACCCATTTTGCGGAGACCACTGGCCGGCAACTCAAACTGGAGCTAGAGCCTGGGCACTTTATGGTTGGCAACATCGCCTTACTCATTGCTCGTATTGATGATATTACGGATACGGGACCGGAAGGCTATACCTTTATCAAACTCAATACCGGTATGAATGATTTTATGCGGCCCGCTATGTACGGTTCACAGCACCCTATAGCAGTACTAAGTGATAGCTCTGAGAAGCACGACTACGTTGTGGTCGGGCACAACTGCGAATCAGCCGATTTGCTAACGCCCGCACCCGGTGACCCTGAAGTATTAATGCCACGGACCCTGAATAAGGCGGAAATTGATGATTTTGTCCTGATTGGCGGCGTTGGCGGCTATTCGGCCACCATGAGCGCCACCGACTACAATGGTTTTCCTAGTGCTAAAGAAGTCTTTATTGATTAGCTAGGGAGTTATGTCTGAGGGTGGTCAAAACCATCACTTATGACATCCTGGATCGCTCCCGTTAATGTGAGCCACATCTCTATATCACGCTCATCCGCGTCCGGAAAGCCTGCTATAAATGCAGCGATTTCATCAACGGCATCGTCTGCTAGCGCGGGTCTTTCATCTCCTTGACTTCTCAACTGGGTTTCTACATGTCGAATTAAATCAGCAAACAGCTGCTGACGGTTTGGAGAACCAAAGATCTGTGCATCACCTTCCATATATAAGCTCAGTATAGCTTTACGGCTGCTCGGTGACCATAGCTGCTATACTTTAGAAATGATTGAGGTTAAAAATGTTGGCAGGGTTTACGGCAAAAAAGAAAATGCGTTTGTAGCCCTAGACGACATATCTTTCTCTATTCCTACCGGCGCGACCGTGGCAATCGTGGGCAAAAGTGGTTCGGGCAAGAGTACGCTCATGCATGTTATGAGCGGCCTAGACCGGCCAACCACCGGCAGCGTAGTTATTGACGGCAAGGAACTGCATAAACTTAAAGGCAAAGATATGGATAACTTCCGTGCTACTGGCATGGGTTTTATCTTTCAATCCTTTTTTATAGAGGCGAACCAAACCTGTCAGCAAAATGTTATGCTGCCGTTGGAAATCAGTGGGCTGCCTATATCTAAACGTAAAAAGGCTGTCTTGGCCGCGCTGACCCAGGTTGAACTAGCCGATAAAGTCAACACCAAAGCAGGCAATTTATCTGGCGGCCAAAAGCAACGCCTGGCAATTGCACGGGCAATAGTCAACAAACCCCAAATCATTTTCGCGGACGAGCCGACCGGTAATTTGGACAGTGCCACCGGCCAAAAAATTATGGATCTGCTCTTCGGCCTTAATAAGTCACTCGGGGTCACGCTCATCATAGTGACGCACGACCACGAGCTGGCCGCCCGGTGCCAGCGCCAAGTTGTTATGAAGGACGGCAAGACAGTAACCAATACCCAAAAACAAAATTCTGGGTCATTAAATTTGGGAAAAGTGGGAAAGTGACATGAAATTACTTGATGTTGTGCGCCGCAGCGGCAGGTCATTGCGATCGGCTAAGGCCCGGACTATATTAACAGCCTTGGCAATCGCGGTCGGTGGTTTTACATTGACCCTGACACTTGCTGCCAGCAATGGCGCACGCAGTTATGGCAATAATCTGATTGCAAGTAACTTTGACCCATCAGAATTATTAGTTGGCAAAGATCCCGATCTGTTTACGAATAAAACCTCTTCCAAACCTAAAGAATATGATGAATCCATTACTGCTCTTAGCAATGGTGGCGGTGCCAACCTGCAGTTTAAGCGCATGAGCGTTGACGATATCGCCAAACTACGGCAAAACCCTTCGATTGAAAAAGTCCGCGAAAACTACCAAGTAACCATCCAATACATAACCCGCCAAGGGCAGAAACGCTATACCGCCAGCGGCGAAGCTTATAATTCAGCTCAAAAACCCGAGCTTAAAGCCGGCTCAACTCCTGGTAGTGATGACATAGCCGCCGGTACGGTTTTGCTGCCAGATGATTATTTGGGCCCGCTCGGGTTTACATCGGCACAGGACGCGGTAGGCAAATCTATTACCGTCACGGTTCGCCAACCTTTTAGTACCACCGACATCCAAAGTCTGGCCGCCCAGATTGCCAGCGGCAAAGCTCAAAATACCCAGCCGCAGCCCACCTTCCAGACACAGACCAAAACATTCACCGTTAGCGGGGTGACTAAAAAACCGGCCACTAGCTTTAATATTGGCGCCCGGCCAATCCTGCTCAATCAATCAGATGCCCAAATCCTGAACGAATACACTACCAAGGGCACGGCAGATTACCAAAAGTTCATATATGTCTATGCTCGTGTCAAAAACGGCACCGACCCGCAGCAACTGACAAAGGTTCAAGATCAACTTAAATCCCAGGGTTTTAGTGTCCAAAGCGTCAAAGACACCCAAAAACAAATCACCCAATTTATTGATATCATGCAGAGCATTGTTAGCGTATTTGGCGTTATTACTCTCATTGCATCCGTATTTGGGGTTGTTAATACGCAGTACATAAGTGTCCTGGAGCGCACGCGTGAGATTGGGCTTATGAAAGCCCTTGGAATGCGCCGGCGTGATATCCGCCGTCTGTTTATGCTGGAAGCCGGTTGGATCGGTTTCTTGGGTGGTGCCATAGGCGCGGTACTAGCCGTACTGGCAGGATTAGTCCTTAATCCGCTCATAACTAAAAAGCTAGACCTCGGCACCAACAGGCTGCTCATATATCAGCCACTTCAGATTATCTTGCTCATAGTTATGTTAATTGTCATTGCCACCATTGCCGGTCTCCTCCCAGCCCGCAAAGCCGCCAAGCTAGACCCCATCCAAGCCCTCCGCACCGAGTAAAACAGCTCAAAACGCTTGCAAAAAATACAAAAAGGTGTATAATAGCTACTATTATGTCAAGCATGATGCAAGGGCCACGCGTAACCTATTTTGAAGAATTCAGAGATGAAGCTTTTGTTGGATGGGGTGATCCCACAAGAGAAGGAAGCCCTGCTAGCTGGGCTTTTGTAAGGGTCAAGACCACTCCTGCTCAACATCGTGAAATAATGGAGGCTCTAGATAGGGTAACTGCTGAGCAAGGCGAAACCACCTTAGATAATGCCACTGAACGACTTTTGACGGTATCCGCCATGGTATTAGGTGTGACAGCCGAACCCCCCTTGGATACTGCGGAGAATGTTGTAGATAGAAACTCTGCTGTAGAGTATTTACCTCCTACTGTTGAAGATCCAAGGAGTTAGAAGAAATTATTTATGCCCGCAAAAACTCCCGGGCAACATCCTGAAGCAGCTAGGAGCTCGGGGCTAGTAATTACCACACCTGTCTAAAGTTCACATTAAGGTCTATCATAATATTATGACTAAAAGAATAGCGCTGATTGGATTTGGTGGCACTATAGCCATGGTGCCTAACGAAAAGGGGTTTTTGGCACCAGCAAAAACGGCTGAAGAGTTGGTTGCCCAAGCGCCATTATTAAAAGAAATAGACGCTCAACTTGACGTTATCCAATTGCAAAACAAGGATAGCACTAATTTAAATCCAGATGACTGGCAATTATTAATTAATAAAATTGCCGAAATTTATGCGAACTATGACGGTTTTATTATTACCCACGGTACAGATACTATGGCGCACACGGCTACTGCCGTAGCATTCGCCTTCAGCAGACAACTGGCAAAGCCGGTTGTTTTTACCGGCGCCCAAGCACCAATATCGGAGTTAAGCACAGACGCCAGAGTAAATTTGGAACGATCTATGAAAGTAGTATTACAAGCCATAGATGATAGGATCAACGAGGTCATGATAGTGTTTTCAGACAAAATACTTCGGGCAGTTCGTGCAATTAAAAAGAGCGAATCTAGTTTTGACGCATTTGAGTCGCCAGCCTTTCCAAATCTTGCGGTAATTACCGCTACGGAGATCTCATTTATTTCGGCAGCAACACGGTTATCCAATGCTCAACTTTTGCCTACCAAGATTAGTCCGCAAAGCGAATTCGCTACAAATATTATGACTATAGATACTAAACCCGGGCTGGATCCTGAGTTAGTTCGTGAAGTGGCTAACTCTCCGCATTGTGCCGCGATTATACTTCGCTCTTACGGTGCAGGGATTGTCCCGTCAGAAGGGCCATATTCTTTAATACCTGTCATAGAAGAAACGGTTAGTGCAGGGAAGCCTGTAATTGTGGCCACAAAGTTCGTAGGTGGAAAAGCCGCCAAGACCATGTACGAAACTGGCCAAGCGGCCATAAATGCAGGTGCTTGCCTGGCAGGAGACATGACGGACGTAGCGACTGATGTTAAACTGGCGTGGCTCATGGGTCAGGGCTTGCACACTCCTCAGGATGTTCAGGCTGCCATGCAAGAAAGCTTTGTTGGCGAAATTAGCTAAGCGAAGAGCATAGATTATCAGAATCTCGTAACGTAGATGCTGAGTAGTTTATACTATAAAGTACAAATGTAAGAGGGAACTATTTTGAAAGCAGTTTGGAATGATAAGATTATCGCGGAAGCGGACAAAGAAGACTTAATTTTTATTGAAAGTAACTGGTACTTTCCACCCAGCAGCGTCAAACAAGAGTTCTTGAAAAAAAGCGATACCCCATATACCTGCCCATGGAAGGGCGTTTGCCAGTATTTTGACGTTGGCGAAGGGGACAATTGGAGTAAAGATGTAGCCTGGAGCTATCCTGAACCAAAGCCCAGTGCCATCGACACGGTCAAAAAAGACTTTAGCAACTACGTAGCCTTTTGGCGCGACGTCCAAGTAAACGACTAAGCCCATATTTAATACGCAACGCTATTGCGGTTAAGCCGCCGTACTATTATTATGCAACTAACATGAGCGAGCAGATCGTTACAGAATGGGGACCCGAGCGCTACGCTGCTGCAGCTGTATTCAGGGAACGTATCGAACAAAGACAGGGTGATTTAAACATTGCGGCAATAACCCTAGACGGAATGGACTTGTATAATTTTGCGGCTGAGATAATTGATGAATTGGAACTACTTTGTCCTTACCTGGGCGAGCCAGTGTGTTTAAGTGGCTTAGCGTTGATGCCTGATATGAATACGGTTGAGGACAGGGATGAATTCCGAGGCAACATGTCCCCGGTGGCGGTTTTGCAAAACAACGATGACGATACGACATATGGAAGAGTTGAGGGCGTGAGCGGGGTTTATGAAAGTTTGGTAGTACACGAATTTGACGGTGAGTTTGGCAAGGAATACAGAATACGCCAGAAAGTCGTCCTTGGTTATATGAATAGAATTGTAGGCCGCGGGACACGGGAGACAAGGGATATTTTAAGAGGATATTTTGAGTATGACACCACTATTCAGCCGACTGACGAGATAGAAAGTTCATTAAGGCACGGGATAAGTGACCAAGAACTAAGCTCTGAAGAAATAGCTAAAATCATTGATGAATATTCAGATGAACTTGTGCGTATGTTACATTCCAGAGCCTTTCGTCGGATGCCTCTTAGACAACAGCAGGACAATATACGGGTGCTAATTAAGATGGCAGAAGAAGCTTCCCAGGTGCAAGATAAGTATGTAAGCATCGGGTTCACTGAGCCAACTATTGATGATGTCGTAAGGGTACAAAGAAAAGATGGCCGTGTTGGCACGACGCGCCGTATTTATATACCGTATGGTGGCAGAGATGGCCTGCACGTTATACGCAAGCGTCAAATCCCGGTTGCAATCGGTGGTGTTTGTGTTGGTTTGGATAGTGTTGAATGGTCGCGTTTGAACCAAGGGCCATTTAGAAAAACACGAGATCTCTATGATGGTAAAGCTGGCTTGTGTCTAGCGATTGACCCCGATCGTCCGACAATCGACGCGGTTGAAATTGGCGAAGACCAGTTAATATACGTACCCGTGTCGGGCCATCGGTTTGATGCCCAGTTTAGCTAACGATGATTAAGATGGGTTAGTTTTGAGTCGGGCTGCGTATTTCTGGCGGAATTTTTGGAGCTTGGGGTTGATGATGATTTGGCAGTAACCAACTTCTGCATTCTTGTTATAAAAATCTTGATGGTAATCGGCGGCTGGCCAAAATTTGGTGAAAGGTAGGATCTGGGTAAGGATGGGATTATCCCAAAGCGTAGGCGCGAATTCTTTGGTCATTTGTTCGGCGATTTTGTGCTGATCTTCGTCATGATAAAAAATTACAGAGCGGTATTCATCGCCGACATCATAGTCCTGGCGGTTTAACGTGGTCGGGTCATGCATAACGTAAAAAATTTCTAAAATATCACGGTAACTGATAATGTCCGGGTCGTATGTAAGCTGCACAACCTCGGCATGCCCGGTATTTTTATAATAGATATCTTGATCGGTCGGGTTGTCTAATGAACCGCCGCTATAACCTGAAATAACAGAGTGAATACCCTCTACTTGCTGGTAAATGGCCTCAAAACACCAGAAACATCCACCTCCCAAAGTTGCGGTTGACTGCATATCTCCAGTGTATGTCAGCCAGACTATCATCTCAATATGTGTTTTGGCTACTTTACATGTTTTGCTATACTCCTGTCATGGCTACAACTAAGAAATCAACCAAGGCAAAAATCAAAACTACCAAAAAACCTACAGCAAAGACCGCTCGGGCTGCCCGGGCTACCAAACAAACCGCATCGGCAAAATCAGTGTCGGCAAAAGCAGTTAAAGCACCGGATAGAAAAACAGCAGCTCCACGCAATAGGATTAGATTGCTAATGCAGTTGAATCTGATTATGGCGGTGCTTTCAGTGGGTCTGGCGGTAATGGCTGGTTTGTTCATGAATCAAAGAAGTTACCAGCTGTTTACTGGCCTGCTTACCAGGGATGAACTGGCCAGCAAGGCATCGACGGTCTTTGTGCCGGCTATACATTCTATATATGATATTGAACTGCGCTGGGCGGTCGTATCAATTATGGTACTATCGGCTATTTTGCCATTGCTGTTCGCGACCCGCCTCCGCCGCCGTTATCAGGCTAGCTTGGTGAATAGAGTACACCTGTGGCGCTGGATAGACATGGCAGTAATTGGCGCGCTGATGGTAGAGACCGTCGCTCTTATTAGCGGTGTTCAAGATCTGATGACGCTCAAGCTGGTTGGCGGCCTGGTCGTCGTAAGCGGCGTGTTAGCCTGGATGGCAGAGAAACAAAACGCCGCAGCAGATGCGTCGTCCGGCAAGGGGACGTATGTTTTAAGTATTGTTACTGGGGCATTGCCTTGGTTGCTAATAGGCATGTATGCTGTCGCGACACCGCTTTACGGCATGGTTCGAAGCTCCTGGTTTGTATACGCGCTTTACGGCACGCTTTTAGCTGGCTTTGTGGCTACGGCAATTAATTTGGGTAACCAGCTGCGTGCCAAAGGTAGAATGGCCAATTATGAGGTTGCCGAGCGCAATTACCAGCTCATCAATATTCTGGTCCGGGCTGCGTTTGCCATCATTCTGATCACGGGTCTTATAAAAGGCTAGATGCCTCCTTATACCGTTCTAATAGATAAGTTAATTCATGGCGGCCAGGCTCTGGGATCGTTGCCTGACGGCCGGCGAGTATTTGTGTGGAACGCGTTACCTGGCGAAACCGTCAATGTGCGTCTGACCAAAAGCAAAAACAAATATGCCGAAGGCATTGCAGAAGATATCCTGAAGCCATCCAAGGCAAGAATAGAGCCTAGGGATGAGGCATATTTAAGCACCAGCCCCTGGCAGATCATGACCTATGAGGCCGAAAACGAATATAAAAAAGAAATTCTGGTCGAAACTTTTGCCCGTGAAAAAGTACATGTTCCAAAGACGATTGATTTTTGCGCGTCCGAACAGCAGTGGCATTATCGCAACAAAATGGAATACAGTTTTTGGGCTGATGACAATGGCCTTCACTTGGCCTTGTTCCACCGGGGTAGCCACGGCAAGCGTATCGTTAAGGGCAGCAGCATAGCCCGGCCGGAAATTGACGATGTAGCCAATAAAATCTGCTCCATATTGCAAAACGCCGGTATCCGCGGCAGTCAGCTCAAAACGGTAATCGTACGCTGTGACCAAGCCGGTAATTGTGCGGCCGCCATTTTTGTAAAGGACCAGGATTTCCCAGACATTGTTCAGCTTGACCGTGTGTGTAAGGGTATAGCCGTTTATTACTCTGATCCGAAAAGTCCCGCGAGCGTAATAACCCGGGAGCTCTATCAGTTTGGGGATATTACACTGACAGATGAGATTAGAGGGACTAACATAACGTACGATGTAAGTTCCTTTTTCCAGGTCAATGTGCCGGTATTTGAGCAAGCGCTGGAGCGCATTAGTCATTTTTGCGATGGTCCCATCCCAAAAACGGATTTTTATAGCGGTGTTGGCGCAATTGGCATATCGGTCGGTGCAATTACCCTGATAGAAAGCGAACCGCGCAATATTGAATTTGCCAAACGAAACGTTGGCGGACGCCCAATTGAAGTCATCACGGCAACCGCCGAAACTGCGCTGGAGTACATCCCTGGAGGTGGTACCTTGATTGTCGATCCATCCAGAGCTGGCCTACACCCAAAGGTAGTTGAGAGAATCCGTGACGCGCGCCCCGCGACAATCGCGTATCTTAGCTGTAATCCTATTACCCAGGCAAGGGACCTGGCACTGCTGCAAGATATATACATGATTAAAATTATGGAAGGCTATAACTTCTTCCCGCGTACGCCCCACATAGAAAGTCTGGCGATATTAACGCTTTAAAACATTATTTGCTTGTGCTTATAAATAACTGTGAAGTATACTGCTGGTAACGTATAAGTTCCTAGGGTAAAAGAGGAGATTACATGGAAAACGAACATTCCAGCCAGCCTGATCATGAGGCTGAAGAGGGTAGTGGTGATTCGACGCCTACTTACGGCGTATATCCCGGTGCGGTTAAAGGATTTGCCGGATCCCCAGAGCCGGAACCGGCCAAAGTAACAACTATTGATGAAAAAGCCGGGCTATCGCCTAATTCACTGGCTGCCACGACAAGTGACACGCCCGTTCCCGTAGTGCATGTGCTCAGTGTCAGGGGCGTGGAATACACGATGATGACACTTGCTTTGTGGTTTGCGGCCGGCGCCTTGCTCTGGTGTTTGTTGGCACTTGTAAACAAACAGAACAGTTTTGCTATGCTGGCTTTCCCAGTTTCGTTATTGCTGGTTAGCGTACCAATATTCGCGCTTTTCTTTATTCGTTTACGCAGAGCGGAGCTGGCTAACCCCGCCTTACGCTACGAAGCTTCCAAGCGTCGACTGTCCCAAATCACCCAAATTGTTGCATTTATCATCTGTCTGTTTAATATTGTCGGCTTTGTATATGTAATCATGAGTAAAATTGGTGGAACCGGTAACGTTTCTATAGGCAAGGCGGCAATCAATATAGGCATCGTGCTTCTTATCACCGGAGGCATCCTGGCCTATTATTGGTTTGATGAACATAAGGGTCGCTAAAGGATTGGCACGAAAATATGAAAAAATATTACATTGGTCTCATCATCATCGGCCTTGTCACACTTGGTCTCACGGGTTTTACAGTGTTCCAGGCCTCGTCAGCTAAACAAGACACCCACACAAGTCAAAGAGCTCAGGATATTTCCGCTAAGCTAAATAATTTCGTGGCCACGAATGGCGTTCCTGAATCCCTAGCGGACGCGAATATTAAAGACGTGCCTAGTACGATTACGTATACCAAAAAAGACACTGACAAGTACGAATTCTGTGTTACGTATAAACACGCAGGCAGCGATTACGATTCGGTCGGTCTGACACAAATTCTGACCGGAAGCCTGCAAGGGCAGCTTTACGGCGATGGCGGATATGACAATTATCCTAGCGCGGACAACAGTAGCTATACGCCCAGCAGCCTGTATTTGCCCTACACACACAAAGCCGGCAAAACCTGCCAAACGGTCCAGACCTATAACTACTACGACCAATACAATAAGCCATCTAATGACCCATATGGTCCGATATGTGATGGAGGCCTTTGTGGTAGTGCCGGTACAAGCCAAGTATTTAATGCAAATGATACAGAGCGCAAGGCCGACATTAACGCGCTGCACGGCCAGGTTGAAGCCTATTATGCTCAGAACGGTTACTATCCGACTCTTGCTAATCTGAATGACAGTGCTTGGCGGTCGACTAATATGAAAGGCCTGGATAAAGAGGCTTTACGTGATCCGAAGGGGACAGGTTATGTGCTTACGGCCGCCGCAACCAAAAACTCCTATAGCTATGCCGTTTCCGATAGTGCCAATAAGCCGTGTGACAATAAAACTGGTAACGAGTGTACATTTTACACTTTGGCTGCGACCCTGGACAACGGTTCGCTCTATACCAAAATTAGTCTTAATTAGCGTTAATCCGCAAAGCTTGCTAGGCTCGACTTATGCGCGTACACCGTTTTTACATTGACCCCGCTGACGGCACTGAACTAAAGCATGATTTTTGGCTGCATGATGAGCGGCTGATTCATCAGTGGCGCAATGTTCTGCGATTTACGACCGGCCAAGAGGTTGTGTTGTTTGATGGACATGAGAGTGAGCGGCTATATAAACTGGCAGAACTTACCGACAGAGAAGCGCATTTGCAGCTGATTACCGATTATGTTCGCAAAACACCGTCCAAAGAAATTTATTTGTTCTGGAGCCTGCTTAAAAAAGACAAAAATGACTGGGTGCTGCAAAAATGTACTGAGTTAGGTGTCAGCCATTTTGTGCCACTGCTGGCTGACCGATCAGAAAAAACCGGCTTTAATATCGTACGCGCCGCTAAAATTGTTATAGAGGCGGCCGAACAATGCGGTCGCAGCGACATCCCGGTCGTGCGGGAACCGATGACTATCGCAACCGCGTTAGCTGATTTTAAAGACAAGGTACCGCTCTATATTTGTGAACAAGAGGGTGCAGACGAACTTGCGTCCGACCTAAACGCAATCGCGATATTGATAGGCCCGGAGGGTGGCTGGTCAGACAAAGAAAAAGAAGCATTTATCAAAGCCAACGTAAAACATCTGAACCTTCATGATTTCACCCTCCGGGCCGAAACCGCCTGCATAGCAGCGGTCACAAAACTGATACAATAATCAGGTATGGCAGGGAATAATTATTGGAGGGAGCGCAACAAACCTTATACGCCTGGGCAAAAGGAGGTGTTTAAAGTTAGCCGAAGCAAGATCGAGCTGTTTATGCAGTGCCCGCGCTGTTTTTGGCTGGACGCCCGGCTTAAAATCAAGCGCCCTGACGGGCCACCATTCCAGATCAACAAAGCCATAGACGAACTCTTCAAAAAAGAGTTTGATGTTTACCGTGCCCAAGGACAGCCGCATCCTATGATGACCGAATTCAAGATTAAGGCCGTGCCATTCGCGCATGACAATATGGACACATGGCGAGCCAATTTTACAGGGGTAGCAACTGTACACGAGCCGACTAATCTGCATGTATTTGGGGCGGTAGATGACATTTGGGTCAATGACACCAGTGAACTCATCGTCGTGGACTATAAGGCTACCGCCAAACAGGCCGATGTAAGCCTGGACGCCGATTGGCAGATCAGCTACAAGCGGCAGATGGAAGTGTACCAGTGGCTACTGCGTGCCAATGGCTTTAAGGTCAGCGATACCGGCTACTTTGTGTATACTAATGGCCGTTTGGATATGGATGGCTTCAACGACCGCGTTGAATTCCGCACCAAAATCATCCCTTATGTCGGAAACGATAGCTGGATAGAATCAACGCTAATTAAAATGAAAGAATGCCTGGAAGGTGACATGCCGGCAATCGGTACCGCGGCTATGGGCGGTGACTGTGATTACTGCACCTACGCCCGCCAACGCACCGAACTAACCCTGGCTGCGATCAAAAACAAGAAGTCTTTAGCGTAATACAGTATACGTAATACGGTATACTATTTTATATGCTAGATATCCAGTTTATTCGGGACAATGCCGATTTGGTCAAAGCAAAGAGCAAGCAAAAAGGCTACGACGTAAGCGTAAGCGACCTTTTAAAAACCGATGCGGAGCGGCGTGAGCTGACCAAAAAAATAGAAACCTTGCGTGCCGAACGCAACCAGTTGGCGGATGCCTTAAAGGGCGGCAACCCATCGGCAGAACAGATTGAACGTGGCCGTGAGGTTAAACAGCAAGTGACGGAGGCCGAAGCGCTTTTAGAGCCCGTAAACGACACCTTTTTGACACTGCTTAAAAAAGTCCCCAACATGCCGCTGGATGACGTGCCAATAGGTGCCAGCGAGGACGACAATGTCGTCAGTAAGCAGTGGGGTGATAAGCCGCAGTTTGATTACGAGCCGAAAAACCATGCCGAAATTGCCGAGGCCAAGGGCTGGCTTGACAAAGAAAGGGGCGCCAAAATTGCGGGCTCCAGGTTTGTCTATCTAAAGGGCGATTTGGTTTTGCTGGAATTTGCCTTGTGGCAGTTCGCGCTTGGCCATTTAACTGATGAAGCTGTCCTTAAACAAATCATCCAGGACAATAACCTAGATGTTAGCTCCAAGCCCTTTATACCGGTTTTGCCACCAGCCGTTGCCAAAAAATCAGTTTTTGAAGCCACGGGCCGGCTGAACAAAGAGGAGCAAACCTACAAGCTGGAAGACGAAGATCTGTGGCTCAATGCCAGTGCCGAACACACCATGGCGCCCATGTATATGGGTGAAACTCTGCCCGAAGCAGAATTTCCGCTGCGGTACGTTGGCTACACGACCGCATTCCGACGCGAGGCAGGCACATACGGTAAGGATATGGAGGGTATCATCCGGCTGCACCAGTTTAATAAACTGGAAATGGAAAGCTTTAATCTTCCCGAGCACTCGTTGCATGAGCACTTTTTTATGGTTGCTATTCAGGAATATCTGATGCAACAACTCGGTTTACCCTACCAGGTATTGACAAAATGTACGGCAGACATTGGCGGCCCTAATGCCCGCGGCGTTGACATAGAAGCCTGGCTGCCAGGGCAGGGCAAATACCGCGAAACCCACACCGCTGATTACATTACCGATTACCAAGCGCGCCGTATGCAGACCAAAGTTCGCCGCGGTGATGGTTCCATTCAGCTGGTACACACAAATGACGCCACGGCATTTTCAGAACGACCACTAGCCGCCATCATTGAAAATTATCAAAACGCCGATGGCAGTGTCCGCGTACCGGATGTCTTACAATCTTATATGGGAGGGAAAACAACAATATGATCGAGAAACTTGACGTTCGTGGTGTCCACATGCATATTGACGCCAAACTATTTACCTACGCGACCAAAAAAATCGGCAAGCTGGACACCTATGTATCACGCCATGCCCGCAGCAGCCTACACGGCGAAATTATTCTCAAAGAAGAAGTATTAAAAACCAAAAAAAATTGTATTTGCGAAGTCATCATGCATTTGCCGCACGAGGTGATCACCATTAAAGAATCAACTATCAATATGTATGCCGCCATAGATATCGTGGAACAGAAGCTAAAAAATCAGCTCAAAAAGTACAAAGAAACTCACGACAATCCGCACCTGCGCCAGCGTCTAATCAACAAATTCAAGCGCGACCCCTCTGACATTTAACCTAATGTAGCAGGCTTAACACTTATTGCTTTTAGTACAATTCCTGTTATAATATTAATAATGAACGAGTTTATTGTATACGCCGCCTATGGCCCTAATAGTGATCCGGCGATGATACATGCCATAACCGGCGAGCGGGCGCGCCTCGTAGGACGCGCCGCTATCTTAGATACTGCATTAGCGGTCCAGCGGATGGACCAGACACCTGATACGCCACTTGCCCCTGGGCTACCTACTCCCAGGGACATTTTAGTTCCAAACTGGGGGCCAGACGGTGAGTCGTATGTAGGAATAGAGCATGAGGGCGAGTCTATAGATGCTTATATTTTGCAACTGTCCCCGTTAGCCAATGAGCTGATGGAGGATTGGGAGCTTATCAGCTTAGGGTGGAAGCGTCGAAAAGAAGTTAGGGTTAGACTAAGTAGCGATGGCGTGGAAACAGTAGCTGTCACTGACTTTTTGGTCGATGGGCAGGAAATTGATCGTATAGTAAACGGCCATGGTTACCCAACATACCTTAATTCGGGAATCAAAATGCATATACTGGCCCGGGAAGCTCGGCTTGCATATTTGGCCCGGCGTCAAGCGCGTGACTAATGACCCGCTAGGTGTTGGCAAAATTACGTAGCATAAATCACCTCTGATGCGGTACAATATCATATATTGCAGATATATCTGTCACTGACAGTTAGGGAGATAGTGAATGAACAAAGTATTTAAACGTGTACTTGGGGACCCGCAGGCTAAAACGCTCAGGCGCATGCGCCGCCGTGTGCGCGAGATTAATGCCGCCGAGCCAAAATACAAAAAAATGACCGACAAACAACTGCAGTCACAGACTCAAAAGCTCAAAGACCGTCTGCAGAAAGAAACCCTGGACAAAATTCTCCCCGATGCCTTCGCTGTGGTACGTGAGGCTGCCCGCCGTACACTGGGCCAGCGTCACTTTGATGTACAACTTATCGGTGGCATGGTATTACACGAGGGCAAAGTGGCCGAGATGAAAACCGGCGAAGGCAAGACGCTGGTAGCGACATTGGCAGTTTATTTGAACGGTCTGACCGGCAAGGGCGTACACGTAGTGACGGTTAACGATTATCTGGCCCAGCGTGACGCTGGCTGGATGGGCCAGGTGTATGATTTTTTGGGACTTACAACGGCCGTTATTATTGCCGATGAATCGTACATGTATGACAAATCGTTTAAGAACAAAAACCACGACGATCCACGCATGCAGGTGCTTAAGCCCGTTACCCGCCAGGAGGCTTATGGCGCCGATATTACCTATGGCACCAACAATGAGTTCGGGTTTGATTATTTGCGTGACAACATGGTGCGCGAAACAGACCAACTGCGCCAGCGCGAACTGCATTACGCCATCGTGGACGAGGTTGACTCCATCCTGATTGACGAAGCCCGTACGCCTTTGATTATCAGCGCGCCAAGCGTTACCAGCGGAACTGCCTATGCCCAATTTGCCAAGGTTACCCGCCAGCTCAAAAAAGACGAAGATTATGAAACCGATGAAAAACGCAAAGCCGTCGTATTGACTGACAAAGGCGTGGAACATGTCGAAAAAATTCTTGGCCTAGACAGTTTGTACGGCACCGACAATATTCGCACCATTTACCACCTGGAACAAGCGCTAAAAGCCCAAGCGCTATTCCACCGCGACAAAGATTATGTGGTAACGCACGACGGCGAAGTTGTAATTG
Organism: Candidatus Saccharimonadota bacterium; assembly: GCA_025924835.1. GTDB lineage: Bacteria > Patescibacteriota > Saccharimonadia > Saccharimonadales > JAICHO01 > JAICHO01. The sequence continues at coordinate 6,108 of JAICHO010000005.1, read as the reverse complement.
TTGATGACTTTACCGGTCGTCTACTAAAAGGTCGCCGCTACAACGAGGGTTTGCACCAAGCCATTGAAGCTAAAGAGGGCGTGGAAGTGCAGGAAGAATCCATGACCTTGGCCACTATTTCTTTCCAAAACTATTTCCGCCTGTATGAAAAGCTAGCCGGTATGACCGGAACCGCCGAAACGGAAAGTGAAGAATTCCATCAGGTTTATAAATTGGATGTAATCCAGGTACCGTCCAACCGGACCGTCGTGCGCGAAGACCGTACCGACCGTATTTATCGTACAGAACAGGGAAAATTTAAGTCAATCGTGCGTGAAGTTGCTACGTTACATCACAAAGGCCAGCCGGTATTGTTGGGGACTGTATCCATTGAAAAGAACGAAGTGCTCAGCAACATGCTTACCAAAGCAAAAGTACCGCACCAGGTGCTTAACGCCAAAAACAACGAACGCGAGGCTGCCATTGTCGCCAAAGCGGGCCAAAAAGGTTCTGTCACCCTGGCTACTAATATCGCCGGTCGTGGCACAGATATCGTTCTGGATGACGAGACCAAAAAACTGGGCGGTTTGTTTGTACTAGGAAGCGAGCGTCATGAATCGCGTCGTATTGATAATCAGCTACGCGGTCGCTCCGGACGACAAGGCGACCCGGGTATCACGCAGTTCTTTGTCAGTACCGAAGACGACTTGATGCGTATCTTTGGCGGTGAGCGCATTGGCGCTATCATGGACCGTTTGGGCGTGGACGATGAAACTCCCATAGAAAACAGGGTTATCAGTAAAAGCCTGGAGGGCGCCCAGAAAAAGGTCGAAGGCTATAACTTTGATACCCGCAAAAACGTGGTCCAATACGATGATGTCATGAACCGCCACCGCAAGGCCACATACGCCATGCGCCGCGAAATTCTACTGCAAGCCGATATTCAGAAACGTATTAAGGCTTTCATTGAAGAAGAAGTAAAAGCACTGGCTTCGTCACCGTTGCTGACGTCGGATCAATACGAGTCAGTCGTAGCGGAAAGCTTCCCATTTGACGACGAGACGCTTGATCGCTTGTTTGATAGCGACGCCAATCAATTTGGCAAAGTTCTGCGCACCGAGGCTATGGAACTTTACGAAGCGCGCGAGGCCGCTTTTACGCCGGAACTTATGCGCAAAGTCGAGCGGGACATTTACCTGCAAGTTCTGGACAACCTCTGGATGCAGCATCTGGAAAACATGGATCATATGCGCGAAGGGATCCACTGGATCAGTGTGGGCCAGCGTGATCCGTTAGTAGAATATCGCCGCCAAGCGCAACACATGTTCGAGCAAATGCAGGATACGCTTCGTCACGAAGTCGTGCGCGCCTTATTCAGTGCCGAGCCAGTTGTTAACGATGAGCCCATTGAGACCGAACTTACCCGCGCGGCGCGCAAGTCCGTGGACAATGCCGACCAGATTGTTGAAGTCGACGAATTTAAAGAAACAGACTTTGTGCCAGCCAAGATGGCCGTGGCTGCTCAGAAACAGCAGAAAACCAGAATCAAGAAAGCCCGTAAAGCCGAACGTCAGCGCAAGACTAAAGCTAAACATAAAAAACATAAATAAGGAGTTTCATGCGACATACAGTAGAAGAGCTTACATTAAAAAACGGTGCCAAAGGCTTGTTCATCCACACACCTGACGCGACAGTTATGAGCCTAGAGATCAATTTCCGGGCTGGCGACTTCTTGACTCCTCCCGGCAAATGGGAAACTGCCCACCTTATGGAGCATTTGCTGCTAGGTGCTAATAAGCTTATCCGCAAGGCTCGCTCGTTTCAGGCGGAATTTGAAAAAAACGGCGCATACTGCAATGCCAGCACAGGCAGTTACGATATTACGTACGAGGCTGAATGCGCCGATTTTGAATGGGAGCGTATTGCCGATCTGCTGCTTTTGGCGATTAGTAAGCCGCTATTTTTAGAGGATGAATTCCAGGCGGAGTTTGGCAATGTCCGCGAGGAAATGATAAGCCGTTCAAACAATCACTTCCGGCACCTTAGCCTAGCACTGAGGCAGGCATATGGCTACAAAGTCTTAACCGACCAGGAACGCTTAAAGCAAATGCCCAACGTCAAAATTGATGATATTCGTCGGCATTACAACAAGACTCACATGACCCAAAATATGCGTTTTGTAATCGCCGGAAAAATAACTGCGGCCCGGCAGGCCAGACTAGTGGAGCTGCTGGAAGGCATGGAACTGCCCGAAGGCAAGGCCCGCATTGATATGCCTGACGAAGCCCCGGTGGGTCTCAAAGAGCCTTTGTATATCGCCAATCGCACCGTAGAAAACATGCACTTTTATATGGATACGTTTATTGGTCGCCGATTAAACGAACAAGAATCTGACGCTTTGGGACTGGTTAATACCATGCTCACCGAAACGCTCCACTCCCGTATTTTGGGCGAAGCCCGTGAAAAAGGCTTGGTCTACCATATGAGTTCAAATTATTTGCAGACCAAATGTGCCAGCAACTGGTGGTTTGGCGCCCAAATCACACCCGCTAACGCCCAAGCCTTATTTACGATTATTGCCAAGGAAATCCGTTCAATATGTAACGGCGAAGTTACGGCCGGGGATATTGCTAGTGCTCAGCAGTATTTACTAGGTCGTTTTCAGCGCAGCGGCCAGACAGTGGCCGGGACCGCCGCTGGGTATAGTGGCCGTTACTTCTTTGACGATTATATAGACGATTATTATCAAATACCGGACCGTATCGGTGCTATTACCAAAGAACAGATTGTGGATATCACAAACGCTTTTTTTGACAAATCCCAGTGGGGCGTAGGGTTCCTGGGCTCAGCTACCAAAGAATTGCGCGAGCAACTCACCGGAACCCTGGCAACCCTATGGCAGAAGTAACTTATACTATCTAATATGGACATTGAAAAACAGGCCGATGAGCTAGCCGCCGCCATCGCGGATGCGGTACAAAGGCTCAAAATTGCCGACCTTGAACGTAGTTTGAGCGCGCTGCAACAACAAACTGCCGATCCGAACCTCTGGGCAGATCAAGCTCGCGCTCAGTCCCTTATGAAACAGCAGTCAGACACCGAGGCCCGAATTTCCATGTGGCGCCAGTTGGAACAGTCGGTTAATGACGTCAAAGAACTGCTAGCTGCCCATGACAGCTCGCTGGAAGCCGATTTAAAAAAGCAGCTGGACGAGGCGCAGAAACGGTATGATCGTCAAAAAACCGAGCTATTATTTAGCGGTCCCTATGATAATCACGCCGCAATTGTTAGTATTCACGCCGGTGCCGGTGGTACGGACGCACAGGACTGGGCGCAGATGTTGCTGCGCATGTATATTCGCTACGCCGAACAATCTGGCTTTGTTGTTGCCACTATCGAACAGTCGGACGGGGAAGAAGCCGGCATCAAAAGCGTGACGTTTGAATTAAGCGGCTTGTTCGCATATGGAAAACTCAAGGGCGAACACGGAGTGCACCGATTGGTGCGCCTGAGCCCGTTTAACGCCGACAACCTGCGCCAAACCAGCTTTGCCAAGGTGGAAATCATGCCTAAAATTGACCAGCCTGACGATATTGCCATTGACGAAAAAGATCTTAAAATTGACGTCTACCGCAGTGGCGGCAAGGGCGGTCAAAGTGTCAACACCACAGATTCTGCCGTACGCATTACTCATATCCCCACGGGCATAACGGTGGCCATCCAAAACGAACGCTCCCAGCTGCAAAATAAAGAAACGGCCATGACTATCCTCAGGTCGCGACTAGCCCAACTACAATTGGAACAACACGCCGACGACTTACGCCAGCTAAAAGGCCCCAATGAACAAGCGGCGTGGGGCAACCAAATTCGCAGTTACGTCTTGCATCCCTACAAACAAGTTAAAGACCTCCGAACCCGTTACGAAACCTCCGACGCCGACGCCACATTGGACGGCCAACTGGAACCCTTCATCCAGTCTTATCTGGAATTCAACTTAGGTGTTGAAGACTAAGTAGGACGGTCATCTAAAGCAACTTAAGAAGTTTTGCTATACTAATAAGAATGATCTTACTGGATAGGGTAACTAAGGTATATAACCGCAACTCCACGGCGCTGGACCGCATTTCCTTACACGTCGAGCCTAAGGAGTTCGTAATTATTATCGGCGCCAGCGGCGCGGGAAAAAGTACGCTGCTAAAGCTCCTTACACGTGAGGAGCGCCAAACCAGCGGCAAAATTGTCATCGGCGGCATTGACTACGACAAACTAAAGGACAAAAACATTCCGATATTGCGCCGCAAGATTGGGGTAGTGTTTCAGGATTTCAAACTACTGCCCAATAAAAACGTGTACGAGAACGTGGCGTTCGCGCTGGAAATCGTGGGTTACGGCAATAACGAAATCAAGCACACCGTGCCGCGTGTACTTGATATTGTGGGGTTAAAAGGCAAAGAAAAACGCATGCCTATGGAACTTTCCGGCGGTGAACGCCAGCGTGTGGCCATCGCGCGCGCTATTGTGCGCCAGCCGAAGATTTTAATTGCGGATGAGCCGACAGGGAACTTAGACCCAAAATATGCCTGGGATATCATTAAGATTTTGGAAAAGATTAATCGCTACGGTACCACGGTGCTGCTCACCACGCACAACCAGGATATTGTTAACAAACTAAAACGCCGTGTCATAACAATTAAAGACGGCCGGATTGTCAGCGACCGGGCTAACGCAGAGTACAACCCCGGGACTTCCAAAATATGAACCATCGTCTGATTACCCTGGGGCGGATCATACGGGCCGGCGCCCAGAATTTTATGCGCAATGCTACCTTGGCCATCGCCGCTATCGCCGTCATGGTTATTACGCTTACTATCGTATTATTTTCTATTGTTACCAATGCTGCTTTTAGTCACACCATTCAGCAAATAACCGACAAAATTGACGTGTCGGTTTTCTTAAAAGACACCGTTACACCGGCGCAGCGTGACAAGTTGCTGAGCGACTTGCGCAGCACCGATAACGTCAAAAGCGTAGAATATCAAAGCAAAGAGGACGTACTAAAACAACAGCAAAAACCCACTGACGAAAACATGGACTTGCAATTAGCGCTGGCCCAAATAGACAATCCTTTTCCGGCTACCATTCATGTTAAGCCGAATGATCCGAACAAGCTGCAAAGTATCCAAAACTATCTTGAAAAACCAGAAATACAAGCCCTGCAATCCAGCAAAACCACATACTCCGGCGACAAGAAAAAGGCCCTGGATAACATCACCAAGAGTACTAAGTTTTTGCGCGAGGCTGGACTTGTTGGCGTGCTTATTTTTGCCATCGTTTCCATGTTGATTATCTTTAATACTATTCGCATGGCCATATTTAACCGGCGTGACGAGCTGCAAATTATGCGTTTGTTGGGTGCCTCCACCTCCTACATCAGGGGACCGTTCGTGGTGGAAACTATTATCTACGGTATCGTTTCGGCCATCATATCTGTCACCGTCATAAACTCCCTCTTCGTAGTATCTGGCTCTGCCTTTGCCGCCAGCAATTTTGGCCTACTGGACATTGGATTTGCAAACAATTATTTCCGTGATCGTTTCTGGATAATTTTGGCATCCCAGCTAGTTATTGGTATACTAATTGGAGCCGTTTCTTCGACAGTGGCTACGCGGCGGTATCTGAAATTTAAGTCAAGCAAATAGAAACTACCATTCTAAAAACTACCAACCAGTAAGTGAGGGTACACTATTAACAGTTTCTGCGATTCGCTGACTTCGCAAACAAGGGCTTGTCTAAAAAAGGTCCTGGAATCCTTGGCTTGCAGTTTTAGCGGGGTTGTGGTATGATGCTTATGGTAATGAAAAAACAAAAACAAAAAAATATTACCCTTGTTAAACACGCCGGCCGTGTTTTGTCGTTATTCATGATAACTGGGCTTATGGGGGCTAGTTTTGTAATTGCGCCTTTCGCGCAGGGTGCCACCATAGAGGAGCTAAATCAACAAATACAGCAAATCCAAGCTGACAACAGTGCCAAACAACAGTCAGTAAATCAGCTGCAGGTACAAGCCAGCAGTTACCAGGATGCCATCAACCAGTTACAGAATCAGATCAATGCGCTTCAGCAGCAGAT
>JAICHO010000004.1 GCA_025924835.1 Candidatus Saccharimonadota bacterium | reverse complement strand
TTCAAACGTTTTTGATGAAATGCAAATGCGAAAGTCAACGTTAACTTACCTGGCTCAAAATGAGGAACTGCCATGCGGGTTATGCCGTAAAGCGTATTGTGGTGGGCCTTATCCGCTGTCAATATGGTTTGCCATGCCTGGCTGTTTAGTTGATCCGTCGCAGCCGTATCTACGGTCTGGGAGGGAGGTGGTGTTTCCGGTTTGGAACTGGGCAGTGGTTGGGTGATGTGGGCTTTGCGGTCTTTTTTCGGTATGGAGTCGGGTGTTTGTACTATTGACTCCAATTTTTTATCAGAAGTGTTGGTTAGCGCGGTGCCATAAAGCGCGAGCTCCAAGCTAATTCCCGGTTCATGTGCGGCTGGAATACTCGCCAGCTTCTGTAGTAGGTCTAAGGTCAGCTCTCGCGGCAGTTTTGATTGCTCTTGCAATATATCCTGTCGTAGTAATTCTGACAGTTGGCGTGCTATCTGGGAAGGCTGGATGCCCTGCTCGCGAAGTTGACTTAGGCTAGCTGCTACCGATGGCAGATCGCCGGTGCCGATAGTTTCTATAATCTTGCTAAGGGTAATATCGGGAGCTTGTCCCAATGCCCGTTGTACATGCTCCAAGGTTATATGGGCGTCCATATGTCGTACCTGATCTAATAGGCTGATGCTGTCGCGGAAGCTACCCTCGCCGTGCGCCGCAATTAACTCTAAAGCTTCATCATCAATCTTAACTTTTTCTTGTTTGGCGATGTATTTAAGGTGTTCAACGACCTTATTAGTTGGCACCGGCTTAAACGTAAATCGTTGCGTTCGGCTTATGATGGTCTCGGGCACTTTATGGGCTTCAGTCGTGGCGAGCACAAATATCACATGGTCTGGTGGCTCCTCAAGAGTTTTTAGCAGTGCATTAAAGGCCTCTTTTGTTAGCATATGCACCTCGTCTATGATGTATACCTTGTATTTTGCGCTGGTTGGCGCAACATGTACGCGTTCCTTCAGTTCCCTGATTTCATCAATTCTGCGGTTGCTGGCCGCGTCAATTTCTATGATATCCAAATGGGACTGTTCTTCGTTGTATGGTAGCCCATTCACTTCATATGCCAGAATCCGGGCAATGCTAGTTTTGCCAACACCGCGCGGTCCGGTAAACAAGTACGCATGACTGATAGTGCCCTGCTTAAGGGCGTTGCCCAAGGTATCCGTTATATGCTCTTGACCAATAATTTCGGCGAGCGATTTAGACCGGTATTTCCGGTAAAGTGCTTTCCCCATAGATTATCTATTATACGCTTACGATGCTATGAACGCTGCGTATTTTGTGCAGCTGTTTTGGACATGAAAGTTGCTCTGCTTAACCAAGGGCGTTGTTACAGGGCGGCTTCTAGGGCGGCCCACTCGGTGTGGGAATCGTCTTCTGGAACGTTTACGCTAACTTGGTCGCCTGGCTTAGCTTTAAAGTAAGTTACACTGGCTAACAGAACGCGGAACATCTTACCGTTAACGTCTACATAGTAATGACCATTTTCCAACTTAAGAAGTCCAACGACTTGTTTGCGGGGAACCGGACCAATTTGCTTGTATAAAAATGAGCCGTCATCTGCAATAGTGAGTTTGAGGATATCGCCTTGCACCAATTTTGACTTACTGGCGTAATTTGCAGGCACCGGGTAGTTCTTGCCGTCTGATCCCACCATGTTTTGGCCGTCAAACACACCTTCAATAATTTTGCCAAGTTGTTCCTCGGCAATTGCAGCGCTTACAGCTGGATCTTCCCCAACCAAACTTAGCAATAACTCCTTGGCTGCCGCCAAGCTTGTTTCTGCCTCCTGAATTAAGGATTTTAACCTTTTGATTTGTTTTTCTGGTACTTCTGCCATTTTATTAATCGTCTCTCACATAAGTGTTTATTTGATACACTTCTGGCCTTACCGTAGCACGTCCACAGTAGCAAGTCAAAAAAACAGCATGAAAACTGTGGATAAATCAAAAAACGTCCGGGGTCAACCGGACGTTTTATTATACTTAAGCTTCTTAACTTAAGCTAATTCTACGGTAGCGCCAGCAGCCTCCAAGGCTTTTTTGGCGTTATCAGCATCTTCTTTTTTAGCTTTTTCCAAAACCGTCTTAGGAGCGCCATCAACGATAGCTTTGGCTTCGCCTAATCCCAGGCCTGTTAAGTCTTTTACTGCTTTAATGACGGCTACTTTTTGAGCGCCTGCGTCTTTTAGGACGACGTCATATTCAGCTTTTGCCTCTTCAGCCGGAGCAGCTTCACCGCCAGCCGGTGCAGCAGCAACAGCGACAGCCGGAGCAGCAGCGCTAACGCCCCAATATTCTTCTAGGAACTTAACGAATTTGCTGATTTCCAGCGCGCTCATTTTGTCCAGTTCTGCTACGATCTTTTCAAATTCTTTTGGTGTTTCCACCTTCTTATCTTCATCAGCCATTTTAACTAACCTTTCTTATTGTCCCAATGCATCCGCCCGGGCGCTCAATACATTAAGTACGCCACGAACATTGCCGGTCATTACGTTTATAAATCCACTCAGCGGTGCGGCCAAAGTGCCGACCAACATGCTTCGCAGCTGTTCCTTGCTTGGCAGTGCGGCTAACGCCTTAACGTCGTCAGCACCAATAAAGGTACCTTCGGCGGTGATAGCGCCCACGAACTGTAGGGTTGGTTGTGTTTTTGCAAACGTAGCCAGAACCTGCGCAGGCGCAACTTCGTCTTCGGCATTAAATGCATATAACAGCATGCCAGTAAGTGCGGCAGTATCCGTTTGCTTAGTTGCTTCGTTATTTTGCAGTGCCTTAATTACCAAACGGTTTTTTACAACCAACACTTTTGTGCCATTGTCACGTGCTTGGCGACGCAGGGCTTGCATTGCCTTAACGGGCGTACCTTTATATTCGGCCACCACCGTTAATTTAGATGTCGTGACTAAATCCGCGACGTCTTTCACTACTTCATTCTTTTTCTCTTTTGTAAGAGCCATAATTTCTCCTAAGTTTTTAAACCGATCGACCATGCCGGTTTTGGTACCAAAAAGACCTTTGGTGTTATCCAAAGGTCTTATGCGCTCACAAACAAAAATAAACTGTAAGTTTGCACCTAGGCGACATTATCAAGCTTGTCATAGCCGTCGCTGTCTTTGGTAACCCTGTAAGTATACCTGTTCTCTTACAGTTAATCAAGCATAATGCTAGCGTTCCTTTTTGAAGTCCTAGTGCAGAAATATATCCATAGCTTTTGAAACTATGGGCTCAAATTCATAGCCTATTTTCTTTAGACGCGTTTCTAGCTCGGTCTTGCTGGTGGCTTCAAAGCCGATTAGTACTTTGCCAATGTCACCGCCCTGGCCCCGGTAATGGAACAGACAAATATTCCATTGATCACCGACAGTTTGTAAAAAAACACCTAAGGCGCCAGGCCGTTCCGGAAAGTTGATCTGATATACATGCTCATGGCGCGTCAGCGAACTCGGACCGCCAATCATATGACGAACATGCTCTTTGGCAGTTTCATCGTATGTCAAGTCCTCGTATTCGTAGCCGTGTCTCGTCATTTTTTTAATAAATTGTAATCTATCCAGCGACCCGTTTACCGTAATTCCTACAAAAATACGTGCCTGATTTCTATCATGCAAACGATAGCTAAATTCAGTAATACTGTGCCCATTGACTACCTCGTCGCAAAAGCGCTGCAACGCACCGGGCTGTTCGGCCAGGGTAACAGCAAATAAGGCTTCCTTACCACTTCCAAGTAGGGTCCGTTCGGCTATAAACTGCAGTTTTTCAAAGGTCATGTTAGCGCCAGAACAAATGGTGACTAGATTTTTGCCTTGCAGCTTATGGGTTTTGGCATAAACTATTGCTCCGGCTACTGCCAAAGCTCCAGCCGGTTCCGTGATGCTGCGCGTTTCCTCAAATATCGATTTAATAGCCGCGCAAAGCTGATCATTGTTGACGGTTATGACATCGTCTACATATTGTTGGGCCAGCTTAAAGGTGCGTTCACCGACTTGCTTTACGGCCACGCCATCAGCAAAAATGCCGACGTGTGGCAAAATTATTCGTTTGCCAGCTTTTAAAGACATTTGCATAGCGTTACTGTCGTCCGGTTCAACGCCTATGATTTTTATGTCTGGACGTAGCTCTTTAACGTACTGGGCAATACCTCCAAGCAATCCACCACCCCCAACCGGGATAAATATATGTGAAGTATCAGGCAATTGTTCCAGAATTTCGCGTCCGACCGTACCCTGGCCAGCTATAACCAGTGCGTCATCAAAGGGGTGAATAAAAACCATGCCGGTTTTTTTAATAAGTGATTGGCAATGATCATATGCTTCAGTGTAATTGTCACCAAACAATACAACCTTTGCTCCATAGCTAAGTACGGCATTGGTCTTGATCTCGGGAGTGGTTTTTGGCATAACAATTACAGCAGGTATACCTAATTTTTTGGCGCTAAGCGCTACGCCTTGAGCATGGTTACCGGCACTGGCAGCTATAACGCCTTTTGATCGTTCCTTCGCAGACAAATGGGCAATTTTATTGTAAGCTCCCCGAAGCTTAAAGGAATGTACTGGCTGTAAATCCTCACGTTTTAAATAGATGTTATTGCCGGTTTCGGCGCTAATATGGCGGGCTAATTCTAAAGGTGTTTCAACGGCTGCATCGTAAACCCTGGCTAATAATGTTTGCCTTAGCGCATCAGTCATGGTCTGTAGACAACGGCCTCTATTTCTATGAGCAGTTCATTTTCTGCCAGCCGAGGGAGCCCAGCTACTTCTACGCTGGACCGTGCCGGTCTGGGCTCTGTAAAGTACGTCAGGTATGTCGTATTCATATCATCAAAGTCTGCCATATTTTTTAAATAAATCGTAGTTTTGACTACGTTCTCCATACCGAGACCATTTTGAGCCAGCAGGTCTTTAAGATTATCCAGCGCTTGGGCGGTTTGGCTGCTGATATCTTTGGCTGCTATCTGCGTGTCTGCATGTATACCTACCTGCCCGGAAACGAAGTAGATGTTCCCAGCCTGTCTCAGGGGAGTGTAAGGACCGTAGGTTGTCATGAAACCCGAGCACCTTGTTGATCAAGGTATGATTCCACTTCCGCGACCAAACCATCTACTAATGTGGCGCCTCCAGGTTCTTGCGACGCGGCGACGCCGATTGTTTGAGCTTGCATAGCGGCGTGCTCCCGCGCGGCAAATTCTTCGGTCAGCAGCATTGCGTGACAACCCAGGCCACGGTAGCCACCAAGCGGGTCACCTGCTATGGTGGTGGTTAACCGTTCTTCAAATGATAGGGCTAGATAACTGTTGTCTTCAGGAACGATGGCCGGAACTCTTTCTCGCCACGATGACCTGGAATTGTTGCTACTCATTGTCTCCTCCTAGTGGTTACTGGTTGCCAAAATAAAACGACCCCGATTTCGCGGGGCCGTTCTGGTTTTTGTATGCGTTCTCAGAACCGCGCGCCGCGTGGGGTCGTAATCACCACGAGAATAATGTTCCGAGTCATGTTTTGATAGTGCTCCTAGTATTGTTATTTGTCAAGGTATCATATTGGCCATAAAATCGTTTACTGGCGGCCGCTCGTCTGGTGTATCCATAATACCTTCTGTTCCTGCAAAATAAACCACAGCAACGCCGCATCTCGGCTGGGCTCCATAGAAACGTCCGAAAGTTTCTTCAAACCGCGCTGTTGCGGCCTCTGCCGCACTCACAACTGGCAAGTTCTTACTTAAAATACCTAATTCCGTATCTGTCATAATTAGTTTCCTAGATTAAATTAAAAAATCAGACCCTGTTGAAGCCTGATTGACGGACTGTGCTGGGCCCCGATAAATCGGGGCTAGGCTTCAACTATGCTGAAGCACAGCCCGTATAGGCTGAGAAGAAGCTGCTTCAGAAAGTTGAAACTATTCACAATCATGTTTATAACCCATGGCTTTTTTGTTGTCAATAAAAGCACTTGACAAGGCCGCCGACAAAGCATAAAGTTTTATGCGTGATAAAAATGCTCCAAACCGTTTATATGCATCTCCAAAGCCGCAAGTGGGCTTTTGTGATGATTATTAAATGAGGTTGGAGTCCCGCATCACACACTAAATAAAACAAGAAATCAAACAAACCGGACTCCAACCAAAGGAGTCCGGTTTTTTAAATACAAGAGTAAATAACATGAGCTTGACATACGAAACACGATTACAGGAAATTCCCGGGCAGAATTATTCACAGCGTGAAGAAAAGGAAATAAGAGCCGCCTATGAAATAGGCATGAGAAAGGCCGGTGACTTCTTGGCGTATCTGCAGGGAGAAATACCGGGTAATACTGAAGGCAATCACGGGCTACAGTTCGCATTTAGGGTTAATTATCCGAACGAAGCTCAAAGCCAAACTGCTCACATCGGTTTATTAGACGCTTTAGGCTTAAACGATGTTGAATATGTTGATTCTGATTCAGAAACAGTATTTACGACTAGCCTGGGCTATATTCTTCGGCAGGTAATCACCGTTGAGGACCTGCCTGGAAATGCCGCGTTTGTTTCCTATTGGGCTCAGAGAAATCCGGTCGCACCTAGCTTAGCTGTTGCAGCTTGAATTGAGTGTAGCGTTCGGCAGCTAAACGTGTCAGGGCTTCGTCCTCACCTTGATTCACAAATTTCATGGCTTCGGCCATCATAGGATGAACCTCGGCCAGCTTTTCGTGCATTTGCTGAACTAGCTTGCGGTAGCCTGGGTGGCCTTGCGGACTGGTGCGGAGCTCATGCAGGTGAAAGGCCTCCCGCGCGTTGTAGGTAACTTTCCAGCGCATACGGTGGCCCAGAAGCGTAGTATACTGCGCCTCGGCTTCATATCCTGCTGACTGCAAGTGGCTGTGTAGCTTTAAGCTTAGCTCAAAGCATTTTTCATATTGTTCACTTAAGCCGGCATCTTCTATGAGTTGTGGTATTTCATATCCGTAACGTGGTGTAAGTGTTTGCCATTCCATATCGTCAACCATACGGTGACGTTGCAGATCGCGGAAGATGCCATAATCACACAATAAATCCCAGCTATAATGAGCTTTTTCTAAAGCTCGTCCGGGCCTGTGACGCCGGTTTAAGCGCTCACCCATATAGGCAACAAAGACTTCTTCTTTTTTGGCGATCGGCCATTTGCTGACCGTATCCTGTAATTCTTTGAGGGATAGAGTGCTGTGTTCATAAAGCATGTCGGGGACTAAATCAGTTTCGTTACGTGGCCAAAAGGAATTCAGGCTAATGGCTTCTGTCGAAGTGCTGTGTGTGTCTGGTAAATACTTTTGGGCTAGCTCACGCATCTCACGGTGTTTATTGGCACGATATGCGATGAGAGCTCCACCGCGGTCTGGCTTGTCGGCACGTTCCAGTAGTGCTGGGATAACGTGGCGTGCCTGATCCAGGATTTTTTGACCCGTTTCACGGGCTTCTTGTAGCTCATCACTTAACAAGTGCATGATTAGGCTTTCCAGTGCCTGGCCGGACGCAAAAATCCCAACGGTTAATTTAGTGGCCACGGGCAGCACCGGCCGTACGGCGTCACAGGCTTGAGCCCGCGTAGCACCCTGCCACGCTATGTCTTGTTCGCTTTTAGGGGTTTTGTCGTTGCTGCGGACGTAATCCGTAACTTTATGGACCATATCTGAGTACTCATCAAAAATTTCATCCATGGCAATTCTGTAGATTTTATTGGCCTTAGCATCTAGGCGTTCTGGCGTGTAGTATCTATAGTTGCCATCCGAATCTTTTTTATCTAGATAAATGTATCGGGTTGACTGCTCCAGATATGCCCCCAGACGCCCCCATTCTAGTTTTTTGGTCAAAATGTTTGACGCGCCCTCTACCACTACATGCACGCCGGCAAGTTGTTGGACCGAATCATCGCCGTATGCCGTGATGACCCGTTGTAACAATTTCTCATCTTTACCCAAATTACCGGCGAATTCATCCAAAATAGTAATGCGCATATCATCGCCACGGCGCGATAAGCGAGCCATGGCCGCCGCAACTGTCAATGGACCAAGCTTGCTATTAAAGGCATAAACGTTATCACTAATATCGGTGACACATTCGGCCAAAAACTCCTCGCCAGCCTTTGTTATCTCATAACCTGCCTTTGTTTTTTTAATATAGGGGTTATCGGCCACAATGGACTTAACTGATTTTTCAGCTTTAAGCTCGGCAGTACTAGACTTTTTTGGTTTAGCGGGTAATAAAGGCTCAATATTTTGCCAAAGCAGAGCATGTATAGTATCTATGTCCAGCAGTTTGCCATCCCGTACGCAGTCCAGCCTTACAAAATCTTTCGGAAACAGTTGGCACAAATCGTCGTACACTTCAACAGATCGTTCCATATGATGTAAATCGGCCTCATGAAGATCTCGTTTGTGCTCCGTGTAGCTGCGGGCAGGCTTTTTGTCCACCAGTTTTTGGGCCATATCCGCCGGCATGCGGAGTACAATTGACCTGTCGGGTCGCGGAATCTTGAGCATTTCAAATTCCAAATTATCCACCCAGATAAAATATCCACGCCGTTCCTCGGCATGTTCAAATTTACCACCCTGGTGGGCCATATTGCTGCCAGTAAAACGATTGGCGACTACTATCTTGCCGGCATCTAGGGCATCACGGATGGCAAAGGATGCGTCGTAGCGATTCAGGGCAAAAAATAGAGAACCTGTATATGGGCCGACTTCTTTGCTACTACCATATTTGCCATTTAGATACTGCTGAATAAAATATGACGACGGATCATCATAAAGCGGAAAATCAAACGTCACAACATCGTAACCCTCGGACTCCAACCGCTGCACAAGCTTGGCAAACTGCGTGCCCTTGCCTGACCCATCTGTTCCCTCAATTACAATAAATGTGCCGCGTTCCCTGGCGGCTTCTTTGGCGTCAATCATGCTTTTAAACCTTTTATTACCTCAGGAACACGGCGTTTATCCTTATAGGCGCGTGGTAGCATTTGTTCGGGCTTCCAGCTGGCTATGATGTTATCCAGGTCATCACTCTCGCCTGGCTGATATTTACCGCTTAGCTTTTTGTACTCGCTGTCCACGGGACCTGTTTCATAAAAAACCATCTGCGCCACCCGCTCGCCCACCGGCAGAACCACGCTTTCGTGCTGGTTCATATTATAAATTTCCATTGTCCAACGGTTTATATATCCTGGGTCTCCCCACCCAGCGTCTAGACAAACTGCCACGCCGTTTCTCCCCCATGTGCTACGGGCCTGCATGGTACTTGTGCCGGGCGCCTTAATACCGATAAACTCATGCGTATGACCGAGTATTCGTTCTTGCGGCCGCAGGACTATGATACGGTGGTCGAGCGGTATATTTGCAAACGGCTTGCGCCCATGTTTCTCCGCCCATTCATGGTGAATCTCGGCTCGGAGTGGTGAGCCAAAGTACTGTTTTACGGCCGCCTCGTCAAAAGGGTTATAAAACCCGCCTTCGCTGGGCCGTTCCGTGCGGTAATACCAATCCCCTAGTGTTACATCTACACTGCTACCAGCGATATGTTGCTCGATGTAAGGGAAAAAGATAATATGGCCCTCTTTGATAGCCTGCTTGATCTGCGTATTACTATATACACCCATTCGTCCTCACAATCTGAACCTATTGTACGTTTTGTCAAAAGGGTGACGCAAGCCCAAATGCTGACTTATTGTTGTATTATTGTTTGCATTTCAGCTTGAACGGACATGGAATAAACACATTGATAGTTGTTGCGGAGGTTAAAGCGATACAATAAGATTGAATGAATAGGTTGCTCTCAAGGTACGTTCGGGGTGATTTTATGCTGTGGTTAATTGCCGGTAGCGTGCTGGCTAACGGACTTATAATTGTCGGGACCTCACTGGCAGAGCTCATATTTACGCATGGCGAGCATTCAGATGCACTGTTTCCCCATGTACCACTGCTTCTTGGTCTGACGCTTATCTATTTAGCAACGCTGTTAAGGCGCCGTAAACGAGCTGCATGGTTAGTCATACTCCCTGTGTATGCCTGTATCTTCGGATTTGGTTTAGCTCAGGTGTTTATATTTAGGACGTATCATGACCTAGGCCTTGTGTCTCTGGCGCGGAACATACTATTGCCGGCCATCATAACATTGGGGTTAATTCACTACCGAGCGGAATTTCAGGTTAAAAGTGACATACAAAACTTTACATTAGCGCTTCGCACAAGCGCTCTTTTGTTGGTTGTAGCGCTTATGTACGGTGTGTCTGGGTTTATATTGCTTGACTCTCATGATTTTAGGCAAGAAATAAGTTTTCCAGAAGCCGTCCACCGAACAATTGATCAGTTTAATATAACAAGTGACCATGAATTGATGGGTTACACACGGCGCTCTCGGTTGTTTCAGGACTCCCTTAGTCTGGTAAGTACGGTAGCGGTGGGATATGTATTTGTGTCATTATTCCAACCAATTCGGGCACGATTAACTGATCAAACACGGAGTCGCCGGCTAGTAGAAGAACTACTACATTCATATCCGTCAAGTAGTGAAGACTTTTTTAAGATTTGGCCGCACGACAAAGTCTATTTTTTTAACGAAGAGCACACAGCAGCGCTGGCCTACCGTGTTCATAGTGGTGTAGCATTAGCGGTTCGTGATCCGGCAGGTGATCCTCGCCAGTTTCCAAGACTTATAGATCAATTCATGGAATTCTGCCGAGTGAATGATTGGCTTCCGTCATTCATACATACAGAACCACCCAATAACGCGCTCTATACCTCGCACCACTTTACGCTGCAAAAAATTGGTGAAGAAGCTTGCTTAAACTTAGAACATTTTGCTACGAACACTTTGAATAATAAATACTTTCGTCAAATTAATAATCGGTTTATAAAGCACGGGTTTAAGACCGAAGTTATGACGCCACCACACAGCGAGGCACTCATCAAGCGATTACGCCAAGTGTCTAACGAATGGCTCCAATTGCCAGGCCGTACGGAGAGGGGCTTTATGATGGGCTATTTCAAGGTATCATATATACAGCAGTGCAAAGTTATGATATTACGCGATGAGGCAGGCCAAATCCAGGCTTTCATGAATCAAATGCCTTCCTTAGGTTGGCAAGAAGCCAGTTACGACTTATTACGTCATACGAAAGACGCTCCGACTAATAGCAATGACTTTCTGCTAACCGAGTTTATCCGCTACTTACAGGGTGCCGGAATTACACGCTTAAACCTAGGCTTATGTCCTTTGGCAGGCTTGGACAATGATGATCAAAGCAGTGCTCTTCTTGACAATGCATTACGTTTTGTATATGCCAATAGCGATCGCTTCTATTCCTTTAGCGGCCTAAAGCGTTTTAAGTCCAAGTATGAGCCCGAGTGGAGCAGCCGCTATATTGCCTATCGTGGTGGTATTCGAGGCTTTAGTCGTACGCTAAATGCCCTTAACAAGGTTATGAGTAAAACAAGATAATGTCAGCGGTTTATACGGTAGCTGTATGGTAAATTTTTTCGATCTTATTATCTTTTAAATCCTGGTAAAATAACTCGGCAAATTTACGCACGTCTGCCACGGTACCGTTGCTCATGATGGTGCAATCTACTTGTATGTTTTGTCGTTCACGTTCAGTCGGGTCAAGCATGTCACTTTGTAAGTGTCCCGGCCGGTAAACCTTGACTATTATGGCGCCGGCTCCGCGCAAAATAGCCGCGTCAGTTGGATAGCGTAATCCGCCGACGATACAGAGCTTACAGCCTGCGTCTGCCGCTTGGCGCATTCGCCGAACAATCTCGTTATACCACACACCACTATCGATTTTCTGTACCAGATACCCGCCTAACCATTGCAGCAGCGGGCGGTAGCTTTCTTTATTTTCCTTAGTAATTAATTGATGCATCAGCTCCGGCTTTCTTTGCATGTTCTCAACATGCAGTATCAGCTTTTGATATTCCACCGGGTGTTCTTCCATGGCTTTTTGTTCTAGTTTTAGTTGCTCATACGCGCAATTCACATGGATAATTTCTGCTAAAATGGGTGGCAAGCAACGAAGCCAATTATTCAGTTGCTCAACGTTGTATGGATCCGGAATATCAGTAAGCGCGTTTTGCATGGCATTAGCGACCTCGGCAATGATCAATGATGACTCAAAATGAACAGTGGATTCTTCCAGTACCGCTAATGCGTCCGCGAACGTGGATTTGCCATGGCCAATCGGCCCGGTCATACCTAAAATAATCATGAGCACATTGTAACCAAAAAACACCGCAAGACAAAAAGCATGTTTACTTAACTACCAAACGTACATACGGTTTGCGGACATAAAACAGACCACGTATATTGCGATTTCTGGTTTTTATCAAATGTGTATGTTGATGTATCAAGGATTTCATGGCCGACCCGGGAGCGCGGGCATACACGGAATACCCGACGGATTCATATTCGCTTATTAGTTTTACAAATTCCTGGGCGGCAGATGACGGCAGATCTGCCAGAGTGTCGGTGTGCAGCTTAGGTATGAGCAGTAGGTGACTTTCTACCGGCTGATTATCCCAGACCGAATAGGGGAAAATATTGCGGATAACTTTAAAAAATGCCGTTTGCTTTATAAACTGATGGTCTTTGTCGCTGATTGTACAAAATACACAGCCCTTAGCCGGTGGTTCAACATACTTAAGATGCCGCTCATAAGACTTGACTTGTTTACGGCTACGGGTCGCTGTCACTGCAGTTACTATATAGCAAACCGTACCGCCGCGGTATAGCTATTTAGCAAAATTAAATTTCGTTGGTAGCAATGCGAATAGATGGACCCATACTGCTAGCGGCATAGATAGAACGTATATAGTTGCCCTTAATACTGCTTGGCTTGTTCTGCTTGATACTAGCTAAAATCGCCTGCGCGTTCTGCGATAATTTGGCACCTCCAAAACTCACTTTTCCAATGCCAACATGGATAATACCCGTACTATCAACTCTGTATTCTACGCGACCAGCTTTGGCTTCGGTAACCGCTTTGGCCACGTCGTTGGTAACGGTGCCACTCTTGGGGTTTGGCATAAGTCCTTTTGGCCCCAAAACACGGGCGTATTTTCCAAGTTTGGGCATGAATGCAGGGGTAGCGACTAGGATATCAAAATTGAGATTACCCTTGTCAAGCTCCTGCAGGAATTCGTCACTGCCGGCGCTGTCAGCTCCGGCCTTTTTAGCAGCTGTCACACCGTCAGCATCAGCCAGGACCGCTACGCGAATAGCCTTCCCAGTACCAGCGGGCAATACCACCATATCGCGAATATTCTGGTCAGCCTGCCTGGGGTCAACCGCAAGTCTGATGTGCAACTCGACGGTAGCGTCAAATTTTGCAGGATTTGTCTTTGCAGCCAGTTCCATAGCCTCGCTAATGTTATAAGACTTATTTTTTTCTATCAGTTCAGAGGCTTTACGGAAGCCTTTACTTTTTCGTTCCAGCTTGCTGCGGGCAGGCTTTTGCTGAACTTTAGGTTTAGCTTCGCTTTCTGCTTTGGCGTCTGCCGCCTGAGCTTTTCGCGCCTCTTTGGCCTGTTTTTCTTCAGCTTCCTTTAGTGCCTTTTCGCTGCGCTTGCCGGCCTTAGCGACCTTAGGGGCAGCGCTGTCGCCTACTTTTGGTTCTTGATTTGCTTCAACCGATACCTGACTAGTTTCCGTAGTAATCCCATCTAGTTGCTCCTTCGTGCCTTTTACTGCCTTAACCTTTTCAACTTTTTCATCAGTCTTTTTTGCCTTGACAGCCTTTTTAGTTGCTGTTTTCTTTGCTTCTGCCATACTGGCTCCTTTCGTGGTCCAAGCCCATGTTTGATAACATGGTCCCACAATGTATTAATTTATATCAGTCAGTTGGTATAACACCATCATTAGTTGGATCTTCCAGCTGTCTCCAGCCATGTTCAGCAATCTGGGCACTCGCCAAAGATAAACTAGCTAGCACAGTTGCGTTGCGCAGTCGCGTAATATCCTGTGTTTTGGCAGCGGTTACGCCCTCATATACAGCGGCAAGTGCAAAAAGTATGCCAAACTGCCACCCAGCCATTGTTTCGCTTACGGCTATAATATGCGATCGAACATCAGACAACGGATTATACTCATGGGCCACGGTTTTCTAACCTACCTCAACACCCATAGAACGGGCGGTTCCGGCTACTTGCTTCATGACCGCCTCAATGTCGTCGGTGTTAGTATCCTTTGCCTTTGTTTCGGCAATTTGTCTTAGATCGCTTTGGCTTAGCTTTTTGGCGATTTTTTCACTGTTAGGTTTGCCAGACCCCTTCTGAATGCCTAGTTTGCCGCGAATCATATCGTCAGTTGGCTGGCCAACCCAACGAAAATCCATGGTGCGGTCCTGATAAATCGTAATATGGGCCGTTATGGTCACATTACCTTGATCTTTGGTCTGTTCGTTGAAAGGATTAATAAAATCCATCATGTTAACACCGTGCTGACCCAACGTGCTGCCCACGGGCGGTGCGGCTGTAGCTTTGCCGGCCGGTATTTTCATCTTTAAATTTGCTTTGACAGGCTTATTTGCCATCTGTATTCTCCTCTTTGAAGTTTGCCGACGAAGCATATCGGCACTCACATGCGTAACTGATCAATACTACTACAAATTACCCCTGTTGTCTAATCTACGTGCGACAGTACTGATCCAAAAAGATTTAGTGGCGGATCTTCATCGGTGGCTAAATATACCGCAAGCGGCCTTAATCCTGGATGGAAACCGGTAGTACGGTAGACTGCGGCCATTTTTCCGGCCATTATAGCCGTTTGGAGAGAGTAGACAGCCCCGTAGACATCGCCACCTCTCATCATACCTAAGGCATTCTGACCTATTTGCGTGAATGTCTCCACGGTAATGGGAGTAATATCACCTCTATGTGCGGCATAAAGCTCTTGTCTTAAAGCACTAGCATCAATGCTCGGCATCATTTAACTCCGTTCTTAAAAAAAGTTATACTCTTTTTACCTGGAGACTGTCAAGCTCCACCGGTGTTTCGCGGCCGAACATATTGACCAATACTTTTAGCTTGCCCTTAGTTTGGTCAACTTCGTTGATGCTGCCATCAAAGCCCTTAAACGGTCCATCAGTGATGCTAACCACCTCCCCGATTTTGTAATCAATCTTGTGCTTGGGTTCATCCCTGCCCATGCGCTTCATGATTTTTTCAATTTCATCTGTACTTATAGGTGTCGGCTCGGTGCCACTACCCACAAAGCCTGTTACCGACGGTGTGTTGCGTACGATATACCAGGCATCTTCCGTCATTTTAATCTGAACCAATACATAACCCTGGAATATACGCTTTTCTACAACTTTGCGCTTACCGTTTTTAACCTCAATCATTTTCTCTTTGGGCACCAGTACTTGGATAATTTTGTCCTTCATATCCAGACTTTCGCTACGTTGGCGTATGCTTTCAGCAACCTTTTCTTCGTAACCGCTGTATGTATGGATGGCATACCATTGTTTGGTAGCGTCGTATCGTTTAACCATCAAATACCTCCTATTTCAAAATCAGGTTTTTAAATAATTTGTCTAGACCATAATCTGCCAAGCTGATAATGAGTCCAAAGAAAATAGCAAATATAAAAACTGCAACAGTAAGTTTGGCGGTTTCTTTACGTCCCGGCCAGACCACCTGTTTTAGTTCTTGCCATGCCAGTCTGAAATAACGCGGAATTATATGACGTCTTTTATTTAAAAACCGGCCCGCCTTATTGTCGGGCAGCGGCAAGTAAACTTCCTTGCGTGCAGTTCTGCCAACGGCTTTAAGCGGTCTCATGGCTGTAGTGCCAGCCATTTGAATGCGGCGTGGTTTGTTTTTTGTCTCTGATTTAGCGGCTCGTTCCCTAACTGACTCCGGTTTTTTTATAAGGCGTTTTTTTGGCGTTTCTTTATTGTCGGCCACGTCGTCTCTCCTCAAATTAAAAACCCTACCATATGATAGGGTCGTCAGAAGTCAATATACCTTAATCTATAAAAACTAGCAAGTCTAAAACCAAGAGCATATGCGTTATGATAGTAACAATATGTTATCGCTATGGCTGTTTGCCTTTGTTTTAGAAGCTCTAGTGCCATTGCTGCCACTTCTGTGGCGATATCGTCGTGCCATGGCGATACTTGTTTGTTGTTTTATTGTTGTCACAACCGCGGGTCTTAGCGTGCAGCTTGATGTCTTGCCGGCCGGTGTTCTTATATTTTTGGCCATGTATCGTTTGGGCAACCAGATACGCCTATTGGCCGGACGGATGAACGAAACTTATCTGCGACACGCCGTACTACGCACTTCTATATGGGTATTTATCATTCATCTAGTGCTTTTAATAGGTATTGTAATACCGATCATAGTAACTGCCCGCACAGGTATTCGTATTCTTTCGCTGATCCAGGCCGTTGTAGCCGTGATCATAACATTGATTACCATCAAGAATATCAGGAAGCTGCGATTCAAAATGCCAGAAATATTTTTGAGCGATCGAGAGTTACCAACGGTTACCGTTGCCATTCCGGCGCGCAATGAAACTGATGATTTACAAGGCTGCTTACGTTCGGTGCTGGCCAGTGATTACCCCAAACTGGAAATAATAGTTTTGGATGACTGCTCGCAAAGCCAAACCGCTGAGGTTATCAAGAGTTTTGCGCACGAAGGTGTCCGTTTTGTGCGCGGTCAAGAACCGGCCGAACGTTGGCTTGCCAAAAATCAAGCCTATCAAAAACTATACGAAGAATCAGCCGGCGAACTTATATTGTTTTGCGGTGTAGACGCGCGTTTTGGGCCTCTCGCGATAAGAAGCATGGTGAATCTGTTATATGCACGCAAGAAATCCATGTTAAGCGTATTGCCAATACGCTTTTTACACTCACCAATATCTGCTTTTATACAGCCCATGAGATATTGGTGGGAATTGGCTTGGCCCCGCCGTTTATTTAATCGACCCGCGGTGTTGAGTACGTGTTGGATGATTGGTCGCCAAGACTTAAAAGCTCTCGGGGGATTTTCTGCTGTCAGTCACTCGATTACCCCAGAAGCTTTCTTTGCGCGCGAACTAATTAAAACCGACCAGTATAGCTTTGTTCGTAGCAGTGCCGAGCTTGAGGTACAAACCACCAAAAACTTTCACGAACAATATGCTACCGCCGTACGGACACACTATCCTCGCCTGCACCGTCGGCCAGAGTGGGTCTTGCTTATGGGTGTTTTCAACTGCATGTTTTTGTTATTGCCGTTTGGTTTGTTGTTAACTCACCACTGGTGGCCGGTGACGGCATTGTGGATTCCTTTGTGTAGCGTCATCTTTTTAATCCTTACGCACGTACTACTAGTGAGCGTGACCGATCCGGCTAATAGTTTGTTGGCTGTATTCACATTCCCCCTGGTTGTAGCTACCGAAGTGGTCATAAGTTATGTCTCAATGATACAGTATGAATTCTTCAGGGTGGACTGGAAGGATCGCAATATATGCATCCCTGTTATGCATGTTATCCCCGGGTTGCCAACCCTAACAAACAGGGGGTCTTCTTCTACTGGAGGTTGGGAATAAAAATTGTGAAGTTAGAGCCTTTGTTAAGTTCGCTTTGCAAATCAATCTCGGCATGGATAAGCCGTGCCAATTTCATGGTCACGTATAAACCTAAGCCAGTGCCGTTATTCTGTCTGGTACGATAATCTTCTGATCTGAAAAATTTATCATAAATTTTTTCTTGGTCGCCTTTGCTTATACCAATTCCGGTGTCGCTCACCTGAAACTCTACGCCACGCGGTTTGGGGCTGGCACTCAACATGACGCTGCCGGTTTCGGTATATTTGATTGCATTTGTTATGAAGTTTTGGAGTATTTCACGCACATATAACTTGGACGATTGCAACAATTCCAGTCGGCTATCGGCGTCTGTCGTAAATTTCAGGTTTTTAGCTTCTGCGCTCGGTGTGTAATTGTGCGCTAAATCCTGAATAAGTTCGTGGACATTGATAGACTCTATTTCTACTTGCAGTGTGCCCCGTTCGGCGCGCGACAACGTGGCTAGGTCATTAATCATGCCACTCAAAAATTCAATCTGATCATGGGCCTGTTTCAGCGCTTCTTTAACGGCTTTCATGTCACCTGATTTATCAGCGATAAACTGGGCATTGCTGATGTTGCCCTCTGATATTGCAATTGGCGTACGCAGCTCATGACTGACCACGCTAATAAATTCATCCCGCTCTTCTTCTAGCGACTTTTCACGGGTAATATCACGTAATAAAATAACATAACCCTTTCTACCCCGTTGACCATAACCAAGCCTGACGGGCGCTATGCTGATGTACAGATTGGCGGTGCTGCCATCCGCATATTTTAAGCGCCATTCACGGTTGCTGAACTGAGTTTTGGTATCCAAAATAATCTTGCGGATGTCTACGGGCTGGTTGTCCTTATCCACTAACTGCAACACATGATTAATTTGTTTGCCGTTTAGGGTATCATTCACGTCAAGAACATTTAGCGCGGCACCGTTAGATAATACTATTTTGGTGTGTTCATCCGTCGCGATTACGCCGTCAGCCATGCTGTTAATGAGACTGATGAGGCGTTCGCGTTCCAGCTCGGCATTGGGCACGACGCTTGCCTTGAGATTTTTGGCAAGATTTTTGGCTGTTGACATGACTTTTTGAGTGGCATGGGTGTTTGTATTGCTAGCCATAAGGATAATTATAGCTTAAATGGCCGCAATAAGCGCCGGTTGGTGTGAACGCATCGCTAATCGTTTGGTGGGCAAATCTTTAACATAATGTCCAAGTTCATCCCAAAACGGTTTGCCGTGGGCCATAATCTGCGTATGCAGCAGTTCGTGCAGCAATACATAATCTATCAAATCCCAGGGCAGCTGCATCAAGTAACAGTTAAGTGCTATGTCCGCGGTTGAGCTACAACTCCCCCAACGGGTCTTAAGTTGCTTAATAGAAACGGATCGATACTCAAAACCATGCTGAGCAGCTAAAGCCTGCAAACGACGTGGCAAAAGTTGTTTTGCCTCTTGCTTTAATGCTCGTGTCCCAGCTGCCCGCAACACTTTTTGAACTGCTGGGTCGGAAGAACTATGCGTGAGGGGTAATTTTATGACGATTTCAGTGGCACTAACGCGGCTGGTAATAGTACTGCGTTGTTCAGAGATAAAGCGCAACCGATGAGCTTTGCCAATGCGATCATGGGCTCCAAACGGCCTGATTTGTTTCACTGACTGTTGTTTTTTGATCCAGGCGGTCTTGCTTAATATGAACGTTTCGCCCGCTTTATAAGGCGACCATAGCGGCATGCTTACGCGTACTTGCCCTTCATGTCCTACGGTCAAGCGAATACTGCGTGATCCTTTGCGCTTCTGCAGCAATACTTCGCCAATTCCAGCAATAAGAAGCTTTTTTTGAGGCATTATCGGATGGTAATATTGCGGCGTGTGGGGTCGACGCGACCTGGTAAATGACTTGGGACGAGATTAACTAACGCCGGCTTGCCAATGCCGGTGGTTGACTGCTCTGCATAAAGTAGCCGTAAATCATACAATTTTTTCAAAATCGCGCTACGCTGCGTCTGAAAAGTCCGTTTACCACTAACCACTACGTAATCTTCTGTCACTTCAGGGTTCTGCATGCCGCTTACTAACGATTCGTACGTCGTGCGGTCCATGGGCGCCGCGTATTTATCGTCAGCCTTGCGGCGATCCCGCTTAACCACCCTCACAAACGCACTTTCGGTGTCAATTTGAAACCAGACTAACACTGTTTTTGCCTTCATGCGCCGTGCCATCTCGCGTAAGTTACGCCGGTGAGCGGCTCGCATCACGTTGGTATCATAAACTACGCTTATACCGGCCTGCAAAAACTCCTCCGTCATATAAGCCATAAGTTGATTGACAATGTCATTTTCCTGGCGATCATATCGGGGCTGATCAAATAGCTCACCACGTATACGATCACCCTGCACATGAGCTGCTTGCACCTCTTCACATAACTGCCGGGCAAAATAGGTTTTGCCTGCACCCGGAAACCCATAAAGTAAGAACAAAGTAGGATGGTTTAATTGAAGCTTGGCCATTGACTCCTATCGTATAACATTTGTACCTCAGTTGCAAAAATGGCAGGGGCACGTGGGATCGAACCACGATCTAGGGTTTTGGAGACCCTTATACTAACCATTGTACTATGCCCCTATACAACTCTGATATGATACTCAATCTTGGCTGGTTTGTCACCGTAACAAGGGTAACTACTATGTGTGTAATCTTAATTATAGATATTTTTACCATTTTGTGGATAAAGTCACACAATATGGTTGTGCTTACCGCTGTTACTAGGTATAATACCAACGAACTAAACTTAAAAACATTAAAAACAGAGGGCTATGAAAGTATTGATGTTGGGGTGGGAACTTCCCCCGCACAACAGTGGTGGGCTTGGCGTGGCATGCTACCAGCTGTGTAAGGCTCTCTCCAAAAAAGAAGTTGATATTGAGTTCGTGGTGCCCTACACCGCTGACCACGATATTGATTTTATGCGGATCAACTCAGCTCATCCGCAAGATGTTGAGCGCGTACTGAAGGCAGGTATAGCATATGATAGTTTTAAGTACGTAAGTAAGTCGGGCGATATAAAGTGGGTGGATTTGTTTGGACAGAGCGCTATCTATGAAACGGCCGTAGAACGGATCGTTTCTATAGAGGAATACGATATTATCCACGCTCATGATTGGCTGACCTTTCGGGCCGCTCTGCGCGCCAAAGAAAAAACAAACAAACCCCTAGTGGTACATGTGCACTCGATAGAATCGGATAGAGCCGGTATGGAAATGGGTGGGAATCCTATGGTGCGCGAAATCGAATATACTGCCATGATGTTGGCCGATAAAGTTATTGCGGTCAGCGGTCATACCAAAAAAAGCATTGTACGCGAATATGGTATCCCGGCCGATAAAATAGAGGTAGTACATAATAGCTTAGACATTGCTGATTTGGCACCATTGGACGCTGACAATACCTATCGTTATCTGGAAAAAATGAAATCCCAGGGCTACCGTGTTATTGTCAACGTTGGTCGGCTTACCATACAAAAAGGTTTACCCAATTTATTAAAGGCTGCCAAACAAGTCATACTGCGTGCTCCCAAGACGCTATTTCTAATAGTTGGCAGTGGTGAACAAGAACGGGAATTGTTGCTGCTGGCCGCGGAACTCGGCATTAGCCGTAATGTTATTTTTACTGGTTTCTTACGCGGTAAGCAGTGGCGAGATGCTTTTGCAGTTGGTGATCTGTTTGTCATGCCGTCTATTTCCGAACCCTTTGGCCTGACACCGCTGGAAGCAGCCGGTTATGGCACGCCTGCACTTATTAGCAAACAATCTGGTGTGGCAGAGGTGCTCGTTAATTGTCTTAAGACGGATTTCTGGGATACGGATGAAATGGCCAATCAAATGACGGCTGTGGTTCAGAACGACGGTTTACAACAGACCTTACAAACTAACGCGATGCGTGAATATGAACAGTTAAGCTGGAACAATGCCGCTGATAAGCTTGTTACTATGTATAAACACCACATGTCGGCGGTGTCGGCATGAGCAAAAAAGCAATCGTATTGTACATGCATGTGCATCAACCGTTTCGCGTTCGTCACTACACTATTTTTGACACGGCCAATAAGCATGATTATTTTGACGCGCCGTATGATTCACGTACTAGTAACGAGCAGATTCTGAACAAGGTAGCTGAAAAGTCGTATTTGCCTACTAACAAAAAGTTATTGGAACTTTTACATCGCCACCCCGAGTTTAAGCTGAGTCTTTCAATTACTGGTACGGTTCTGGAGCAGTTTGAACGTTATGCGCCCAATGTTTTGCGGTCCTTTCAGGAACTAACGGCCACAGGCCGGGTAGAAATAGTCGGCGAAACGTATCATCACAGTCTGGCCTTTTTCTATTCGCTGGCCGAATTTGAGATGCAGGTTGATATGCATCGTGCCAAAGTGCAGGAGTTGTTTGGACAAACACCGCATGTCTTTAGGAATACTGAACTTAGCTATAACAATGACCTAGCATACTGGGCAGACCGGGCGGGCTACAAAGGGATTTTAACGGAAGGATGGGACCCGGTATTAGGCTGGCGCAGCCCAAACTTTGTATACCGTCCAACGTACACCAACAATATCCGGCTGCTTATGAAAAATTACAAGCTGAGTGACGATATAGCCTTCCGATTTGGTGACCGTGAATGGGCGGGCTGGCCACTCACGGCCGATAAATTTTCTCATTGGTTGAGCGAATCCGGTGATGCTACTAACTTTAATTTATTCATGGATTATGAGACGTTTGGCGAACACCAATGGAGTGACAGTGGTATCTTTGATTTTCTGCATCATTTGCCAGAACATTGGCTTGCTTCTGACGACCATACATTTATGACCGTGAGTGAAACCATCGACAGCTTCGATCCGGTAGACCGCATAGACGTACCGACTACGATTACGTGGGCAGATACAGAGCGTGACCTATCGGCATGGTTGGGGAACCCAATGCAAACGCAAGCAGTTCAGGCGCTCTACGGCTTGCAGGACCCAATTATTAAGTCCGGTGATCTGGCATTAATAGAAGATTGGCGCAAGCTGCAAACCTCTGACCACCTCTACTATATGTGTACGAAGTGGTTCAATGACGGTGATATCCATGCGTACTTTAGTCCTTATGAAACACCTTATGAAGCTTTTACTAACTTTATGAACGCCTGGCATGATATAAAATTTCGTCTCAGCGAAAAAGGAATTGAGGTTTAATTATGGGCCGACCGGTAATGCTGGGAAATGGGTCTCTGACGGTCGGGCTTAATGAACATGGGCTAGTCCATGATTTTTATTATCCATACGTAGGTTTAGATAACCTCACGACAGCCCGTAGCGTACACCATAAAATTGGGATCTGGACTGAAGACACATTTTCATGGGTTGACGATGG
Organism: Candidatus Saccharimonadota bacterium; assembly: GCA_025924835.1. Classification (GTDB taxonomy): domain Bacteria; phylum Patescibacteriota; class Saccharimonadia; order Saccharimonadales; family JAICHO01; genus JAICHO01. Next base: position 22,026 of record JAICHO010000004.1, on the reverse strand, counting down.
GAGCTGGGATATCAGCATTAATTTTGATAGCGACGCCTTAATCAGCTCTATTCGTATGCAGAACGATGAACTGCAAACCGAACTGTTATTTAGTGACTTTGTGGATAGCGATATGAATGCCTTCTGCCGTCAAATCACCCTAACGAATCAGGCGGATAAACCGCGAATAATCCGGCTCTTCATGCATCAAGTATTCGAGATTTCGCGTGGCGGTCGCGCCGATACTGCACTGTTTGTACCTGATGAAAGCTATATTTTGGATTATAAGGGTCGCTGCAGCTTGCTTATTTATGGCCAGGATGATAATGGCCAGGTCTATGACCAGTTCGCGATCGGTAATTACGGTATTGAAGGTAAAGAAGGAACATTTAAAGACGCGGAAGATGGTGAGCTGTCGGGCAGCGCGGTGGAGCATGGCGGTGTAGATTCCGTCATACGGTTTAATAGCTCTCTTGAGGCACGCCAAAGCACCGATATCTCATACTGGATCGTAGCGGCCGACTCACAGTACAGCGCCGAAAAACTGCATGATCAGATTAAGAAAGAAGGTTTAAAAACCCGGCTGGAATCTACGCGTAATTATTGGAAACATTGGCTAGCCACCGGTGCCAACGCCTTGCACGAAGTGGACAAAGAGTACCTCGAACACACCAAAAAATCGCTATTGGTTATTAAGGCGCATATTGATCGCCGAGGTGGTATTATTGCCAGTTGCGATTCCTCTATATACAACTATGGGAGGGACTATTACAGCTACGTATGGCCCCGTGACGGCGCCTATGCGATCTGGCCGTTAATAAGGCTGGGGTACACCGATGAACCCAAAAAGTTCTTTGAATTTTGCCGTGACATCCTGACGCCTGAGGGCTATCTGATGCACAAATACCAGCCAGACCGCGCGATCGGCAGCACATGGCATCCTATGCTTCATGGTGAACGCAAGGAACTGGCGATTCAAGAGGACGAAACCGCGGTGGTGCTGTATATGCTGGGTGAGTTTTATGAATACGCGCATGACGAAGATTTTGTGCGCAGTCTTTACACTACATTTATACAACCTGCCGCTAACTTCCTATGTAAATTTACCGACGAAACAACCAACCTGCCTCATGCGAGCTATGATCTTTGGGAAGAAAAGTTTCTTACGTCCACATACACCTCTGCCGTAGTCTACCAAGCGTTGCTGGTAGCCGCGGAATTCGCCGAGAAATTTGAATATCCTGATGATGTCGTGACATGGACTGCCTCTGCCGACAAAATTCTGGGCGGTAGCGATATATTCTTTGAGCCGGAGCGCAAAATTTTGCGTAAAGGTTTTTTATTGCAGCCGGACAGTACGCTTAATTTTGATAATACATTGGATATTTCGTCGCTGTATGGTGTGATGATTTATGGCTTTCATAAAGACGACACTGATTATCTGCAGGACTCGGTAGTTGAGGTTGAACGCATGATGATTGATAAGACCCCTGCCGGCGGGTGTCCGCGCTACGAAAATGATAATTATTTTGCGTCATCACCACCATTTTTAGGAAATCCGTGGTTTGTAACCACTCTGTGGCTGGCTCAATATTATATACGTTCAGGCCAAGCCGAAAAGGCTCGCAAATACGTAGATTGGACAATTGGCCATGCTCTGCCCAGTGGCATGTTATCAGAACAGGTAAACCCTAGTAATGGTGACCCTGTATCCGTTACGCCGTTAGTATGGAGCCACGCTGAGCTAATCAACACGGTACTAGATCTGTCTAAAGTAAAATAAATATTTAGCGTTTTTTGGGCTTGACTTCGTTGCGGCCGAGGTTCTTTTTGGTCTCAACGTACAGTACGTGTTTGCGCAGCACAGGATCGTATTTGCGCAGACTTAGTTTGTCGGGTGTATTTTGGGTATTCTTGCGTGTGTAATAATGCCGGTGTCCGCTTTCTTCCGACACCAATCCTATAACTTTTCGCTTGTCGCCTTTTTTAGCCATATTTACACGAGTTTAACAGATATCGCTTAATTGTTCAAGAGGAGGCGTTGATTGATGTAGAGACCTATACAGATTGTGAGCCAGTTTCGCGGCGGCCGAACAAGCTATGACTTCTAAAACAACATTAACACGTGTGGTCGGCATGACTATTTCAGGCGCGCCAATTAGACCCAGACCAATTGCGACACCAGTTTCTAATGATTGTCTTGTATTCATAATTATATGGAGCCGACGGAGGGATTCGAACCCACGACCCGCTGTTTACAAAACAGCCGCTCTAGCCACTGAGCTACGTCGGCGCTGGTGCAGGGAGAGGGATTCGAACCCCCGAAGGCGAAGCCAGCTGATTTACAGTCAGCCCTCGTTGACCGCTTGAGTATCCCTGCATGGTTGGTATATGGAGCCATCTTCGGGATTTGAACCCGAGACCCCTTCCTTACCATGGAAGTGCTCTACCACTGAGCTAAGATGGCAAACCGCAACAGTTCTAAAGTGTACCAAAAACCCCTTAACTTTACCACTGATATGTAGTAGTTAAAGCACGGCGCGCTTAGGGCGAGCTATCCTTTTGGGCTTTCCGGAGGGAATGATCAGCTGTTGCAGCTTACGTTCTATCTGATCCGCCTCGCTCGCCATGCCAAGAGCCCTGTAGGCGTGCATAAGCAGTGTATAGCTTTCCTTGTTTGGTTCCAGCTCATTTGCGCGCTCAAGCTCTTGAATCATTAATTTATCGTTCCCTAATTTTTCTTGCACCTTAGCATACGCGATATGTCGGGCGGCCAACTCATCTTCCAGTTTCAAGGCTTGCTCAAATGCCGCCGAAGCCTTCATATAGCTCTCGGTCTCGTAATAAATCAGCCCCAAGTTATGCAACGATGACGCAGTTGGTTCAATACTGCTGGCAATCTCAAAACAGTCTATAGCGTCCTTATATTCTTTTTGCTTCGCATACAAAATGCCTAGGCGGTTATATGCCGCGGCGTTTTTCTGGTCAATCTTCAGAATGGTAAGCAATGCCTTCTCTGCACGCAAGAAACGGTTTTCGCGCATACCCTGGTGGGCAATATCCCACAACTGCCCCATTCTATCGCTGATTTTACGTGGTAGTGGCGACAATTCCTCTTCGCGTAAGCGGCTGCCGCGGTAAGCCAGAACCCCAAACCCAAGCAATAAGGCTAATTCATACATGATCTCGCCTCATTATACTACATCTGTAAAAACAGATCAGACAAAACTAGTTTCGGATTGCCCATTTTGCGTAAGCTGTTGCCGCTATCTGATAACTGGCGACTCAATAAATGAAATTTGTTGGTTAATTCTTTATTATTTTTCAGCGCTGCTTGGGCCAATCCGCTGGTAACCACACATTGCAACCCTGCCAGCATATGTTCAATGTCAGCCTTTTGCTTACTGAGACCATCAATAAGCAGCAGTCGTTGGTACGTGTTTAATCGTAGTATTGTTTTTGCCTGTTCAATGGCTTGAACCAGGCGATGATCGGCCTTTTGCTCCAACAATGCCACAAGTAATCCAATACGGCCACCGCTCATATAATAGGCGCTTGTAATTGCCTTTTCGTCATGGTCCTTTATAGTTGCTAGGGCGTAGTCAAGGCTGAGAAGCCGCACATTAATATGTTGTGCGCGGGAAACGATAGTTGGCTTTAAAAGATTTATATCAGACGCGGTCAACATGATAATCGTATCATCAGGAGGTTCTTCCAGCGACTTTAACAATGCGTTTTGTGCCTCATTAGTCATAGTCTGGGCATCGCCTATTAACACTATTCGTCGGATCGTACTTGAGCCTGTTGTTCTACGGTTTAAAAAGGATCGTAAGGCACGAATGGCCTCAATCCCTATCGTCTGTTTCTCGGGCGTTATTTGAAAAAAATAAGGGTAATTGTCTAAATTTTGAATACCCAGAATGTGACATGCGCTGTAGAGGGCCAGTGCTTTTTTGCCAGCCCCTTCTTCTCCGCTCATCAGCACCGCATGCGGTAGTGCTTCCAGCATGGTTTGCAGCTGCATCTTGGTGGCGGGGTGAATTAAAAAATCAGTCATTTCTCCCGGCTTTCATTAAGCGGTCAAATTCCGCAGGTAAAGGTGCGGTAAAGGACTTTAAGCCTATTTCGGGGATAGCAATAATCAACTGGTGGGCATGCAAATATAGCCTATCCGCAGTTTGTCCTTGATACAATGAATCGCCGACAATAGGATGGCCCTGGTAACTCAAATGGACGCGTAACTGATGGGTGCGGCCGGTAGCTGGTTCTAATGTGACCTGATCATACATATCATTGCTCGTAATTACCGTATACTTCGTTTGAGCTGATTTGCCATTACTACCGACTTTGAAAGTTGATGGTGCTTTAGGGTTACGTTCTATGGGCATATCAATTATAGCTTGCGCTGGTTGTAGGTGGCCGCTTACGATGGCTGTATAGGTTTTTTTAACTTTTCTGTCAGAAAACTGCCGTTGCAACAGCGCCAATGTCTGCTGATTTTTGGCGCAAATCATAACGCCGCTCGTTGCTCTGTCCAGTCTATGTACAATTCCCGCCCTATCGCCGGCCTGTCCTGTTATTTGGCGCACAAATGAAGCCACAGAGGGCTCATCCCAATATTTACCTCTCGCATGGCTAATAACACCTATTGGCTTGTTAATCACCAGCACGTTATCATCTTGATATAAAACGGGCAAGTCAATATTCGGGATTTGCCTTTCTTCGGCCGGATTGTAATTAATAGTGACATTGTCTGTTGCCCTCAGCTTGTAACCGGGTTTACTTTTTGTCCCATTAACCAACACTTTGGCTTCTTCAATAAGCCGCACAGCATAAGACCTGCTAAGTTCCGGATAGTTCGCAAGTACATACTGGTCCAGTCTTTGGGTTTTTGAATAGTCTGCAGGTACCTGACTATCGCTGCTGTGCATGCTTTTTTCTCTCTGGCGACTTAGAGCCTAAAGATTTCTTAAAAAAGAAGGCCCCGGCAGCCAGTGCGCCTAGCATTATGACGATATTGGCAAATGCCCCTGTTAATCTTTCCAGTCCATGTGGTGCCTTTTCTGCTGGCATACCGTTATGCAACTCTCAATCCAACAGCTTTTTGCACCCTATAGAGTGTCTGACTCGCTTGAGCGTTCATGGCCACTTCGCTGGTCTCTAGTTTGTGCGTCAATGCCGATGTATCCACATGTTTTAGGCTCCCCTGAAACTGATCCAAAAATACCGCGACTTTTTCAGCCACAGCTGATTTTAGGGGGCCATATTGGTTCTGCCCTACAAAATCTTGTGCATTACCCCCAAGCAAAGTCAGAATGTCCAGCAGATTGCTTACGCCGGGTTGCGCTGTATAATCGTGCCGGACTTCATTCAGTGAGTCGGTTGCGGCGCCTATAATCTTTCGTTTGGCTGTATCAGCGCTGTCACCCAAAAAAACGACACCTTTGCCCGTTTCGTCGCTTTTACTCATTTTTTTATGTGGGTCGGTCAGATCGCGGATACGCAAGCCTTGGTCTTTGCCAAAAAAAGCATGTTGTTCTTTGACGGGCTTAGGAACCACAAAAAGCTCGCCAAACTTGGCATTCATCCGCTCAGCAATATCACGAGTAAATTCAATATGCTGCGACTGATCGTCGCCGACCGGTACATAACTGGCACCATACAGCAAAATATCAGCCGCCATAAGCACCGGATAATTAAAAAGACCGACGCTTATTCTGTCCTCGGATAGTTTATCTGATTTATCTTTAAATTGGGTCATACGAGACATTTCACCAAATCCAGTGAAACAGTCCAGAATCCACGTCAGCTCACTATGGGCTGGTATGAAACTTTGTCGGTAAATATGTATATTAGGATTATTTAAATCAAGTCCGGCGGCAACAAATATCTTTAAGTTGTTAATGGTCTGCTCATACAACTGCATATGGTCAATCGGAGTTGTAAAGCTATGCAAATCAGGCACAAACAGATTAATTTGATATTCGGCAGCGTGTTTATTTGCCATATCAACCATAGGTAGTAATGCGCCCAAATAGTTGCCGATATGCAATCCATTATTAGCTCGGAGACCGGTGAGGATTACCTGTTTAGCCATACTGTTTTACTCCCATTGTTACGACTATTATATACGTTACGGCTAGTTATCGCTAAGCGCGTTAGCCTATCCCAATAAAGTGTAGAGATGAGGGTGCGTTTTGGGCAGTGAGGCGAAGGCCTGTGTTAATTTGGCTGTAATGTGACCTGTGTGGGCACTGATTTCTACATTGTCTACTGATTTGCACCACGATATCTCAACAGCTGTACCGCAAAAGAAAAGTTCGTCTGCGCTATAAAGTTCGCTGCGGCTGACAGGACGCTCCTGCACAGAAATACCCAGTTCAACTGCTAGTTCCATAATCGTACGCCGGGTTATGCCTTCTAAAATATCCGCTTCCATTGATGGTGTAACCAACATGCCATTTTTTACCAGGAACAAATTCATAACAGCGCCTTCACTTACTTCGCCACGATGATTTAGCATAATGGCAGAATCGTAACCGCCTTGTTTGGCATCATGGATTGCAAGTGCAGAATTTAAGTATCCGCCCGTGGCTTTGGTACGTGGCGGCAAGGCGTTATCACTATTGCGCTGCCAGGATGAAACACAAACCGAAAGCCCATCACTAGTAGCCAGATAATCCGCGGTCATTTCTAGCATATAAATTGCCAAGTCGTATTCACCAGAAATATCGGGTGAGAGCTGGGTGTCGCTGCGATACAGGATAGGCCGTATATAGGTTTTCCCGGTAAGTTTATTTTTGGTGGCAAGATCGATAATTTGTTGACTAACTACTTTGTTATTAAAAGTATAAGGGAATCGTAAGATCTTGGCGCTAGTCTGCATGCGAGCTAGGTGATCGTCAAGTCTGAATATGCCCATGCCTTTGGGCGTATCGTATGCTTTAAGCCCACCAAATATTCCGCCGCCATAATGCAGAGCGTTGGTCATGATAGATATGGTGGCTTCCTCTATAGGCTTCACCGTATTTTGTATAAAAGCAAAAGGGTATGGCTTAAACGCAGGCATATTTAACCTTTGGGGTATGACCCTAATATTTTACATGTTTTGGCGGCCACATTTAACTCATCAAGCGCCTTGGCAATAGTAGCCGTACCCTGGTGGCCTTCTATGTCCATATAAAATACATATTCATGGTCAGCGTGAGGCTGTGATTCCAGCCGTACCAAGTTCACTTTATTTTTAGCTAAAATTGACAACAGTTCGTGCAAAGCGCCTACTTTATCACGAACGCTGCAAATGATGCTGGTTTTATCCCTGCCGGTCGGCGCTGTGGCGCTTTGTCCCAGAACAATAAAACGTGTTTGATTGTTGCCGGAGTCACTAATACCCGACATAAAGACCGGCACATCAAATATGACCGATGCTTGCGAGCTGGCGATCGCCGCGCGAGAAGGCTTTTTCTTTATGTGTAATACAGCCTGGCCATTGCTAGCCTCGTTTATTAATTCTGCTGTTGGCACATGGAGCTGCAGCCATTCGCGGCATTGTCCGAGCGCTTGCGGATGAGCATGTACAAACCTAATATCCGACAAATTTTTAGCTGTGGTGAGCAGGCAGTGATTGACGGGTAGTATAAATTCAGCGCATATCTTCAGATCACTTTTTAATAATAACCGGTGGGTTTCGATGACCGCACCTTCTGTAGAATTTTCTACGGGCAATAACGCCATATCTGCCGTCCCTTTCTCGGCTGCTTGTACGACTTCCGACAATGACAGTTCGGGGATTAATTCTGCCGTATTACCAAACAGCTTCAAGGCTGCTTCGTGGCTATAGGTGCCTTCTGGACCCAGATAAGCAGCCATAAGTGTTTTCTGAAGATTACGGCAGGAGCTAATAATTTCCCTGTAGATTGACACTATGGCTTTATCGGATAATGGCCCGTTATTGGCATCAAGTACGCGGCGGATAATTTCTGCCTCGCGGTCGGGTTTATAGATAACTCCATCAGCTTTGAGCTTTTTGACATGGAGTGCCAATTCACCACGGGATTTTAGCAGCGCTAAGATCGCGTCATCAATGCCATTTATTTTCTCACGCGTCGATTCAAGCTCGGTTAACTGACTCATATATGATCCTCAAGCAGTTGCTCGTCAAGCGACTGCAGTATTCGGAGTAAGTCCTTTCGTACTTGACCAGAATAAATATTGCCCAATTGAATAGATCTGAACAATTCATAGCTATGATGTTTTTCCACGTCAACAGCACTAAGTAAGCGTTCGTAGTAGTTGGTTGAAAGCTCGGACTCTGGTGGATTCAGTTCCAAAAGACCGCGGCCTATAAAAAAAGTTAAACTGTGCACCCACGCCATTTGTTTATCATGCTCTTCGGGGAGCATTTTGATGATTTTGAGACCCAAGGTTTTGCCAAAAAAGTCCTCCAGGTTAGGAAACGGTCCGCCAGATACCTCATGCCAGACTATTTTTTTGCCGTGGCCGTCACCTTTTGGAACGCTTTGCGGACCAAATAATGGATGTGTTGCTAATATTCTGCACTTGTCGCTAAGGTTATCGCGCATAATTTGTGCCGGCAACAGTTTAACTGAGCATACATCCATAACAACTGTGGCCGGTTTTACTAACGTCGCCAGTTTTTTGCAGTCTGCCTCCAATGCAGCGAGTTCATTGCACAAAATAAGCACATCGCACTTAGCGGCTTCGGCCAATGAGCCGACCATTACATTAGCGGGCAGATCATAGGCCGGAATTTCCCTGCGACTGCTTATTACGACCTTAGCATGTGGCGCTAATAATTCTGTTAGTAATTCCCCGAATACACCGTAGCCAACTATTCCAAAACTACCTAACTCCATCAGTTAGTACCTGCGAATAAATGAGCTGTCTTATGTAGCACCCGTCGTGTCTGATTAGGGTTAAGCCCGGGGTCAACTATGCTCTTGTGGGCAGGTCGTTGCCCTACCTCGTCAACACACTCATACCTAGAATTATCAGTATGGGTTTCCAGATGCAGCCCTTTCAAAGCGCGACCATACTTTGCACACACCGTCGCGAGCAGTACTATGTCGTCAACAATAGTAGGTACAGCCCGTATTTTCGTACCGTCTGGTAATTGGTCGGTGGTACCGTGCATGTCATATAAAATATCAGAATCTGGTGCATATTTATTGATACCTTTGACTATTTCGTCCATAGCCTTCACGTTGTTCCCAAGCCGAAGCATAAAGAGCAATCTGCCAGGTCTCCTATTAGGATTAAGTATGCGCGCAAGTTCCGAGATATGATTGGCGTCAGAATTATCACCTATCTTAGCGCCAATCGGATTTTCAACCGTTGCCAGGAACTGCACATGAGGGCCTTTCGGGTCATTTGTTCGTTTACCTAACCACGGTAAATCAGCAGACAAGAGGTATCGTTTGCCTCCACGGGCGCTAACAAAGCTAAACTCGTAAGGCAAGAGCAGGGCTTCATGAGCTGCGGGCACATGGATACCAAGCCTGCGTTGTGTATGGGCTTCTATGGCGTTGGCCTGAGATGCCGCTGCCACCATGCGGCTAGGATCGGGTTCTCGATCCGATGGGTCATAGCCGTTTACCGCGTCTCCGTAATATGAAGGCACGATAACACCATTTGACAAGACCTGAAATTGACTTGACCTAGGCTTGGTGTTTTGTCCGCGGTTTCGTCCAAAATAGATTGCGTTCCCATAGATACCTAAAACCAGGCTTCTTGACATAATCACATTACCAACCATAGCATTAAAATCAGCTCTTAAGCTTACGCTTTCTGAGCAACTGTCCGTAATCATTATAGGACGTTCATGCCCCCGTTGACTGGCAAGAGCCAAATCCTTAGTGATCGCGTTGATTTGAGCAGGTGTAGTTACCGCTCCGGTGACAAGTAGTTCACCAACAGTCTGTACCAAATAATCACGGTTTGAGTATGTAGGTTGAAAATTATGCTCGTAATCTGGTTCAGGTAACGCACTAACTATTTCTTCTGCGCTACCAATTCTGCCCGAAAGTAATGTTTTCATTTGGTTGCTTACTCTTTATACATTAGGTTGGTATTAAAAAACCGCCCGGTGAGGCGGTTGATTAAAATTGTTCACACTTTAACTAGCTAACCGCCTTAATAAAGTCGGTAAACCAATAGACTGAAGCGACTGGGTTAGCTGTTGACATCGCAAATATATTAACACAGTTGTCAGCGGAGGTCTATCGTTTTGTGAATTGACGTTGTTTACGGGCGCCTTTAAGGCCGAACTTCTTGCGTTCTTTTTCGCGGGGGTCTCTGCCTAACATATCGGCACGGCGTAAAGTTGCCTTCAGGTCTTCGTTCATGACAGCGAGCGCTTTAGCGATACCTAGGCGTATCGCATCAGATTGACTACTGTGGCCACCACCTGATACCACTGCGCTTACGTCGTACTTGTTTTCTATTTCCAGTGCGATCAAAGGTCGTTCTAGCTCGTGCAAGATAGCCTTACTATCAGCAAAATACTCGGCAGCAGGTTTATGGTTTACGCTAATTAGACCTTTGCCGCTCATAAGCCGAACACGGGCAGTAGAACTTTTGCGCCGACCTAACGCATAAAAATAATTTTTGGATTTATCAGCCATTATTTACCTGCTTTCATAGATAATTGTTCTGGTTTTTGAGCTTCGTGCTGATGATTCTCATCAGCGTAAATTTTGAGACGCTTGAGGCGTTCGGCCCTCAGTTTGTTAACTGGTAGCATCCCCCGAACCGCCTTAAAAATTGGAGCAGTTGGATCTTTGGCAATTTGATCCTTCAGCGTTGTAGTCGTCAGACCGCTCGGATAACCACTGTGGCGCTGATAAACTTTATCATTCAGTTTGTTACCAGTAGCCACAAGTGATGCGGCGTTAACAACTATTACATAGTCGCCGGTATCAATGTGATGCGTAAACTGGGGCTTGCCCTTACCGGTAAGCAGCGTCGCTGCCCGGGTGGCCAGACGTCCCATAGGTACTTCGCTGGCGTCAATAATATACCACTTCCTAGTTACATCAGATGGTTTTGCACTGTAGGTTTTCATTGCTTGTCCTCCTTGGCCGCTTGACGTGGCTTTTTGGCAGAAGGTTGTTTTGTTACCGCTTTGGCGACAGGGGCTTCCTGCAAATCATCTACAAAGCTTACTCGTGCCAACTGAGCATTATCGCCGCGGCGCATCCGTGTTCGCACAACCCGTAAATGGCCGCTACTTCGGCCGCCAAGCTTGGGGGCGATATCGTCAACCAATTTGTGGGCGCTACTGGTGGTTTGCAGGCTGCCTATAATCTGCCGCCGATTATGTAAATCGCCTTTTTTGGCTTTGGTAATAAGCTTCTCAACATACGGTACGATTTCTTTGGCTTTTGGCAGAGTCGTCTCAATAGACTCGTGCATGATCAATGAATCCGCCAGGCCTTTGACAAGTGCCGTACGCTGGTCGCTTTCTCTATTGAACTTACGTCCTTTGTAACCGTGGCGGTGCATAATTAAATCTCCAACTCCGCCATTTTTTCTTTGACTTCATCTAAGGCTTTGCTGCCAAAACCTTTTAGTTCGCGCAACTCAATATCGCTTAAAGAGAAGAGGTCCTTTAAGGTGTGAATATCATTGTTGATAAGCGCGTTTGTTGTACGTGCCGATAGATTAAGGTCCTCGATGGGAGTCATGAGTTCGGCTGGTTCATCGCCGTCTTTGGTATCGGTAGCGTCCGAACCAGCAGTAAGTGGTGCCGATGTTTCTACGCGCGTCTGACCTGCTAGCGCCGTGTATTGATTTACGAGGATAGCAGCCGCTTCTTCAAAAGCGTCGCGGGGAGTGATGGAGTTATCGGTATCTACCGTAAGCAGCAATTTGTCCAAATCGGTCATTTGGCCAACACGGGTATTTTCAACCTTGTAGCGAACGCGTACAACCGGGCTGAAAATAGCGTCAAGGGCAATCATATCACTGGCTTTTTTAGCGGTACCTTCTTCTATAGTGCGGTACCCACGGCCGGTTTCAACCACCAGGTCCATCACAAATTTGGCTTTGTCATCATCAATGGTGGCAATGATTTGATCGGGGTTAACGATTTCTACGTCAGCATTGGTTTGTATGTCCGCAGCAGTAACAACGCCCTTGCCTTGGGTTACAATACGCAGGTTTTGAGCGTCGTTTCCAAAAACACGGAAGCGAATGCTCTTAAGATTAAGCATGATATCTACAGCATCTTCTTTCACTCCCTTAACAGTAGTAAATTCATGTGTCACTCCCTCTATCTTAAAGGAGGTAACTGCAGCACCTGATATAGAAGACAACAGAACGCGCCGTAAGCTGTTACCTAGTGTCATACCGTAGCCGGTGTGCAGGGGTTCGATGGTAAAGGTAGCGCTATTGGCGGTGTGCTCGTCAACGTGTACGACTCCAGGTGTGTGAATGATTTTTGACATAAGTTATTGCCCTCCTCGGGTTAGCGTGAGTAGTACTCAACAATTAGTTGCTCATTGATATCTGGTTCTGCTTCTTCCCGCGTTGGAACGCCAGTGATAGTGATAGCCAGTTTCTTGCGATCAGTTTTAAGCCAGCCGGGTAAACTTGTTGGGGCGGGGCTTACATCCTCAATTTTCTTAAAGTATTCAGTTTGTTTACTGTGCGTCCGCACAACTAAAACATCACCGGTTCTTAAGCGAATAGACGGTATATCAACCCGGCGATCATTAAGCATAAAATGACCATGGGTAACCAGCTGACGGGCGGCACGCCGTGATGTCGCCAAACCGGCCCGGTACACGGCATTATCAGCGCGAAGCTCTAGAAATTGCAGCAGTGATTCACCTGACTGCCCCTGTTTACGGGAGGCCTCGGCCATAAGCTTCGCGAATTGCCGTTCCAGTAGTCCGTACAATCTTTTGACCTTTTGCTTTTCGCGCAGCTGCAATGAATATTGGCTTGCCTTGTTGCGTGAGCCACGCCCAGTTGTGACTTGGCCCGGCATCGTACTGCGTTTAACGAGTGCTTTATGAGCCTTGGGGTGCAAAGCGTAGCCTTCTCGGCGGCTCATTTTTACAATTGATCCGGTATCGCGTGCCATATGCTAGACCCTCCGAGCTTTCTTAGGGCGTACTCCACCATGCGGAACGGTAGTTACGTCCTTAATAGAATCAACGTGAATGTCTAGGTTCTGCAAACTGCGAACAGCGGCTTCGCGGCCCAGCCCGATGCCTTTGATGTATACGTCAACCTTATTCAGCCCGTGCATTTGTTTAACGATTTGACCGGCTTTTTCCGCAGCAACCTGAGCGGCATAAGCGGTGCCTTTTTTGGAGCCTCTAAATCCACAGGCGCCAGCAGACGAGGCGGCTAATGAGCCCCCATTGTTGTCGGTAAAGGTAATAATCGTGTTATTAAATGTAGCCAAAATGTGTACCTGGCCAGTTGGTACTGAACGCTTAGATTTCTTCTTCTTGGGAGCTGGGGATGGGGATGTAGTAGTTGTTGGTTCTGCCATATATTTATTCCTTATGTCTTCGACGCTGACTTAGGTTGCGAGCCGCCTACGGCTGTCTTTTTGCCACGGCGGGTTCGTGCATTTGTACGCGTACGCTGACCACGGCTGGGGAGGCTGTTTTTGTGGCGTAAACCACGGTAACTGCCGATATCCTTTAGTCGTTTCACATTAGTTGCCACGACTCGTTGCAGCTCGCCTTCAACCATGTATTTTTCATTGATAATATCCTGAATGGCAGCAACCTCGCTATCGGTCAAGTTCTTGACCCTCGTAGTTGGTTCAACGTTAGCGTTCTTTAATATATCAAACGATGATTTTGGTCCAATTCCGTACACATACGTCAGCGATACGTTGATCTGCTTGTTGTCAGGAATGGTTATACCAGATATACGTGCCATATGCTTTATCCCTGCCGCTGCTTATGCTTGGGCTTAAGTTTGTTTATAACGTAAATACGCCCTTTGCGGCGCACAATCTTATCGTCAGGACTAATCTTTTTGACACTAGCACGCACTTTCATGCGGATCATTCTCCTTTGGGTTCCCAGTGAATGACACACTGCTTAAATTTATATTCCGTGTAAATGTTCACGATTTGCGATAGGTGATTCTGCCCTTAGTAAGATCGTAAGGGGTCAACTCAACCGTTACGCTATCCCCGGGTACAAGGCGAATATAATGTTTTCGCATCTTTCCGGCGACATGAGCTATGATCTTATGGCCATTTTCGAGTTCTACACGAAATTGGGTTCCAGGCAAGGCCTCGACCACCGTTCCCGCAAGTTCGATTACCTCTTTATTCGCCATAGATATAACAAGGTATAAGTATATCAGACAAGTCAAGAGCTTGTAAAGGAGTTTTTCAGATTAAACCAGGTGTTGTTATTTTCGCTTTTTACGTGACAAAAACCGGAGGCGTTTAGCGCCGGTGGCAGCTAATGCGGGCGCATCGCTATCATAGAAGAAATCCGGTTGCTCATATTGATCATAGGTTACCATCAGGGCACGTGATTCTATGGATCGGAGGGTTTCTAATGCGACTGATACCAGAATCAATATACTTGTTCCGCCAATAGCAATATTGGTTTTCAGGAATACCTGGCCCAGGATGGGCAACAATGCTAATAGGCCTAAACTTATGGCACCAAACAGTGTTAGGCGGTTTACGATCTTTGACAGGTACTTTTCAGTTTGCAGCCCCGAGCGGACGTCAGCTATAAATCCACCTTGCTTTTGCAGATTTTCGGCAATCTCCTTGGCATTAAATGTAATACTGGTGTAGAAGAATGTAAAAACAAATACCAGCACAAAATAAACGATAGGATAAATGTATGGAGTCCAACCAGGTGCCGCAAACGTGCTGGCACTGGGTGTTTGAAACCACTGCACTAAGGTAGATCCTATATGCTGCAAGCGCATACTGTGGGACGCTGCGAAGAGCTGACCCGCAAAACTGGGAACACTCAGGAATGCGACCGCAAAAATTATAGGGATAACGCCGGCGGTTATAAGTTTTATCGGCAGTATGGTTGTTACTCCGCCGTACGTTCGATTACCTTGAACGCGTTTGGCGTAATGTATGGTTATATTGCGGGCTGCTTCATTCAGTTTGACTATAAGTATGGTTACCACTATGACGACTGCTGCAATTATCAGACCATAGATCAGGGCTTGTTTATTAATGGGCAACGTTTTACCAAATACCACCAGCTTACTGCCCTTATCAACAACTGAGGTGACTATACTGCTTATAGTACCCGGTAGTCGGCTTACAATACCGACGGTAATAATAAGTGAAATACCATTGCCGACACTTTGTTCCGTAATGAGTTCGCCGAGCCACATCAAAATCATGGCGCCACCAGTAAGCGCGGCCACCATAAGCGCCCATTGCCACAGTGAGGTGTTGGCGGTAATGTCGCCGATGCCACCAATTTGCTGGGCTTGGGCACGTACCAAATATATAGCGCCGACTGACTGTATAAGTGCGAGCGGAAATGTCAACATACGAGTATATTGGTTGATTTTCTTCCGGCCGTATTCGCCTTCGTTATTAAGGTTTTCCAGCTGCGGTATAGCTTTGGTCAATAGTTGAATAATAATGGAAGCATTAATATACGGCCCTAGCCCCACCAACATTATTGAAAAGTTAGCTAAAGCACCACCAGATAGAACGTCTATAAAGCTCAGCAGTGAAGTATTCTTTGAACTGGTAAACAAGTTTTGTAAAACTTGTCGCAGAGTCTGCGGGTTACTCAAAGGAATGGGGATATGGGCCAGAATACGGAAAACTAGCAACATGCCTAACACCGCTAAGATACGCTTGCGCATATCACTGCTCTTTAAGGAAGCCCAGATTACTTTCCAACTCATATCTTTAGTATCTCTCTTTGATGGTTAACCGTAAAAACTGTCACTAAGTATACAAGATTTGGTTAACAGTTTCTAACATTTACGTGATGTAAAAGTTACGCATTAAGTATACTACCGCCCAAATAACCGCCGCTTTGATGCTCCCAGAGGTCGGCGTATATACCTGGCTGACTTTTGAGTTCTTCATGCGTGCCAGACTGGACAATCCGACCTTTGTCCATTACCAAAATTCGGTCCATACGCTGGACGGTGCTGAGGCGATGAGCGATTACAAGCGCGGTCTTGTTTTTCATAAGTTTCCAGAGAGCGTCTTGAATAAATTTCTCACTTTTACTGTCCAGCGCGCTAGTGGCCTCATCGAGCAGTAAAATGGGAGCGTCTTTTAAAAGAGCTCTGGCAATCGCAACGCGTTGACGTTGTCCGCCCGACAATTTTACGCCGCGTTCGCCAACCTGCGTTTCATACCTTTTTGGCAGTGTGCTTACAAACTCGTCCACATAGGCTTGTTGCGCCGCATCTAAAATCATTTTCTGCGTAGCTGTCGGTTTACCATACTGTATGTTCTCGGCTATTGTTCGATGAAACAAAATTGGCTCTTGTGGTACGTACGCAATGAGATTACGCAGTTCTTGTTGGCGAAGTTTGCGTATATCCGTGCCGGCCAGCTCAACGGAACCATTCGTTACATCCATAAAGCGTAAGATAAGTTTGGTTAGTGTGGTTTTGCCACTGCCGGAATAGCCCACTAGACCAATTTTTTCGCCTTTTTCTACAATTAGCGATAGCTGACTAATGGCATTATCACCCACCGCCGCGTCCGGATAATGGTAGGTAACGTCTTTTATTTCCAGCTTGTAGTCGCCGTTTAGGTTCAATTTTGCAAATTTAACAGGGTCGTTAACTGTTGGTTTTAACAACATGGTCTTTACTGGCTCATATGCCATCCCCATGATTTCCTCGTAGCGCTTGATAATTTCAGCAATATCGATAGTCGCAGCGACCAGCTTAATGACGTACAACTGAATTAAAACGACGATTATAATTGTTATAGCGTGCTGTTGATACAGCCGCGCCGAAACAATAAGCAACACCGCCGTTGTGGCAGAAGCTAAGAGCATTCTGCCATTATCAGCCGGTACAGCCGCCATCCATGACCTATACTGAACCTCGCCGAAGGTCTCTAATGGCCGCTTAAGCCCTTCTTTTTCCTTAGCTTCATTCGCGAAGCTCTTAACAGCCTGGGCGTGCGTTAAGGCATCGCCGATTTGCGAAGCTACTCGGCTGCTGGCTTCGCTGGTTTGGCGCCTATATTTAAGTCTCCAGGTACTTGTTACAAGCGTAAAGCTGAGAATGACAAGCATAGCGAGAAGTGTTATGCCTGCTAAAAGCCATGATTGCCAGGCTATAACAGCTATAGAGCTAATGACAATAGTGGCTTGTTTGGGGATGGACAAGGTAACCATTTCTCCGTAGGCACTACACGCATCACGTAACCTGGCTGCCTGCGCTCCCAGAGAGCCAATGTACGAATTACTATAAAATTCGTAATCTTTTTCCAGGAAGTTACCATATACCAATTGTTGTACATATTTTAGGGCCGTAATACCGTCGCGGGCTATCATGGTTTGCCCGATCGTAAAAAACAAACAGTAAGCTGCCGACAACAACAATAATACTAGCGCATAATAATGTACCCGGGTAATATTGCCGGTCAAAATCGCTTGTACGCCAAAAGCGCTGATCAGAGGCAATAGAACATGGTAGATGCTAAAGGCAATTACTCGTGCTACAAGCCCTATGAATAAACGTGGTTTATCCAGCAAATGACCGCGCCAAAATATACGATGGATTTCGCGGGTTAATTGCTTATCACGTTTTGACTGAATAAAGTTAACTGCCATGGCTCCCTACGCATTGGTAGTTTATCAAGAATGGTGGTTTGTAATTGCAGAAAGACTATTGTGGCTTGTCGGTCTTTTCTTGGCTAGTACGTTTGACCTGCGGTGTCGCAGTAAATGTACCGCCGACTTTTTGCAATGCTTCAGTGGCCGTGATGCTCGCTGCCTGTAATTTAACATTCATCTTTTTTTTCAGGTCACCCTTAACAATCAGCTTAACCCGGACATATGGTGACGATACCAAACCCGCGTCGGCTAAAGTAAAGTTATCTATGTTGACGCCAAGATCGTTTAATTGACCGGTATAAACAGTTTCGGCTGCCGGGTTGATCGCCCTGAAACCCCTGAGCTTTGGCAATCTTTGCATGAGTGGGTTCTGCCCACCTTCAAATCCTGGACGACGGCCTTTACCGGTACGGGATTTTTGACCTTTGGTACCGCGACCCGCCGTTTTCCCTTGCCCCGCAGAAATGCCGCGTCCAACTCGCTTACCACCATGATTGGCGGTAATGATTAGTTCGTGATATTTCATGATACGACCTCAGCTTTTTGCTTAACATTTTCTGTCTTCTTTGTGCCGCGCCGTTGCTTGGTTATCCACTTATCAGGATGTTCAACAGCTTGTAAGGCTGCTAGTGTGGCGTACGCCGTATTAATCTTATTGGTTGAGCCTAAGGATTTAGATAGAACATTATGGATTCCTGCCACTTCCAGTACAGTACGAACGACACCACCGGCGATAAGTCCAGTACCAACTGAGGCCGGCTTAATAAATATACGTGCGCCGCCCACCTTGACTTCAGCTTCATGGGGAATAGTGTCATTCACTAGGTGGATCTGAACAAAATTTTTCTTGGCAACTTCAACGGCTTTAGTGACCGCCGTAGTTACGTCAGCACCTTTTGAAATACCAATACCAACTTTACCTTTGTGATCTCCTACTACGACAAGAGCTCGGAAACGGAAGCGCCGTCCGCCTTTAACAACTCGCGCGACACGGTCAATATGGACGACTCGTTCGTCAAATTGCTTTTCTTCTGGCGGCATATCGTTGCGTCCGCGGCGATTATCGCGTCCCTGGTTTTGTCCAAATTCAGCCATATTAAAACTCCAATCCTCCCGCTCGGGCTGCTTCAGCCAGAGCTTTAATGCGGCCATGATAAATGCGGCCATTTCGGTCAAATACAACTCGCGAAATTTTTGCCGTTTTTGCCTTCTTAGCTATATCTGTCCCTACTGCTTGTGCCCGCTCAGTCATGTTGCCGCTTGCGGTTTTATTGCCAACCGTCGTAGCGTACACCAATGTGCTGTGCTTTTCGTCATCAATAATTTGTGCGGTAATATGCAAGTTACTTATGAATACAGTTAAACGGGGGCGTATAGTCGTTCCGCTAACGCGTGAACGTACGCGGTGTTTTCGGCGCGCCAGATTTTGTACCTTTTGCTTAAGTCTTTCCATGGTCTATTTGTCCTTACCTGATTTACCGCTTTTACGAATAATGCGTTCACCGACATACTTAATACCTTTGCCTTTGTAAGGTTCAGGCTTCTTAAGCGCCCGAATTTCAGCTGCTGCTTGACCAACCTGTTGCTTACTTATACCACTAATCGTGATTATATTCTGTTCTACGGTGGCTGTAATGCCGGCCGGCAGAGCATAGTTTACATCGTGTGAAAAGCCAAGGTTCAACTTAAGACCATTCCCTGCCATGGCCACACGATAGCCAACACCATTAATCTCAAGTTGTTTGGTAAAACCGGTCGAAACCCCGATTACCATATTATTTATTAAGGCCCGCATGAGTCCGTGCTTGGCACGGTTCATAGGCTCATCGTTCTCGCGACTTACTACAATTTGATTGTCTTCAATCTTTACGCCGAGACCTGGCATCGTAAACTGGGTTAAAGAACCTTTACTGCCATTTACAATTATAGTGTCTTGGTCGACAGTGATTGTCACGCCCGACGGTATTGCCACCGGTAGTTTTCCTATACGACTCATAATTAACTCTCTCTTTTATTACATTTACTGAGGCTCATCGCTATATGTATAAGTGCCGTTGCTATAGCTACCTGTGTTAGCAGTTGGATGGCATTAATTGCCAGATATACTGCGCTAGGATGAGTAACAAGAAAATTCATTTAATAGACCTTACAAATTAATTCGCCGCCAACCTTCTGTTTGCGTGCGTCATAGCCGGTCATGATGCCCTTGCTGGTGCTTACGATGACAATACCGCGGCCCTGCTTAACGCTCGGTATTTTATCGGCGGAACTATACAAGCGGCGTCCTGGCTTACTAAGCCGTACAATTTCAGTTATTCGGGAATTTGAATCAGAGCTATACAGAACAAGCGTGAGTGATTTGCCGATCTTGGCATCGGTTACTTTGACGGCGTCAATGTACTGACACGATTTAAGCAAACGCGCAACTGCTTCTTTGGCTTTGGAGTGAGGCAATACGATTTCCTGCTTATTAACAGCAAGGGCGTTTCGGATTCGTGTAAGCATATCGGCTATTGGATCAGTTGAAACTACAGACATAATGCTCCTTTCTACCAACTAGCCTTAGTTACGCCCGGGATTTCGCCTTTAGAAGCGTGTTCCCGGAATGATAAACGGTTCAAGCCGAATTGTCGCATATACGCACGCGGTCTGCCTGTTTCGGAGCAGCGGTTTTTATGACGAGTCGGGGAGCTATTGCGTGGCAACAGGTGCAAACCTACCCGATCGCCCATAGCCTTGAGCTCGGCGCGTTTAGCGGCATATTGTAAGATCATCCGTTTTCGTTTTTCATCTCTAGCTATCATAGATTTCTTGGCCATTATTTTGTCTCCTTCTTATCAAATGGCATTCCAAATTTGGTCAGCAGTGCTTTAGCGTGGCTTTGCTCATGACACCGGATTACAAACACTGCTTGCAATCCGTGCGCCGTAGTTGTTTCTTCAAATGTTAACTCAGGGAACACTGATTGGTCGGTTAACCCGATACTGTAATTACCTGATTTATCAAAGGCCTTCGCCTTAACACCATGAAAGTCGCGTAGCCGTGGCAGGACGATATTTATTAAGCGATCGGTAAATTCATACATTTTTTCGCCGCGTAGTGTGACTTTAAGCCCAATCTTCGTACCTTCACGTAATTTGAAGCCTGCAATTGACAGTTTTGAGATGGTATCAATTGGTTGTTGCCCGGTAATTTTCTTTAGTGTATTGGCCGCCGTTTCCATGACTTTTTTATCGTCTTTAGCCTTTCCCAAGCCAATGTTTATGACGACTTTTTCAAGACGCGGTACTTGATTAGGATTAATTAACCCTAATTCATCTATCAATTCTTTGACGTACTGTTGGTTATATAATACCTTAAGTCGAGCATTGCCTTGATTGGTTATGGCAGCTTTTTTAGGACTTCGTGCCTTTAAGGCTGTATCTACCATTACTTCATCTCCTTGCCAGTGGACTTATAGATCCGCATCTTTTTACCATCTTTATCAAGCTTGTAGCCGATTTTAGTTGGTTTTTTGGTAGTAGGTTCATAGATAGCTACCTTACTTGCCCACAGTGGTTTGGTCGTTTCAATAATGCCGCCTTGCGGATAAGCACGGTTGGGTTTAGTGTGACGTTTAACGATATTTATACCGTCTATGGTTACTTTATTCTGGTTAGGATGCGTGGCGCTGACCTTGCCTGTTTTGCCTTTATACTTACCCGAAAGCACTACGACCGTGTCGCCTTTTTTAAGACGAATTTTGCTTATAGTTTTAGCCGCGGGGAGGTTATTCATTACAGTACCTCCGGTGCTAAACTAATGATCTTGGCATAACCTTGATCGCGCAGTTCGCGGGGAACAGGGCCAAAAATACGTGTTGCTTTGGGTAGTTTATCTTCCCCAATAATAACTGCCGCATTATCGTCAAATCGGATTGCAGACCCGTCCTTGCGTTGCAAGGCGTCCCTAGTGCGGACAACAACAGCGCGTACCACGGATTTTTTCTTAACATTTCCTGTCGGGCTGGCCTCTTTAACTGTAGCCACTATTGTATCCCCTACGCGCGCGTAACGACGGCGCGTACCACCAAGGACACGGATACAAAGGATTTCTTTTGCACCACTGTTGTCACAAACTACGAGACGGGTTTCTTGTTGAATCATACTTCCGTCTCCTTTTCGGTGTGGGTAACACCGGCACGCTCAACGATTTGAGAAAGCTTGTGGCTCTTGCGCTTGCTGATTGGGCGGGTCTCTACGATAAC
>JAICHO010000003.1 GCA_025924835.1 Candidatus Saccharimonadota bacterium | reverse complement strand
ATGCCTGAGTTTATAGACATTGTTAGGGCTTGTCCTATCTCTGTATCTAAAGTTGCATTAATAATGAATTATGATACTTTAGGCTTATGAGCAATCCCGGGGAAATATTTGATTTGTGTGACGGAAAAGCCGGGGAGCTGCATGTGGCTATGTTTGAGGAGTTTCCGGCCAGATTCCACACCGTGCAAGGCATCTTTGTAGTTATGAATGAGGTGTTCTACGTTGGTGCAGGTTTCTTGCTTTACAGACACAGACTGGGCAGTCTTTACCACGAAGATATCGCGGAGGCCGTACTACTTAAAGAGGGCCGGGATATTCCTACTGAACAAATTAATAGCGTAATACATGACAACCCGCAGCTGATGAGATTGTTAGGAGTATCTGATGCGGGAGTTGTGTTCTTTGGCGATAACGATAATCAAAAACGATTTGCAATGGGTGGCAGCAGCGGCACATTTTATGCCATTGAGGATGAGGCAGTAAGAATAAGATCGGCTGGCATTGCCAAAAGTGTACTGGGTGCAGACGTGCAAGTGGTCCTGCTATAGCTGAAAGGTCCCACAGATCTAGTGATCCACACTTTGACTAACTAGTTGTTATATGATACTGTATCTTTATGATTTCCTGTGTTGAGGTTGCGCTGCCTAGTGGTTGGCAGGAAAGTGTTGTAGCGAGGCATGTTGCTTCACCATATTCACCCCAGGCACTGGCTGAACCCAGAAAAGATTGGCTTGAACTTGCGCCATTTGATGTAAGTGATTTGCCTATACCCCAGCCAACACCTTTTCCTTTACGGCCCATAAAACAAGCAGGCGAAGAGTTTGATCCTGCAGAACAACCTTCCGAATATACAGAAGCGCATTTAATTTTTGTTGGCGCCGCTAAGTTAATCTTAGGGTCTGCATACCCTGGTTCAAGAATATTTTTTGATCACTTCAGTGCCCACCTCTATCCGGGGCAGGTGCATACATTTGCGCAACCGCATATGGATGGCACTATGCCTGGCGGCGTCAATAGTGATCAGTTTGCCTCTACGGGATTTTATGATCTAGAACTTAAGCTTGTTGGCACCGTGATGAATGACGTACCTACGCAGGTTTTACAAGGAGCTACCGAAGCAAGTGATTTTGAAGGTGAGACACTAACCCACTTAAAGCGCGAAGCTGAGCTAAATAAGAATTTTGGAATAGAAGAATTACCGCTAAACACAATTGTTATACTTGCGCCATCTACAGTTCATTGTGCACAACCAGCTCCTCACGAAGTTACTAGGCGACATTTTTTACGCTGGCAAGCTTTCGCCTGAGCAAAGCCCGCGCAAAGTAAGTTCACCAGGGGCCGAATGACCCTATTTGACGCGGCTAGAAACCAGGTCAATAGCTGATGCATCAGATAAAATAAATGACCGTTATGGCGAATTTACACTTGTGCCAGCCAAAATGGCTAATATGAAGCACATCATTATCAAACGCGTACCCTTTGGAAGCGTCAGAGATATATAGGCTTAAATTACACTACCCAATCAGGTTAGACAGCAGGTCGTATAAATCTTCGTGGATAAAACCTGCTGAGTCCATAGCTAAATATTGTTGCCGCTCAGTGATATGGGGCTTCAACGGCTGACCGTTTTTCCAAATCGTATCACTCATTAAATCTGACTTTTTCATATCAATAAACCACTTTGGCAGCTTATAGTTTAAAATACCTGGTTCGAATTTAGTTTTGATAGAACAATCGACAAGAGATTCCTCAAGTTTTTTCGATTGTGACGACTTTAAATGCGTAATAATAGAATCGATAGAACTTTGCAATAATGCGCTATTGGTTAGCACCACCTCAATATCGTTGGTATCGATATGTGCTATAGAATCTATGAAGTTCTTATGCTCCCCAGATCTAATTAGCGACACCAGTATTGCTATAGGGTCATATAAGTAATTTTCTATTGAGTATCGATTCAAAACCTTAACATTAGTAGTGGGCTGGTTATTCTTATCACGATCAATAATGCCATTGATGATGTCTAGCAAGGTAGTGCCCTCAAACTTGCGCACCATCGCCAATACCTTTGTACATCCTCCTTCATCGGGGTCATCTTCACTTACGGCCATAAATTTTAAGGAAGGGTTGTTGCTAAAACCATGTTTAGTAACCGCTATCTCATACAGCTTATTATAAAAAGGTGTGTCTGCTTTTCCTTCCAAAAATACTAGTTTGGTCTTTTCTTGCACAAACAACAATCCTTCAGAAAAAGTGATAAGTGCATCATGTTTAGTTATTTTCTCTATGCTATGGTCGCCATGATTGCGTGTAAGTTCATATAGTGCATCTTCATCTACAAGTGCCACTGTATTAGGACTATGAGTGGTCATAATTACCGCAATACCCATTTGGTTTACCAAAACATTCTGAATAGAATCGATGAATTTCCTAATCATTTTAGGAGTTAAATGTGCATCCGGTTCATCTAGTAATAACAGTTTTGGATATAAAGTATGATTTTGGCGATGATAAAATAGCCAAGTTATTATTCTGAAGATTACCATTTCACCTGCACTCAGTTGCGCCCAATCTATTCGATTTTCATCTTCATCCAAAAGTGTAGGGATATAAGGTCGTAAGGCGGTTTCAAAAGGCTGAAGATGAAATTTCATATCAAACTCAACACATAAATCATTAAAAACTTTTATAGGGTCTTCTTCTCGAGTTAGATCCCGGCGCTCATCGAGAGCCGTAAAATGAGCCTTATAAATTATTCGGCTTATTCTCTCATTTACCATCTCGGCAGTATGATTATCAAAATCTGAAGATAGCCTGGGAAAAATGTCGCGATCAAAATCGTGGGGATTTGTGTAAATATCAAATCCTTCAGATCGCAAAATAGGGACAAGCTGTGTGAGTTCCGCAAGTTGCTTTGGACTTAATGTAGGGAAGTTCTGTATAACCGCGTCAGTATTGCCTTGCATTAGCTGATTTATTGCGCCACTAACCTGCGATGATACCGTATTTAGTTCAGCAGCACTTGTAGGATTAGCTGACGGCATCTGCCAAGAAGCCAGGTGCAGTACTTGATTACGTTGTACGTTCTCTCCATCTATCGTGATCGTTGTTACACCTTCGGGAGTGGGCGATGAGTAGTTTGCACTGCTTAGTAGCTGAAGTAATTGCGATTTGCCAGCACCATTACGCCCCGTCAAAATTACGAATTTATTAAGCCCCTGAGCACTTACAGAGGTTTTAAAACTGTTAAACGGTCTATTTAACGTGATGTCAAAGTCCATGCGAACATTATAGCCGCCTATGGTAGATAACTTAAAAAATTATGCTGCTATGCCTAGCGGCAAATTTACAGAATAGAACATGTCTTTAACTTTAAAGTTACGAAGTACGTCCACTAGGGGGAGCCGAGCATTAGCAATATTGTACATACTTAATTTATGGTACTTTTAGCTTATGAACGAATACGGTGCCGAACAAGCTTTTCAAAATTTTATAGAGACTCTAGCTGAAGATATCCAAAGTCCGGAAGCATTAGGCACAGAGGCAAAGTACCGCTTACAAAACCTAGTAACTTTGCTAGAAACAGGCGACTGGGTTCAAGATGAAGCAGGCAATGTCTATCCTTCGGACCTCTCTGAAGATGACAAACAAACCGTTGCAGAAAACAGCAGATATAGTATCTTGGATGGACCCCCAAGGATTGAAGGTTTCAACACTGCCTTTACCTGGAAAGCAGCAGGTTCGTTACTTTGCAATGTTAGGGTCGTGGTAATGTATCCGCGATTGACTTCATTTAACCTTGATGCGAGTGGTTCAACAATGATTGATACCGACGTAACGATTAATTTTTAGATTATGATTTAGGTCGTTTATTCAGCACCCAACGTACCGATGGGCTTATGGCTTTGTCCTGGCGGTGGATGCAACCTATCCAGCAGCACGGGCGGCGTTTGCCTTGCTGCAATTCTGTAATAGTCCGTTCTATGTGGTTTTTCCTGGTCGCCGCTTGCTTGACCGTTATAGCCCAGCAAATCCACTCATTCCGCGCCAGCGGCGTAATGTTATCCCACGCTGCCAGCGCCTTAGCATTAGACGCCAAAGCCTTTTGTAAATCCGGCGGCATTTTATGCACCGTCCCGCTAGGGATTTCTTTGATGTTCATAAGCTTATACTACCTTAGTTCATCTCTCTCCATCAATTATTAAAAACAAGACCATGTCTGTATTGACGTTCTCTTGTATTTATTTTATTATTAATTTATGACTGAAGTTTACGAGGCATACCGCTTAACCCAGCATGTGCATGACAGCTTACTGGGCAAAAATGAGTTGCTAAGCATTCCTGAGCTTAAAGGCAGTGGTGTGAAGCTAGATGGTGGGTGCCCCAGCGAAAATAAAACAGAAAGAATACGCGCTGAAGGAGAAATAGATAATCGCCGTGCGTACCAAACACTTGCTAAGGACCGATGGGGAAATTTCCATTTATCTACCGTATTCATGGAATATGGCGGAGCACATATTCAGCACGATATTGACCCGATGAGCCCACTGGCCTTAGCCGAGGTTTTAGTTAATAGTCTTTTTATGCGGGCGTTGGTAAAAATAGCCTTGGACCGTTAGCAACTGAGGGTCTTAAAGCCAACCAGCAATCAATGCATAATCTGTTTTTGATATGATATCTTTATGACTAGTCAAGATAGAATTACCATAGATTTATTTCCGCCTTTTAGCTGGGATGAAGCAGGCATACTGTTCGCTCTTGAAGTCCAAGAAGCGGCAGATGGCGCGGAAGGGTGGGGATTTAATGATGATGAATTGAGATTTTTGGCACAAGCTGTTGCGTATTATATGGGTAAAGATCCGGATGAACGGGCGGGGTTATTTGAGATTTACACAGAAATAGATCCGGAAGACCCCGATCAAGACGGGCGGTTCCTTATCCAGATGACATCACCACCTCACCTGGAGCCTTCGGCCTCCTTGCGATGGCTTTACAGCCAATAATTTTATCTGCAAATATGCTAGGCAATTGCCGTTATTGACGTACTAACATTTACATTATATTCTTAGTTTATGGCAGGAATGGATGATTTGATTTTTAGGCCAGGAGAGCCTGAAGCTCGGCTTGAAGCCGAGCTGGAACGGTTTAGTTTTGGTGCAGCAGTGAGCCCACTGGCTGAGGTGACTCCGTTTGACGGTCCGGACAATTTTGTTAGGACTGTTGTTACGCTTGGCGGCATTAGTATAGACCATGCCCAGCACCCAGCCACGGGACAGCAAAATATCACAGCGTCTGGCCCAGATGTTCCAGACAGAATTGCTCATGTACACTTTATTTATGATTCCGGGGGCCATTTTCTGATGGCGGGCTTTGGACCGCCAGCTGCGCCTGAAATTACAACCGAACTTGCTGATACCGTAAAAGCATTTAACGACAATTTTGATGCGAGTCAGACTGGTACCTAGAGTCTAGTTGTTCTATCAGAAGCGTTAGGCCCCCTCGAGCTGTAAATGTTCTTAAGCTAAGTCAGCAATTTTGAGCTTTGACTCAATATATTTACTGACTTCGGATAAATGAGTATATCGCTCAAAGTTAAAATGCGGGGAATCAATACCTTGAATAAGGCGGCTGATGTTCGCATTTTTATGCGCCACGGCCAACACTAATTTGCCATATGCCTCTACGGCAGCGCCCAGTTCATAACCCAGCCCCAGGCTAGCATAATCGCATATGGCAACAAACAAATCGCACCCGGCGACACACTTTTTAATATCCCACTGGTAGACTTGCTCAATGGTACCCTTTTTCAAACCAAGGAAGTCATATATATGGTACCTTGGCCGCAGGCTTTGTTTTAAGCCCTCCACCGCACTACGAAACTCTGCCGGCGCGTGCGTCAACGAACAACCAATATAAATTTTAAGCTGTTTACTCATCAAGGCCACGCGGCTTACTGTCTATAATGCCGTCATAGTCACGGTACAGGTCATACCTATTTGGAAAGTTCCTGTAATTTTTCCATACTGATTTGTCCGCGGGACGCTCGGGTACAACCTGGACTTCTTCCCAGGCGTTAGGCAGGGCGTACGGTGGGTAGGTGATACCATTCCTGACATATATGACAGTGAGTTCAGGCTCTTCAATACCTGTTTCTGCCGCAAGTTGCCATGTCAACTGCGCCCGGTGCGATCCGTCAAGTATATACTTGGCCAGGCCCTCGGGCTTAAAGCGCTCAACAATGGGGGGCATGATACGAACGGTACTGTTTTGACTGGCTAAAATTAGTCTCCCGGCTCGCAGGTCCAGTTGGTCATAACCTTGTGGCAATAAAGCCGTCCGAAGATTCGCTTGGACTTCTACTAACTGCCGCACAACATATCTGGTGGTTGGGACAAGCTCAGAAAGTCTGAACCGCTCAATGCTGATGTCTGCGTCGGCATATGGGCGTGTATCCGGCTGGCCATATAACGGGATTTCACGTAGCATTCCTTCAAGCTCGTTCCAGGGTGTTACCTCAACTACTTCAAAAGCATTAGCTGTGTCTTTATTGCTCATGACTACTCCTTATGTATTGCTTAATAGGTGCTCGCCTGGCGCCTACTTTTACAAATACAGGGATAGCATTCTAGGGTAAATTAGTACCCTAAGCTGGTGTTTTAGGCCGTTTTGTTATATAATTAACTTTAGTAAGGTTGGCAAAATGGGCGAAACGCAACTACATAGAACTCAGGTATCTATCCTGCACTCGCTTCGATATACGGAATCGGAGCGTTTCAACGCGCTCATGCACCCGACCAAACACACCAGCGACACCTTTAAGTTCCATCTTCGTAAGCTGGTTAAATCGGGATACGTGACAAAACTAGAAAATGGCCAATATCAGCTCACGCCGGTAGGCAAAGAATACGCCAATAGCTTAAACGAGCAGCGTAGGTCGGTTGAAAAACAGCCAAAAGTTTCGATCCTCATGGTTATAGCTAAAGTAAATGAAGTCGGGGAGCGGCTTTATTTGGTACAAAAAAGATCCCGAAATCCTTTTTATGGATATTGGAGCGAAGTTCATGGACGTGCCGAATGGGGTGAATCTTTTGAAGCTACCGCCAAACGACAGCTTAAAAGGCAAGCCGGCCTGGATGCTGATTTTAGTATCCGTGGTTTCCGGCGTGTTCGTGATTTTGCCACCAACGAAATATTATTGGAAGACAAGCTGTTCGTTATTCTCGTAGCCAAAAACGTATCAGGTGAGCTAACTAATGACTACGATGGTGGCAATAACGCTTGGCTCACCTTTGATGAGCTATGCAAGCAAGACAAAGTGTTTAAGTCCACGATTGAGAATATCCAGAATTTGGGCAGCCATGAATTCTATACGTCCCAGGACAATACATACGACTTAGGGCATTACTAGTGAGCAATTCGGTTATTCATGATATAGATATGGTCCGATTCCCGAGGGTAATGCCGCAGGATGTGGATGTGATTGACACCTTCCCATTAATCAAAGTACCTGGCCGGCTTGAACTGGCAAAGGCTGACGTGCTCGGTGAGCTTGCTCTTGCCCAGGCACCTTTCAGCGGACGGCTGATCGCGTGTATCCTGGCAGGTGAAGACGAAGGCTACGGCGGTCACGTCATAGAACGCAGCCTTACGGATACTGACGATCCTTTTATGATGGCACTAGGTAAAGTTCCAGAGGACGCCAAATTGTATGGAATCATGATTGCAGGCAAAGGGCCAATGAAAGAAAAGCACGTGCTACCTTCTGGCAAAGCATACGACGCCATCGCGCCACGATTGCTGCCTGGGTCACCAATTGTAGTTATGCCGCCAAACCAAACTGATATGTGTCGTATTATACCTGAGTCAAGGCACCAGACCGCATATAGGCCAAAGCCAGCCTCCGTTTTTGAAGGTACAACTGTCATGGAGATTTACGGTGAGGCTATCCGTAACACCTCTTTGTCAATGGAAGACTGTATGTTTGTCGCTCAGCTTCGTTTGGCTGGGCTGCAGTACGGTATACATTACTTTTTAACCGGTAGTGCCAACGGTGATAGCGGGCCAAGTGTTACATTACGACCTGGTATGTACGGGGACCTGGATATTATTGCTGTGAGCGAGATGGATAGAGCCACGGTTGAAGCACAGTTTGAGGGTCTAGCGGAAGCTTATTACGGGGTGCTTGAGAAAACACCAAAAGTGGTACAAGTAGCTGGGACCAACCGCAAGATTGAAGGCTGCATTTATACAAATCCTGTATCCGGAATTTCCATAGACTTCTTTGTATCCGGAATCGTAGAAGATGCTTTTGTTAGACCTGAGAGTTTAGAAAGAAACTATTTTCATCAGCTCTCGTAGATGCCCAACAAAAAGCCTAGGCCTAACTAAGGCATAGTGCTTTTGTTTTAGTGAATATTCTCACAGCGTCATACTAAGGGGCGTATAATGATGATGAAGATTTAATGTAAGCCGTAACAAATGGAGTTTTGTTATTACACAGAGTGCTAAAAAAACAGCTGACACAAAAGCCCAGACACTGCGGCAAGAGCATAAGAGAACCATAACAGAACTAGAGCGCTACAAGCTTTTGGTTGAAAGCGTACAAGACTACGCTATCTTTTTTATGGATGCGGACGGTTACATACAGACCTGGAACAGGGGCGCGCAGAAGACCAAAGGCTATCGTCCCAGTGAAATAATCGGTAAGCATTTTTCGAACTTTTACATGCAAAAGGATATTGAGGATAAAAAGCCAGAGCGTGAACTGAAAATCGCAAAAGAGGTAGGGCGCGTAGAGGACGAGGGCTGGCGTGTGCGAAAAGACGGGAGTAAGTTTTGGGCCAATGTAGTAATTACTGCCCTATACGACGATGAGGGTGAGCTGCAGGGTTTTGCTAAGGTAACCCGTAACCTAACGGAACGGAAAGAGCACGAGGACAGCCTGCAGGCAGCAAATAGGTTGTTGCTTGAGCAGCAAAAAGAATTACAGCGGCTTAACGAAGCTAAGGATGATTTTATTTCTTTGGCATCGCACCAATTACGAACGCCAGCAACCGCAATCAAACAGTTACTGGGCCTACTTATTGAAGGTTTTGGTGGCCCAATGCCCGAGAATATTTTAAATATTATCGAAAAAACGTATGAAAGCAACGAGCGACAAATTGAAATCGTAAATAACCTTCTGCAGGTGGCCCAGATGGACGCGGGTAAAGTCGTGCTTAGAAAAAAGGCACATGATCTTAACGCGCTACTCCTTAGTTTGCAAAAACAATATTCGGGCGTGCTGGCTGACAAAGGTCAATCTTTAAAGCTATCACGTCAATCGGGGGCGCTTTTGGGTTATATTGATGAGCAATACTTCCGTATGGCCATAGAAAATATTCTTGACAACGCTTCTAAGTACTCGGATGAAGGTGACGAAATTGAAATCATTGCAGAAGCTGGGAATCAATACGTCCATATCGCAATCAAAGACAGTGGCGTGGGTATTAGCCCAGAAGATATACCAAAATTATTTGAAAAGTTTCAGCGCATTTCTAATGATATGTCCCACCGGGTTTCCGGAAGCGGACTTGGCTTGTATTGGGTAGACAAAATTATTGATCTGCATAATGGTAAAATCGATGTTGAATCGCAACCAGGAGTTGGGTCTACCTTTCATATTTACATACCAATTGGGGGCTAGGAATGCACAGGATATTGATAGTTGAGGACGAGCCTATATTGAGGGAGACGTACAAAATAATATTGTCTACCCAGCCTTACATATGTGAAGTAGCCAGTGACGGCAAGGCCGCCTTGGCTAAATGCGATGAACAGACGTATGACCTGATACTACTAGATCTTATGATGCCCGTTATGGGTGGCATTGATTTCCTAGAAAATTATAAGCATCTTGATAAAATGAAGTCCAAGATTATTATCATTAGTAATCTATCATCTGGCAAAGAACTAGAAAGGGCGCGAGAACTTGGAGTGCATCGGAACATAGTTAAGTCCGACTTTTCACCTAAGCAATTAATCGCAGCGATTAGCCACGAATTAGAAGCAGCCAAGTAATATACCTGCCTATTTTTTTGTTTCACTCAAAGCGTAAAAATATGAAATATCTACAAAGCTTCGGCATGCGAGTTGCGGAGCTTGCTATTTAATATATACGGATGTCTATATAATTGTTGGAATGGGGAAGACACACAAAGAACAGCTGGATTTAGCAAAAGAAATAGCCGCTGCTAAGCTAAAGGTAACCATTGGCGCTACGTACATGCACTATAAAGGTGCTGATAAGGTTTATAAAGTTATTAGCCTAGGATTCCTGGAGGCAAGCAACGAACTGTGCGTTATTTATCAAGCTGCGTATGGAGAACGCCTGACATTTATAAGGCCCCTTAGTGTTTGGTTGGAGCAAGTTGAGTGGCAAGATAAAATGGTCCCACGATTTTCTATAGCTTAAGTATGAATACATAGATAAAACTTACTATTTACTTATTGTTACTTTTATTGTACTGTATTGTTTATGTCGCAAGAGTTATTTGGCGTGAACCAGGAGAGGCTTGTCGGGTCTCTAGCCCGCATGGAGGCCGACATGGCTTTGCTAAAGGATATGTACGTCAAAAGTCCGGCTGAATTGCGGGAAGAGTTAGATGGCGCTGACGACGAGGATTTTCACAACACCATGGATTGGTTAGGCGAACGGTCTACGGGCATCGTAGAAGATTCCCCCGTACAAGGCGCCCAGCCCAAAACAAAGTACGGCAAAGCTTTGTTAGCTGCCAGCCATGTGGAAGGCGTATCGTCCTATCATTACGATGGCTTATGCCTAGAAATGGAGCCCCGACTCATGAGGTCGCTAAAATTCCACACCCCTGATAATATCCGAAGTACGGGCTGGGCTGGCAAAGCGAGCCTGGTAATTCTTGGGGAAGACGACAGGCCTGTTGGCTACCAAAAGTCAAGCGGCGTAAAGAGCACGTATGTATGGGATCAAGCAACCCTGCAAACGAGTAAGGGAAAGCAAACAGTACCAGCAGACAGCTTTGCCTACCTAAGGTATAACGAAGCAATAAAGGGTCAATGGCACGATTCCACAGCCGGTCTAATAGCGTTGCGGGCGCATGTTGATACGGTTGAGGTGTTTGGCATTTCACGGCTGAGCGCCAGGTGCTATCCGCCGACCGTACGACTTGCAATGGCCAACGCTGCTAGCGAAAGACAACCAAAGTTGAAGGCAAACATCCAGGCAGCTACTACATTCAAGCCCCAAGACGTACATCAAAGGGTACTCGAGTTAATGGCATCCGGTTTAGTCCCAATAATTGGATAACCCGAATCCCCAATAAAGTTACAATAACAGTTGTGTATTGAAGTTTCTTAAGCATTATTTATGATTGATTCCTGCGGTTTCCAACCTAGTCGTAAAGGTAATAAACAGTCAAAAAGAGGATGGTTTGCACTACGACCAAAAGGCAACAACTGAGTTCGCCCAACAAATTGTAATAAATAGCCTCCGGACTCTTGGTGCCGAAAACTAAGCTAACCTGCCAATTGATCTATGCCTCTGACATAACTGAGCGGAAGAGGGAGGGAACGCACATTCCCTAAGGCGTTGTAGGCGTCAATCCGCCTGGCTACATCATAAACATCCTCATAACCAAGTTCCTGCACTCTCATGATATCGCGTGGCGAAGGAACGAGCGGAGCGGCCCTGACAGCGGCCAACGCAAGTTTGGTTGGAGGCTCTACTGGATTATGATACGCATGAAATACATTCCATGTAGGAGCTCGCCCTGGGGGCATTATAAGTGCTAAACCGTAAATTAACCCCATGAATCCGGCAGCCTTTGCAGCTCCGCTATGGGCCCTTTCGTGTTCTAAGTGGCTGCGTATTTGCGGGGTTGTTAGGGGCGGCTCAATCATAGTGCTTAAGACTCTTAACGCAAGGGCAAGTTCGCTGAGACTATCCACCAACACTTCATTAGGCTCGGCAGGGCTGGGCTCGGTAGGATAGCCGACAATCCGGGCGGTATCCGGGTAATCTGCTAATACGTTGCGGTATTGTCCATCTTGGGGCTCGACCCCTAAAGACTGGCCGGCACCAGTTACAACAAAATCTAAAGCATCAGCTACCGCAGTTCTGATTTGCAGCTCTGTGAAGGACATAATGCGCATATTATTACACAAATATTGTTCATATGCAAAAGAATTATTGTTAAGAGTTTGGGGATATTATTGGGCCTATTTGAAATAAGTTTCAATTAGCCGAGGTTGAATGCGCACATGTCAGGGAAGGGTGGCATGGGCTTGTTTAGCGCATGAGCAGCTATGGCATTAACTACCGTGTCTGCGGCCGTGATTTCAGTGCTTAAAATTGCATCGGCCATCGCAGGATCCATAAGCACCTCCTTGTTGCCAGCATATGCGGTTTGCTGACCAACTTCTGCTATGCCAGCTCCGGTAACGCTCACGTTGTTAGTGCAAATGGCATTCCATGTATCATCTGTTCGCTTGTAGAACGAAATATCAAATGACCGGCCGCTAGATACGTCTTGTTGTACGTCAACCATGACAACATGGGCGGCATCCATATTTTTGCCTGAGGTTTGAGTTTGTACATATACAGTGCCGGAGTTCTCGGTTGGTACCGTAAAGCCAACTGAGTGGGGCGGTTTGCCCTCATAATGATCTGGTACTCTTGGGGCTAAACTAATGATACTGCCCGCCAATAGTTTCAATCTTGCACTGTAGTCAACGGTGACCGGTGCGTACGCGCCTTCAGCATAGTGCGGGGCAGCGTCGCCCGCATAAGTACCTAGTGTTAGGGATGTCAGCAGACCAACACCAATCAGCATGTCTCTTGGACGCTTTAACTTCATTTGGTGCATTATAAACTAATATTAATCAGTAGTCAATAGCTTAAAGCGTCGTTGTACCGGGTTAGGGTTGCGTGGTTGCGTGTTTTGAGCCCTCTGTCAGTAATAATGGTACATGTTTATCAGGAGTTTTTTCAGCCATAGGCAAGCTGAAGTAAAAGGTGGTGCCCTTACCATGAACCGATTCAAACCAGACCTGGCCCCCCATGGCAAGCACATATCGTCTGGTTATGTACATACCCAAACCAGTACCAGTCACATTTTTGCGATCGGCATTGCTAACACGGAAAAACTTTTCAAAAATGTGGGCTTTTTGTTCGTCCGGGATACCTAAGCCAGTATCCGCTACCCCTGTTACTAGCCTCCCGTCCTTATGCATGTGAAATACCTTTACGCTGCCACCGGCCCGGTTATATTTAATGGCGTTAGATATAAAATTATTCAGCACAATTCGCAGTTTGCCACTGTCAGCCAGCACCGGCTCGACTCCGCTATGCACGTATTTCAGCTTAACGTGCTGTTCTACGGCAGTAACATGCAAGGTGTCCACGACGTCTTGAATGACTTTGCGGGTGTCCTGTTTTTCTATGACAAACTCCACCCGGCCACCATCCAAACGTGCCATGTCAAGCATGTCGTTTACCAGATCACGCAAACGGAGAGTACCGGTATGCGCTTGTTCTATAATCGGCTTAACTGGACCATGTAGTTTGTCGCCAAAATCCTCCATCGCTATAGACAAGTTGCCCAGTATGGCCGTCAATGGCGTACGAAGTTCATGTGTTGCAATGGATATAAATTCTTTGTTCTTTTTGTCAATTTCCTTTTCGGCGTCCGCTATCCGCCAGGCCATAATGTTCATAGTTTCAGCAAGTTGATCAAACTCCTTATCGGCATGCGGCAGATGAATAGAGTAATCCAGCTTGCCGCCCGCGAACAACAGGGCACCGCTGACCAATTGCATAATACTGCGCACAGTACGCTGGATAAATATAGCCCCCACCCATAAAAAGCCAACCAGCAGCAGACCGATAATAAGCGTGGCTGCCAATTGCGCGTCGCGGAGCGGCCCAAATACCACCGCACGAGGTGACGCGACGGCGACGAGCCAGCCAGAAGGCCCGGCCGCTGCACCGACGGCAATATGTGGAATGCCTTTTAAATTTATCTGGGTGTAGTGACCTGTTCGCAGTGCCGTGTTAGCGGCCTTAAAACTATCTGCCGGTTTAGCATTAGGAAAAGCTGCCTGTCCGGAGCTATCCAAAATAACGGCCAAAGCCTTGGAATGATCTATGGGCGTACTGTCCCATGTCTGTTTTATAAAACTTGGGCTGTCTAGATCATATGCGGCCAGAACACTGCCGCCAGTAATAGGGTAGGCGAATACCGCTAAGCGTATATCCTGCGTGTTGAATATTTGTCCCTCTATAGCCCGTGAACTAACGCGGCTAAGATAGGGCAAAAAAGTTTGGTTCGGCGCGTTAATATTGCCGGACGTTGCCGAGCTTACAATTTGCTGTTTGGCATCACCAACAAGCAAAACTCTAGTCTCCGGAAAAAACTGGTTATATGCCGAAAGCCTGTCTTTTATCTTTTGCTCTTGATTTAGCGTCAGCTGTTTACCTGTTTGAACGTAACTGTCTTCTATAGCCTGCAGGCTGACGCCCTTGCTTGAAAACGCGGGTAAAAAAGGATCACACATACCGTTGGGAGCTCCTACGTACGTCTTTTTTTGCTTAACGTAGGTACTGCAATCCTGGCGATTTTGGTCAAGCGTTTGGCGATCTTTTTGATAGTCGTCTTTTATTTTCAATAAGTCTTCGCCGGTGCGTTTTAACACCGTTTGGCGAATAGCAAATTCACGCTCCGTCTTGGCGGCGGTGGAAATCGCCGAGCGGTTCAGCTCACCGACAGCTTGATTAGTAATAAAATTGTTGATTTGCCATAGCCCGATCAGCCCAAACACCAGCAGTATGAAAAAGGGCGGAGCAAGCACTCTGATAATAAACCGGCGCTCCAGATTGCCCCCTTGCTGCCACGAAGCAGCCTGGCGTATACGGAAGAGGCGTTTCAGCGGAAACTTAAACATTACCGTTATTGTAATGAACGAGAGCAACTAATACCAGAGATTGATGGTTCGTGGCACAGCTCTGTGACTAGCCGAATAGACAGTTATGGTTTATCTGTAGGGTTGGTGACTGCGTAGCAGCTGGACTGGTAATTAAAAACTGGGCAGTGAAGGTACTAGAACTTTTGCACGATAGAGTTACTGTGTTATGCAGCGTGGTGGAATTCGTGCCAGTGCCGGCCGCAAACTCACCATTGGACGATCCGCTTACACTATACTGCCAATTATATTTTACGGTGCCGGGTCCATTGGCGGTTTGGATAGTCGCGGCAAAACTATACGTCTTGGTGCACTTAGACAGGTTGGCGAGTGAGCCATTGGGACATTGAAGTGTGGCTGCCTGGTCTTGTTTGAAGGTGGTAATTGACGCCGTAAAAGGACCGACCGGGGTAGGGGTGCCGCCGGTTCCGGGCGAGGGATCCACGGGCGTAATGGCTACAGTTTCGGAAGTTGCCGACGGTGACACCGAGGGCGAAGTTGAAGGTGTTGCTGTAGTTGATTTAGTGCTGTTGTTCGGCGTAGCGTTTATATCGGAACCAACGTCATGCTTCTGAAAATCATCGGCCTTATCATTACTGAGAAGACCGGCGTAATCTTGACCAGCGGAATTATTGACTGCCAATATCTGGCCCAAAGCTGACCTATCATGCAGCCGGCTAAAAAATAGAAAAAGAGCAACCACGATAAACACCGCCGTTGCAACCAACGGTAGTCGGTAGTTTTTCACAAACTGCCTGGCAGAAGATGGGATGATGAGTTTTGTTATCATTTTTTATATCAAATAAGGAATTATCTCCAGTATGAATCTATTTGCTTTTATTGTCCAGTTGGCGAGACACCACACTGCTTCAACAAACCAACAAGCAACTACTATTGTCAAAGCCTGTCGGCCGGGATATTATGGAGCCAATAGTTAACTAACATAGAAAAATTATGAAAAATCTAAAAAAATCAAAGACACGTGCGTCAAAACTTAAGTTTAATTGGTGTGTGGCGGGATTGGTTGTGGTCGGCTTGTTGCTCGTGGGGCTAATATCGGCACAAATTATCTACGATAAAGAAATGTGGCGACGGGTAAACTATCTGGAAAATCGGGACCTATCCAGCATGATTATTGACAGTATTAAAAACCTGGAGAAGCCAGCCGTGGTAGATGGAGCCAGCAGCAAAGTGTACTTGCCCGAACCGCACCTAGTATTACCCCCTTATCCAACTAATGTCCAAGGCATCCGCTACAATTACGATCAGCAAGACGAACGCTTGCAAATCACGACCGACTTGAGCCTTGGCACCGGTATAGCTGGGATACGAACCGCGAATACGCTGGAAGATATATTCAAGCAGGTTCCAAAGGCTCAGGCGTGCGGGCGACAGACCGTCTTAACCTTTAAGGACATATACGACCAAGAAAGTGACTACTTATCTAAAGCCGGTACTAAACAACTCGCCAATGGCAAAACACTTTACATCTATGTAGACAAAAATTGCACCGAAAATTCCCAACAGCTGGTCAGTTATTTGCAACAAGCCCAAAGTTATTAGACCCGGATACTTCATACGAAAAAGCACATGACTATACAAGAACTACTGCACGAGGCCCGCAAAATCTGGGGAACAAAACGTATGTCGCTAGAAGAAATCGTTATTGCCAATGGCGTAGCGGTGGGTGATATACATCGTTACGTCCGCGATAAATCCGAAGGCAAAATCGTAGATGAAGCCGAGCTCCAAAAAGAGTTAGGGAATATTATCTTTTCGGCCATAAGGTGGTGTGATGATTTGGGCTATAAGCCGGAAGAATGCATCGCGCTTGCCAAACAAGCCCAAACCGACTATCAGGGACGCCATTAACAATATTGTTAACCGTAGTGAACTATATTACAGCTATTACGCTACGCTAACCTTATAGTTTTATTATCAACTAATATCGGATAAGGAGAAACGTATGTTGTGGACAATAATTGCGGTTCTAGTTGTTTTGTGGCTACTGGGTTTTATCGCGCATATTGGCGGCGGACTGATCCATATACTGCTGGTCATTGCATTGATAGTATTTATCTACAATATGATCACCGGGCGCAGATCAGTCTAGCTTTTACTGGCAATCACTCTCTGCAATACCGCACCGAGGCTATGGTTGCGATATTAGATCGTTAGGCCCTTTGATCACTCCAATCATCCGCATACTTGCAAGTCATAGCTAAAGTTCTCATACTAGAGTCAGGTAAAGGGGGATATTATGTCTGACGATACTTGGGATTTTAGTGGGTTGCGGGCTCTGTATTTCAATTGTACGCTTAAAAAATCACCGGAGCCGAGCCATACCGACCTGCTTATTAATATAAGTAAAGACATCATGGAGAAGCACGGCGTCAGCACCGAACTTATCCGACCGATTGATCATGATATTGCTACCGGAGTGTATCCCGATATGCGTGAATATGGTTGGGAAACGGACGCATGGCCGGAAATGTACAAAAAAGTTCAAGCCGCTGACATTTTGATCTTGGCAGGCCCGATTTGGCTGGGCGACAACAGCTCACAGACTAAAAAGATCATTGAACGGTTGTATGCCAACTCTTCCGAGCTGAACAGTGCCGGTCAGTACGCATACTACGGCAAGGCTGGGGGTTGCTTAATCACCGGTAACGAAGATGGCATTAAGCACTGTGCCATGGATGTCCTATACAGCCTGCAGCACATTGGCTACACCATACCGCCGCAAGCTGACGCTGGCTGGATAGGCGAGGCCGGACCGGGTCCAAGTTATGGCGACAAACTCGATGACGGTACAGTAGTAGGTCTAAGCAATGATTTTACTAACCGCAATACGACATTTATGACCTGGAACCTGATGCACCTGGCAAAAATGCTAAAAACAAGTGGCGGAATTCCAGCCCATGGCAACCAAAGAAGCAAATGGGACGCCGGCGACCACTTTGATTACGAAAACCCCGAACACAGGTAAGCACAAACATTCATTCATGTTGGGTTGAAAATTTAAAGAGAGTAAGCTATTTCGCGAATGCGACAGTACGCTTAGCAACTTCTTCTGGATGATATGCAGCCAGGGCAGGGACGCGCTCTACTATTCGTTCAAAAACTACCAACGCCTTATCATTGAGTTCCCGTTGATTTAAAACATAGGACACGCTTCCGGCTTGGAGATTATGGAATTCGTGCATGTCAGGGAATATACCACGATCTGATCTGTAGTTTGGAGAAAAGGTTACAAGCGTGGGCGCATCGAGTGTCAGATGTACTGCAGCCTCTATTTCGTCCTGGTTCGGGACCACCTCTTTTGCAGCTATAGCCCGAATCCTCGCCTCGTCAGTAATCTTGATAAAACTACCCTCTCTCTTTCCATAAGCCGTCAAATGATTTACATGTGAAGGCCCGAGTACGCCATCAATATGCCAACCAAAATTTACACTTCCTAAACGTGCGGGTAAGCCGACAAACCTATGCCCCCGTGCAGTACGTCCGTCTAATTTATCAACAAAATCACTGCTTATACGCGCCATGTCACATATCACTGGTGGCAATACTATCCACTTTGCTAGTGCCGCTTCGCCTAGCTTCATAACTGGCAATACACTCTCACCAGTGAGATACTGCGCCTCTGGAAAGTCAGCCGAAACTGCCTCGGTAATATCAAGGCAATCAGACTCTTGGTACATATCAGCCCATAAAATACGTTGAACATTCGTAGGTTGTTCATACATTGCGTACAAAGCGTTTACCCACTGGTCAAGTGACTTAACTGGTAAGGTCCCAGATTCAGCATTCGTCATATTAATATTATAAACCAAGATGGTTTATATGTCAAATCAACCAGCTGTCAGGTAGGCGCCGAATTTGTTTTGACTTTTACACATGGTGGTAGTTGCCGCCATGGTTTAAGTCGTAGGCACGGTAAAGCTGCTCTATGAGTATCAGTCGAACAAGTTCGTGAGGAAATATCAGGTCAGACAGTTTCCAAACGAGATCAGCCCTTTTTCGCACAGCCCCATTTACCCCATGAGCGCCGCCAATTATAAATGTAACTGACTTCGTGCCGCGGTTTTGCAGCATTTCAATGGTCTCGGCCAGCTGCGGCGTCGAAGAGGGCACTCCGCGTTCGTCCAGAAGAATAACGTGGCATCCTGTCGGTACGGCCCGTATTATTCGCGCACTTTCTTCTTCGTTATTGCTGGTAGGCACAAACTGCCAGGCGATCTTAACCCTAGCGGCTAGCCTTTGCTCGTACTCCTTAATTGCCGGTTCCAAATACGCAGTCTTAGGCTTGCCGACCGCCAGAATCGTTATATTCATCTAAATTCTGCGCAAGGCCTCGATCGGATCCTTGCGAGCAGCTTTAAGGGCCGGCGTCATCCCAAAGAAAGTGCCCACCGCAATGGCCACGGCGACGGCAATACCCATGATAGGCCAGGTAATAACCGGCTGTAGATTCGTGAATAGCCTAAGGAAGTAATTGGCCGCCAATGACGCCAAGACACCAAGGAATCCCCCCACGGTACTGAGAACGACGGCTTCGGTCAAAAATTGGCTTAGAATCTGACGATTCGTGGCTCCAATACTTTTGCGTATGCCTATTTCATGGGTGCGTTCCGATACCGCCACAAGCATGATATTCATAATACCGATACCGCCAACCAGCAGCGAGATCCCGGCGATAGACGTCACCAGACTTGTCAGTATATTTAACACGTTATTGGCGATGGCAATATTATCGGCTGCCTGTAAAACGGTGAAGTCGGCCTGACCGCCATGCGCCTGCTTTAATGTATCGGTAATGGCCTGGCCGGCTGCCTGAGGCGTTTGTTTGTTATCAGGACGTACCAGGATTTGATACGGCGTGAGAGGCGTCGTGGTTGATCTTTTGATGAATTCGTACGGCACAAAGACGGCTTGGTTGTAATCAATACCAGGAGTGAGGGGGTTCGCATCAAATTCCTGGAATACACCTTGAACTATGAATTTTTGGCCGCGCAACTCAAAAGATCGACCGATCGGCACATTGGCACGGAACAACCGTTCGGCAACACGCTTACCAATAACAGCGACCGGTTTGTTATTATCATCCGCGCCAAAAAAACCACCGTACACGACGTCTTGGCTGAGCGCGTCGGCACCTTTGTCATTGGTAGCCACGATGGTAACGTCCTCTACTTGCGTGCCGTCATCAGCCTGCGGCACGCCGGCTACGACCGCGAAAGGGGCGACCAGTTTAAGCCCCGGCACTTTTTGA
Source organism: Candidatus Saccharimonadota bacterium (assembly GCA_025924835.1). GTDB lineage: Bacteria > Patescibacteriota > Saccharimonadia > Saccharimonadales > JAICHO01 > JAICHO01. The sequence goes on along the minus strand of JAICHO010000003.1, from coordinate 28,857 downwards.
ATAGTCTGCAAATCGCTGTCACTAAGCGCATTGCCGCCAAATAAGTTTAATAAATTAACACTGGTAATTTTGCCCTGATTACTGCGAGTCGCCAAATGGCCGCCTCTTACAGTGAGCAGATCTTGGCCGCTACGTTTAACCTGAGCCCCCAGCTGCTGCTTGACGCCTTCTCCTAACGAAACAATGGTAACCACGCTCAGGACGCCGATAATGACACCTAACATCGTTAAAAAGCTGCGCCAGCGGGCGGAGCCAATCGACGCGAGCGCCATTCGAGTATTCACGTTTATCATTTGGCTTTGGTCCGCTTTTCTCTTGCTTTATACGATTTAGCCTTCGATGAACGTTTCTTTTTAACGGCTTTCGGCTGAGTGTCCTTATCCTGGACCGCTCCCATCAGAGCCGACACACCGGCTAAATCATCTTCCACGGTTTTGTGACGGACAAAGTATGAACGCCGCCGGACGGTTTCTGATAATTCGCCTATGGCTGACTGCTCATCGGTCACAATCGATCCGTCACGCATGAAGACCACGCGGCTGGCATAACGAGTTAGTTCGGGATTATGTGTCACCATTAGAATAGTGCTACCCGAAGCGTGAATGTCGCTTAATACCTCCATGACTACGCGCGAGGCGGCACTGTCAAGATTGCCGGTAGGTTCATCAGCAATAATAATACTGGGGTTATTAACAAGCGCCCGGGCAATGGCTGCCCGCTGCGCCTGGCCTCCGCTGAGCTGATATGGATAGAAATATTCCCGATCAGACAGACCCACGCGCTCCAATACGTGGCCAGCCTGCTTTAATCGGCGGGTTTTAGTCATGCCTTTGTAAGCTAGCGGCAAGGCGACATTTTCAAGCACTGTCATATTTGGCAAGAGATTAAACGACTGGAACACAAAGCCGATAGTATCGCGGCGAGCTTTAGCGCGCAGGTTAGGACGTAAACGGGATACAAATCGGTCTCCCAGCTTGTAACTCCCATGGGTCGGATGGTCAAGCAGCCCGAGCAGATTCATGAGCGTGGATTTCCCGGAACCGCTGGGACCCATGACGGCCACAAACTCACCGGATTCAATTTTTAAACTGACTTCATCGAGCGCAATGGTAGTAGCGTCTCCGAAGCCGTACAGTTTACTGACGTCTTGTAGTTCGATCACAGGCATATCGTTATATGTATAGTAACTCTTTAATAACAAAAGTTTCAAGCTGTAAACTCATCTTTTTTCAGATATACTGTTTTTAGCTTTTTGGCTGATGCTAGTAGCTAGTTCAGGAGGGGTCGCCTAGTGGCCTATGGCGCCGCCTTGGAAAGGCGGTTTGGGTTTAGTCCCATCGAGAGTTCGAATCTCTCTCCCTCCGCCATTTACCAAATACGCTTACACTAAGGAGGATCAATGAAAATCACAAAGTACGAGCATGCATGTTTGGTTATTGAAGAACAAGGTCAAAAGTTGGTAGTTGACCCGGGGGTTTATTCAAAGTCATATAAAGATTTCAGCGAGGTGACCGCAGTAGTCGTCACCCATATCCATCCTGACCATTATGATCCCGAGAAATTAGCGGAGATTATTAAACAGAATCCCAAGGCCGTAATTTTTACTGTTCAGGAGGTTGTTGACGATTTGGCCACCAAGAAGCTGCCAGCTAAAGCGGTAACCCACGCTAGTGCGGAGGCTAGTGGACCATACAGCTTGGACTTTTATGGCAGCCAGCATGCCATTATTCACGATTCTTACCCTGTAAATCAAAACGTTGCGGTGATGATAAATAAAACTATATATTACCCGGGTGATTCATTCACCATCCCGCATCAGCCCATTGATATCCTGGCTGTGCCCAGTAGCGGCCCCTGGATGAAAATAGGCGAGGCGATAGACTTTATAACTGCCGTCAAACCCAAGCGGGCGTTCCCTACGCATAACGCCATTTTATCGGATATTGGGGCCGATATTAACAACCGCATTCTGAAGGGTGGTTCCCAGAACATCGGAGCGGAGTATATTGTGCTGGCGCCAGGGCAAACGCTGGCTGAGTAGCGTAAATAACGCTTGAGCTTATCCAGCTGTTTAGTGTACAATGCGACAGTTACTATAAAAACTTAACATTTAGGAAAGGGTGGGCACACTCTAATGGCATATAAAACTAAACAGCAGGGTTTTACTATTGTTGAACTCTTGATCGTGATTGTCGTGATCGGTATTTTGGCCGCTCTCGTTATCACCACCTTCACTGGTATTCAGCAAAAGGCTCGGGACACAGAGCGTACAACCGACATTAAGGCTTTGCATGGTCAAATTGAGGCTTACTACGCTTCCAAGCAACACTACCCCTCACTTACGGACATGAACAGCTCGTCATGGCGCAGCACCAACATGAAAGGTCTTGATCAAGAAGCATTGAAAGACCCCAAAGGCACCACGTATGATCTTACCGACACTACGACTGCCGGACACTACGTGTACCACGTAACGAACGACAGTGACACCTCATGTGAAGCTGACGACACCACATGTACTAAGTACACACTGACTTCAACCAACGAAGGCACACCTGCTACGTTTAGTAAGTCAAACCTGAACTAGTTTTCTAACTCAGGCAACAAAAAGAACGGCCTCGGCCGTTCTTTTTTAACCTTCAATTATTATTGGATTTTGGTGCCAACAGGATCACCATTGGCCGCTGCCAAAATATGTCCCGGTTGCATTGCGTCAAATACGACAACTGGCATATGTTGTTCCATTGCCAAACCCATTGCTGCTTTATCCATAACCTTAATAGCGCCATCTTCTACCGCTTGCTGATAGCTCACATGGTCCAGCTTTTGAGCATCCGGATATTGGTTGGGGTCTTTGTCGTAAACACCATCTACTTTTGTAGCCTTTAATACCGCCTGGCAGTCCAGCTCCAACGCCAAATTGACCGCGGCCGTATCGTGGGTAAAGTAAGGTCGCCCAATGCCCCCGGCAATAATTACTACCCGGCCTTTTTCCAGGTGTTTTTCGGCTAAGCGATAAGAGTATGACTCCGCTACTTGCTGCGCGAAGACATTGCTGAGACAGCGGGTCGGGATATCGTGCGCTTCAAAAATATCAGTGATAGCCATGGAATTAATAAGTCCACTGAGCATGCCCATTTGGTCACCCGTGACCCGTTTGATACCATGCTTGGCAATTTCGGCACCGCGGACCATATTGCCGCCACCAGCGATCATGACAATCTGACAACCGGCATTTACGGCTTGCTTAACTTCTTCGGCCAAATAACCTACTAGTTCTGGATCAATGCCCACCTCAAATTTTCCGCTTAGTTGTTCTCCGGAAAATTTTATTAAAACTCGTTTGTGCATTGATGAATAGTCTAGCAGATTACTGCCCGATCAGGCTATACTTGTTGGTATGAAAATATACTCCTGGAATGTCAATGGTATCCGTGCTGTCGTTAAAAAAGGCGCGTTGCAAGATTTTTTAACCAAACACCAGCCTGACATTTTGTGTCTGCAGGAGACAAAAGCCATGCAGGGACAGGCCATAATTGACATGCCAGGTTATGAAGAGTATTGGAACAGCGCCGAAAAAAAGGGCTACAGCGGCACCGCTATCTTTACCAAGATTAAACCGTTAGCCATTATAAATGGGCTGCCGGATGACATCCGTAAAAAGTACGGCCTGATTGCCGATAGCTACGGTGACCCAAACAGCGAGGGCCGGGTAATTGCCGCCGAGTATGACAATTTTTATATCGTTACCGTCTATACCCCGAATGCCAAGGACGACCTGTCACGCATTCCCTTGCGGTATAAGCAATGGGACCCGGCTTTTTTGGCCTATTGCAGAAGTTTGGAACAAAAAAAGCCGGTGATTTTTTGCGGTGACTTAAATGTCGCCCACACAGAAGATGATCTGGCCAATCCCAAGCCGAACCGGGGCAAAAAAGGCTTTACCGACGAAGAACGGCAAGGATTCCAGAATTTTGTGGATGCCGGATTTATAGATACACTGCGTCTATTCAAGCAGGGAAATGGTTATTACACCTGGTGGAGCCATTTTGCCAACGCGCGCGCCCGTAATGTCGGCTGGCGCATTGATTACTTTTTAGTATCTGACGTCCTAAAACCAAAGGTCAAAAACGCCGGAATCCACGCGGACATTTTAGGTTCGGATCACTGCCCAATAAGCATAGAAATAAATGTCTAACCGGGTACGTGCCTGTCTATTTATAAGTATTATACTATATTAGTCAATATATCACAACTAAAATATCCAGGTGATGCTACAATAAGCTCATGGGAAGAACAGACAATGACACGACTATTCAAGAGCTGAAAGAGTTGGTTGACACATTTAGCAAAGACCGCAACTGGCAAAGACATCACAACCCCAAAAATCTGAGCATGAGCATTGTCGTAGAAGCAGCGGAGCTGATGGAGCATTACCAGTGGGAACGTGACGGCCAACCAAACCAGCAGGAAGTTGCCGACGAGCTTTCTGACATTATCTTCAATTGTCTGATGTTCGCCGTCGGCCAGGACATAGATATTGCGTCTTCTTTTAAGAGCAAGTATAAACGATTACTTAAAAAGTACCCTGTAACTATTTTCAACAAGGACAATGACAGCCTAAAAGATTACGATCGTATTAAAAAAGCCTATCGTAAGGGGACGCCCTAAACATGAGCCGGCCATTTGCCGCCTTTGACATTGATGGAACGCTCATACGCTGGCAGTTATATCACGCGGTTACTGACGCTTTAGCCAAAATGGGACATCTGGACGTCTCTATATATAACCAGATCCGCGAAGCTCGGCGCGCCTGGAAGATGCGCAGCCACCCACAAGCCTTTGCAGATTATGAGCAGGTTATGATTAAAGGTTTTGAGCAAATCATTCAAAAACTTACGGTACAACAATTTGAAAACGCAGTAGATTCGGTTATACATGAGTATAAAGACCAGGTGTACGCCTACAGCCGGGCACTGATTAAAAAACTCAAGGCTAAAGATTACGTATTATTCGCGATTTCCGGTTCCCAAACCGAGCTCGTGTCACGCATAGCAGCTTATTATGGTTTTGATGATTTTATGGCTACGGATTATTTAAAACAAAAAGGGCAGTTTACAGGCCAGAAAAAAGTCTATGCTCTGGATAAGAAACTCGCGCTGCAAAAGCTCATTGCCAAACACGATACCATAGTCGCTAACAGCATCGCCGTTGGCGACAGTGGCAGTGATATCCCCATGCTGCAAATGGTCGATCGTCCCGTAGCCTTTAACCCTGAGCTAAAGCTTTTCCAGGCTGCCAAAGCTTCCGGCTGGACAATCGTATTGGAGCGCAAAAACATTATCTACGAGTTGGAGTCAAGGAATGAAACGTACGTATTGCTATAACATGATAGGCCCGCATTATGAACCGCGAATATTGGCATAAGCAATCGGCCGACAAACCGCTCTATCCCGATTTATTATGGAGCCGGCCGGAAAATCAGACAACAGCTGGAAAGTTGCTGATTATGGGCGGCAATCAGTACGGTTTCGTCGCGCCCTCAGAAGCATTCAAAGCGGCTGAGGCAGCCGGCGCGGGAACTGTGCGGATGATACTGCCGAACTCACTTAAGCAATTTGTTGGACCGGTGTTTGAAGCGGGCTCGCTGGCGCCCAGTACTGCGAGTGGTAGTTTTAGCAAAGCGGCACTTGATGAGTGGTACGATCAATCCGCATGGGCAGACGGTGTGCTGCTCGCCGGTGACTTCGGTCGTAACAGTGAGACAGCGACGCTTTTGGAAAGCTATTTGTCTAAACATACAGGACAAGTAACTATTACCCAAGACGCCGCTGATTATATTTTGTCGCATCCAAAGCCCGTCTTAAATCGTCCGAACACCATGCTTGTTATTACGCTCGCCCAGTTACAAAAAATATCGTCGGGAGCTAACTACGAAAAAGCTTTTACGCTGGGCATGGACTTAATGCACCTTGTTGATAACTTGCATGAATTCACGCTACGCGTACCCGTAAACATCGTAGTCAAGCATCACGATCAACTGGTCGTCGGAGTAAATGGCCAAATTAGTACGACACAGCTGAATCAAGATAAAGAAATCTGGCGCGTTCAGACCGCGGCCCACTCCGCCGTTTGGTGGCTGCAAAATCCGTTAAAATCATTTGAATCTATAACAACTGCGATTTTTGAACTCGATTAAAGCGCGGGGGACTGATGGAAGCTACAGCGCAAGTATTAGATGGTGCCGGGGGAGGGACTTGAACCCACATGATATTGCTATCACCGGATTTTGAGTCCGGCGCGTCTACCAATTCCGCCACCCCGGCATACCCAAAAGAAGGATCACGGCCATTGTACTATATATGGCCGACTCTTAACAGAGAAGGCACTATATATCAATTTGGCGGCTTAAGGTATAATTAATCTGTTATCGATATTACTCATTAGGCCATGAAAACCATACATCCTCTTAATGACAACCCGTCTGATCCCGGTAATCCGGCAGCTGATTTAATTCGGCAAAAATTAGGCAACCTTTATGCCACCGAGCCTAACGCCAGAGAAGAGCGACAAGAAGCCGACGCCAAAGCATCTCACCGCTCGGTACATCAACGCTATATGCATGAGCTCAGTCAGTCAGGCAAGTCGCTGGCTGAAATTCAGACGGCTTGGCATAACTATTATGTAGCACTGCCCGACGCTGAAAAGCACCAAGTATGGCAAGAATTTTACGCTGAGCATGACCGGCGAAAAAACGCTGCTGCCGCACCGGCGCCTGCATCACCACGGCCCGTCATCCAGGAACATAAACCACCACATGTCACACAGCCCAAACCAACCGCAGCCGATAAACGTAGCGTCAGTGACATCAAAGAACAGCTTTTAAAACGAGTTGCGGGGCGCAGTAAGCAAAAAGGCGGTCATTTGAAGTCACTCGTGTTTGGCCTTAGCTGTGGTCTGATTGTGGTGGTTATTCTATTATTCAGTTTCTTTAATGAACGCTTTATCGCCCCATTTATTAGCCCCAGCAGAACCGTCAGCGATAGCCAGATTATCATTGATCCCGGCTCTACTACCGCCGGACCCGAACCGGAAATCATTATTCCCAAAATCAACGCCGAGCTTCCTGTGATTTATACGGAACCGTCCATAGACGAGCATGCCGTTCAGCAGGCATTGCAGGACGGTGTCCTGCACTACGCTACCACGCCCAACCCCGGGGAACTGGGCAATGGGGCTATCTTTGGGCATTCGTCCAATAATATATTGAACAAAGGCAAGTACAAGTTCGCGTTTGTACTGCTTCACCGGCTTGAAGTCGGCGACACCTTCATTTTGCAAAAGGACAGCAAACGGTACGTATATAAGGTATTCACTAAAAAAATCGTGAAACCGGAAGACGTCGACATTCTAGACGACAGCCAGGGCAAGCCCGCAACTTTCAGCCTCATTACCTGCGATCCGCCCGGCACTAGTTTGAACCGCTTAGTTGTAACCGGCGAACAAATTACTCCCGATCCTTCATCAAATGTCGCTAGTTCGGTTACTAAGCAAACCAAGCCTGCCATACTGCCAAGTGATTCGCCTACGCTCTGGCAACGGCTCACCAACTGGCTCAGTTCTTAGGGGTATATTTATGGGCTGGATTGGCCGGCTGGCAGAACCTTTAGTTCGGTACGTGTCAACACCGTTTTGTCGGGTGATTTGAGGTCTGGGGCCAAAGCGAACATTGCGGTGTAGTCTCGATCAAAAAACGGCCCGGCCGTGGTCAGGCTGGGACTAAGGGTCTGCATGTTTAGGCCATCAAAATCAAAGATAGTGATTTTGCCCTTACTTATTAAAGATAGACGATGTCCGTCCATCCAGATCGCTTTTTGGTGGGCCGTTAGCTCCAGTTTGGTGTTATAGCGAAACTGCCGATCGGTTTCTATGTCGTAGACACCAAAATGACTGTCTCCTTGAACGGCTATAAACCGGGCAATACCAGAAAAAGAAACGTATTCGGCCGCCGGCACAACTAGCACCCGGACAGGTTCGGGTGTCCGCGCCGGATGACTTCCCAGATCACTAAATGGATCTTTGTAGATATAAATACGACCATCCTTTGAGCTGCCACTAGCTACATAAAAGTGCCCGTTAAACTGGGCCATATCCATAAGATAGATCGGGCCAGCAGGCAATGTCCGCACGAGATGGTCCTGCGCATTTTGCCACAAATGAAACTCTACGCTTTCCGTGCTCGCGGCCGCACCACTGACATAGGCGATGGTATCGGCTTGGTATGATTTGTAGCTTAAAACGTGGGTCAACAGCGGCGCCACTGTCTTGGTTTGCGTGTCGGCGGTCGTCAAATTGCCGCTGGCGGCATCAAACAGATATAGTTGATCAGGTTTCTTATCACGCAAACTGATGGTTGTATATGGTTGACCAGGGAATAATTTGCTCAGATTAAGGCTGTTCGCAGCGTTGTTGCGGTCCAGCTCAATAAATTCCTGGCCGCCGCTGTAACTATGCTTCATGAGCAAATGGACATTATCGGTTGACCATTCCACGGCTTCATAGGTATGCGGGCCGTCTGCTTCCGTGATGATGGAAGTTGGAATGTTCACTGTGACAACTGGATTTTTGTTGTTATTCAGATCAATGACATTAAATGTACCCGCTCCAGAGGGTGACTGCACTACAAGCCAATGCCGATCGGGGCTTGTGCTTGCCATAGGCGGTACGGCGGTATATTGCTGAATGGACTTAGTAACTAAATCCTTGGGAAATAAAAAAGGGTATACCAACTGCTCGATGGTGCTGCCCTCCAGATTTACTTGATGCGTCCAGCTCCGATAACCGTCGCGCTGCAATTGAATGTTATAGCTTGCCGCCGGCAAAATCAGACGATCAGCGGTTGTGCCGCGCATCGCGTTATTAACTAAAATATCTGCCGATACGGGATGGGCGTCAACAATAATAAGCCCATTTTGGATAACGCCGCCGGTTTTCCGATCAATGTCATAGCCATATGCTGCCAACACCAGAATAAACGTGCCTATTGCCAGCGCGATAGCTATCAGCACATACCCTATGTACAGTCTTGTTAGGCGCGCGCGTTTTTTCTTGGGGTCTAGGAAATCCATAGGTGTTTTATATAGTATACCGGTTTTCAGAGCTGCAAGCACTTAATATCTAATTGCCACCTGGACGTGATCGATATCGGTATTATAACCATATTCATGTTGCAGCAAGTGCAAACTAGCGGTAAGATACGTATTACCAGTTCAAATACTCTAAAACGAGGGCTACGTGGCAAAACAACACATTATTGAGTTGAACGGCAAGCGCTATGATGCATTGACCGGCAAGATGGTAGGCGAGCAGGCAGCCATGAAATCAGCTCATAAGGCCCCCTTACAGCCAGTCACCAGTCACAACCTGGACGGTTTTGCAAAAAAACCCGAACGCAGTGGTCATACCGCACACCCACAAGCCAGGTCAGTCCAGAAATCGCATACCCTAATGCGTACAACGGTCCATAAACCGATTAGCCATAAACTGCATGCCGTGGCCACGGTAGTAGATCAAAAACCCGCTGAGCAGCCAGTACATATGTCCAGCTCCGTATTGCGCAGTAAACTTACACCTCACAGTCCGCTTATCCGTAAATTCAGCCTGAACCCAGACGATAACGAACACAAGGTGGCTCCTGACTCAAGAAAGCAGATGCCAAGTCCTGCACCAACCTTGTCTAAGGCTGCTGCAAGCGCAGCGACCGTGTCAGTGTCAGTTAACCCATTGCACCAAGCTATCGCGAATGCCACCAGCCATCAACAACCCAAGCTCAAGCGTCCAGGAGTTCATAAACGTGTAGCTAACAGGTTGCATATTAGTCCGCGTGTTCTTAGTGGCGGTTCGTTATTGGTGGCAGCCTTACTTTTGATTGGCTTTTTCAGCTACCAAAACATTCCTAATTTAAAAATGCATTTGGCAGCCAGCCGGGCAGGGGTACATGGCACGCTACCGGCATATCAACCACCGGGTTTTCACCTGAACAATATCTCTTACAAGCCTGGTGAAATAAACGTCAGCTTTGTGTCTAACAGTGACGGACGTAATTTTCGGCTAAGCCAAGTGGCTTCTGCCTGGAACAGCGACACCTTAAGGGATAAGCTCAAAAATGATGCCAAGACCACCAATCCAATGGAGGTGCCTGATAATGGCAAGACGCTATTTATATACAACGACAGCAATGTTACCTGGGTAGACGGCGGTATCTTGTATAAGATTGAAGGTGACTCCAAGCTAAATAGTGACCAATTGCTCCGCTTAGCCAACAGCATATAACTCTATGCGATGAGGTGACTCCTCCTCTCATCGCTCAGGGAAAATGAAGCATTTTCTCTGGCTGCTCTCCTCCCATTTGGAAACAAAAAGGCGAAGAAGCTTCACCTTTTTGTACACATAATTAACTCTAATACTCTGTGTCTTGTATACTAAGGCGGATGACAGATGTGCGTACGCGGTTTGCTCCCAGCCCCACAGGCTATTTGCATGTCGGTGGTATTCGGACCGCCGTTTTTGCATGGCTGGTCGCACGGCAAGGCAGGGGACAGTTTGTGCTCCGCCTGGAAGATACCGATAAAAAGCGGGAAGTCGTAGGCTCTGACGCGCATCTCATGAAAAGTCTTAGAGCATTGGGGCTAGATTACGATGAAGGTCCTGATATTGGTGGACCGTACGCTCCTTACCGCCAGAGTGAACGGCTGGCGACCTATAAACCCTGGGTTCAGAAGCTTTTGGACAGCGGTCGGGCTTATGCCGATCCGTACACAGCCGAAGAAGTCCAGGCTTTCCGCGAACAGGCCCAAAAAAATAAGCAGCCTTTTTTATACCGCAACCACCGACCACAAAATCCGCCGGCCTGGAACGGCAGCCAAGCTTTACGTTTTAAATCCGAACCTAAAGCCTATAAGTGGCATGACGCCATCATGGGCGATTTGTCGGTTGGGCCCGAAACAATAGACGATTTTATTTTGATGAAATCAGACGGCTATCCGACCTATAATTTTGCACATATCATTGACGATGAAGAGATGAAAATTAGCCATATCATCCGTGGCCAGGAGTTTATCGCCAGTGTCCCCAATTATTTAAACTTGTATGAGGCCCTTGAGCTCACGCCACCCGTCATGGCCACCGCTCCGCACGTCCTAGGCCCGGACGGCAAAAAGAAATTAAGCAAACGCGATGGTGCCAAGGATGTTCTGGATTATATCCGTGACGGCTATCTGCCTGAGGCACTAGTTAATTTTATCGCTTCTTTAGGTTGGAATGACGGATCAGAACAAGAAATATTCACTATTGACGAACTAATAGCCAAATTCAGCCTGGACCGCGTGCAGCGCAGTGGCGCCCATTTTGACGAACGACGCCTGGCCTGGATGAATGGCTACTATATCCGCCAACTAGACCTGAGTGACTTATTCGAGAAGGTCAGGAATTACTGGCCTACGGAAGCCCAGGATTACGATGACGAATATAAAAAGAGGGTCCTGGGCTTAGTCCAGGAAAGATTAAAGTATTTTTCCGAACTGCCGGAACTAACATTGTTTTTCTTTAAAGATTTGCCACCGGACCCAAAGCTTATAAGCGAGCACAAACAGCTTAAAAAAATGAATAGCGAAGATTTAAAGGCACTACTAGAGCAAGCTAAAGCCGTCTTAGAAGAAAGCGATTTCAGCCTGGAGGATCTAACTGATCGCCTTAATAAGCTACTGGAGGCAACCAGCCAAAAACCAGCTGTGCTATTCAGCCTCATCCGTATTGCCACCACTCAAGCAGCCGCCAGCCCAGGTTTGGCCGAAACCATGGCTGTGCTGGGAAAGACAAGAATCTTGAAAAGGCTAGACCAGATGCTCAATAGCTTGTAGCAGCCGTGATATTAAGAGGCCAGCTCTTGCCGACCATCCGCCTCGTCACCATCATCTGAATCGTCTTCCTCATCCTCATCTTGGGGTTCATCAGGCTGCATCACTAGCTTGGCAATGAGTCTTTTTAACTGGTCTTCGGGCATTCCTTCCGTAGCGCCTCTTGCTTTTGCAATTGTAGCATTAATGATTGCTATTGGTTTGCCTTCTTTAACCAGTTTTTTTACTTTGCGTCTCCCGCGCTCGCTTAAGCCGCCCCAAAAACCAAAACCCTCTTTATTCACAAGCGCGATCTCCAGACAGTCGTCACGACGCACACATTTCATGCATGTCTCCAGTAATAGTTTTTGTGCAGCTCCTCTTTCTGGATAGAACGAATTTGGGTCCTCGGGTGCGCAGGCTGCCTCCTGCGACCACTCCGGCCTTTGCCTAAATGGTGTATGCCTATTTCTGCCAGCTTCCTTAGCATTAAAATCGTGCACTCCGGGCGCTACTGCCAGGGATTGCTGGACCCTGATAAACCTGGTCAATACAGCTTCGTCTTTTAATGGTTCGGTGCCAGCTAGTGCTTGCAATACTTTTTGTACACGGCGAGGGTCATAAACCCCGATTGGTAGAATGTCGCCATTTAAAATGTAGCCTAGTACGGGCCCATGCAGGTGATCCAAATAGGCGGGTGTAGGGGTGCGGTCGCCGGCTGCACGGTTATTGGATGTTGGCTTGGCCCTACCCCTAGGTTGAGCCGCCACAATAGCATTCATTATTTCTTGTAGCCGTATACGGGCAGGTGTGTTTGAAAGGTATTCCTTAGAGTACATAGCCAGTTTTGCACCGGCATACACCGGGCTAAAGTCTCCTAAATTCTCAAAAGGGACATCCCACGTATCAGTATGGCCTAGTATAAAATCCCGTACTGCTACCGCGATATCACGTGCGGCTCCTAGTCTAGGCATTGGGAGTACATCATATGTCGGGTCATCATATATAGACGCCTCGGTAGGTTCTCTAGATTTTTTGTTACCCGTTCGGCCGGCCGCTGGTACAGCAGCTTTATCCGACCCTCCTAGGTGCGGGCTAAAAAACCCTTGGGTTCCTCCGCGGCTATCGGTGCGGGCTCACGCATGTCGCCAATTTCCAAGAGTTTAGGCAGGCCAAAGACAGTTTCGCCGCCAGTTTTAGGACGGCGCTCAAATAATCCTGACTTCAGAAATCTGTCCACCGATTGCCATATGGCACTTAAATTAATTGACGGGTCACCAATGAGTTCATGTAATTCTGATTTAGTGAAATCCCTCTTACCCTCGACCTCGCCCTTTAGGACAGTATTTAATACCAACATTACAACGCTAGGATCACCTTTGACAGGTGTTCGCAATTTATCCGGTTTGTTATTAACCTCTATTGTTTTATCGTCAATTATTATAATTTCCGTTGCTTTTTCATGGGCATATTGCGGACGACGGGACTGACTAAGTTTTGCAAGCAAATCATCGTCTATACGTTCAATAGTGCGGCCATTGAGCTTCTTGGCGGCTCGTGCTTCTGCTGGCGAAGGGTTGGTTGGAGCACCTGGCGCAGCCGCATCATCACCTTCAGCGGTTGGACCGGCCCCAGTGCCCGCATCACCTGTATTAGCTTTTTCATCAGGTCCAGGCGATCCGACAGCCTCTGGAGGTGTAACACCTTCGACTGGCTCGCCTGGTTCGGTTACCGCTTCTGCGGCATCTGGAGCACCATTGCCATTCAATGCGTGCCGGGGCAATTGTGCCGTGGCACCTGTTTCAAATCCGGTAGTCAGTGGCAGCATGGGAATAAATGGCGTAGTGCGGATCATACCGTTACTGCGCGCGGTTGCGGCGGTATTCGATACCGTTCCTTCGTCCAGGTCAGCAGGGTTTTGTGTATTAGTTGTTTCTCTAAGTACAGCGTCCGATTTGGTGTCAGCCGATAACATAGGCAGTAAGCCAGTTCGCTCTATAATGACCGCCCGCAAAGCATCCAGTGCTAGTTGCTCGCGGTCTGTTAAAGGCGTCTCACCCAGTCGTTGATAGTGCAACATCAACGCTCCCAGTGCCGCAGCAGCATCACTGCCAGCTTGCAACACTTCATCAAATATAACCGTTCGTCCGGTCTCCGCCATAATTAAGATTTATTATAATAGTTTTTAGTATAGTCCGCAATCATTCCTTATACGCAAGAGTCTAGAGCGATAAAAGTATGCCATTTATACATAAGCACTGGTACAATAGAGCTTATGGTTGATAACTTCCTTCCGCCTAAGGCGACTAGTTCGGGCGTGGACAGTGATAAAGAAATAGAAATATCAGAACAATCTTTTGCTCCGCCGGAAGCGGTCGCAGAGCAAGAAGATATAATTGATATGACTAATGATTCTGCGTTAACGGATGATGATGCAAAACACGCCAACAAAAATCCAAGTAATTTTATTGCTAATCTTAAGGGGTGGTGGCAAAATCGCACCAAAAAACAGCGGATCATAGGAGCTGTGGCAGGAGCTATCGTTATCTTATTGGTCATTGGCGGGTTATTAGTATTTCACAAAAAGCCCGTGCAGAAAGCCGCCGCACCAGTAGCCGTCAAAAAAGAGGAAAAGCAAGAACCGCCCAAACCTACTACCGAGGCCTCGCACCTAACCGGCGTCCAGGTGCCGCCCGAATTTAATCAGCTGCCTGTTACCGGTATTATGATAGAAAACAGCCCCGACGCGCGTCCACAATCCGGCCTAAAAGACGCCGGCGTGGTATTTGAAGCAGTCGCCGAGGGCGGTATTACCCGCTTTTTGACGTTATTCCAGGAGGCACAACCGGATTATGTTGGCCCTGTTCGTAGTGCTCGTCCATATTACTTGCAATGGTTACAGGGATTCGACGCTGCTATAGCGCACGTCGGTGGTAGCGGTGAAGCTTTGAATAATATTAAGACGGAAGGCATAAAAGATCTGGATCAATTCTATAATGGCAGTCCGTACCAGCGCATTACTGCCCGTTATGCGCCGCATAATGTTTATACCAGCCTAGGCGGTTTATTAGCACTGGAAAAAACCAAAGGTTATACCAGCAGCAACTTTACCGGCTTTACGCGCAAGACGGAAAAACCGGTGGTTCCGCCGACTGCCAAATCCATAGACTTTGCCATTTCCGGACCGCTATACAATGTTCATTATGACTATGACCCAAATAATGTTAACTATAAGCGCAGCGAGGGCGGCAAGCCTCATACCGATGAGCGAAGCGGCCAACAGCTATCACCAAAGGTTGTTATCGCATTGGTCATGCCGCAGGGTATAGAACCAGACGGCATTCACACTACCTACAACACTATCGGCACCGGCAAGGCCTATGTGTTCCAGGACGGCACTGTTACTGAAGGTAATTGGTCTAAAGGCAGCAATAAGGAACAGTTTCGTTTTACTGATTCAACAGGCGCGGTTATCGGCTTAGACCCCGGTCAAACCTGGATAAGTGTCGTAGGCAGCGCGTCTAACGTAAGCTACAAACCTTAGCGTATGGACCACCTCACCCAGGCAATAACCCAAATACGTGCCCGGGTATGGCTTGTAAGCCTCCTGATACAAGTCGGTTTAGTTGGAGCAGGCTACTGGCTGTATCACCATCCGGCACTGCCATTGTGGCAGATCCTTTCTATCTCGGGTATGGCTATGGTTTTAAGCTCAGCTTTAATTGGTATCGTCGCGGGCTCATTAGCCAAGTTACCCTTGGCGGCGATGGGACAGGCGATTTTGCACATAGCACCCAATGAGGCCGGTATTAAGGCGCCGACTTTTGAAGACTTGCGGATTGGGCGACAATACGTGACCAGTCTGGCGTATCAGCTGTATCAAATCGCCAGTCTGCAGGATAACAAAATACTTTCCGAACATCGCCGCGAAGCCACACAAGCCAGTACGATATTAAACCATTTACCCTTGCCCGTGTTCGTCTTTAACAAACAGCAGCTTGTGACATACGCCAGTGAGACAGCACTAGCGTATTGTGGCACCGATAGTACGGCATTATTCGGCAAAGCTTTGTACGACGTAGCCGACATGGAATTTCCCAGCAGCCGAACCCTTGAATCCTGGATTACAGAGTGCCAGAAAGATAAGGTAACGGATTCGGCCTATTGGCGACGGGTACGAATAAAACTTCCAGGAGAGGACAAGGCCATTAGGCAATGCGATATGGCGGCTTTTTATAACCGCGATAACCCGAAAGGCGTGGAGTTTATAATCACGCTCTTTGATCGTACGCAGGAATACAACCAAGACGATGAATCCTTGAACTTTGTGGCCCTGGCCGTACACGAACTGCGCACGCCGCTCACGGTACTACGCGGCTATATAGAAGCGTTAGAAGATGAGCTGGCCGGCAAAGCCGATCCCGAACTGACCGAGTTTATGCACCGCATGAAAGCATCTTCGCAACAGTTTTCCGCCTTTGTTAACAACATCCTGAATGTGGCGCGTATTGAGCAAAACCAGCTAGAGATAAAACTAAGCGAAGAAAAATGGGACGAAGTAATCAGAAGCGCTGGCAGTGATATGGAGATACGGGCCCGCCCGCTCGGGAAAGAAATTATATATGATATCGCCGCTGACCTGCCGACAGTAGCGGCTGATCGGGTTACCGTCTATGAAGTCATCTGTAATCTGCTGGACAATGCCATCAAATACAGTGCTAACAGCAAACAAATTACCATCAAAGCCGCCAAGACAAAGGACGGACTGGTCGAAACAACAGTGCAAGACCAGGGTGTAGGTATTCCGGGCAGCGTATTACCAAGTCTGTTTGAAAAATTCCACCGCAATCACCGCAACCGATCCCAAGTCAGTGGCACCGGATTGGGGCTATATCTAAGCAAAACTATTATTAACGCGCACGGCGGTGACATATGGGTTAAGTCCAAGGAAGGCGAGGGAACAGTAGTCGGTTTTACACTTAAACCATACGCCACGCTTGCTGATGAGCTTAAAAGCGGCAATAATAGTGATGAACTAGTACGGACCGCCCACGGCTGGATTAAAAATCACTCATTATATAGAAGGTAACTATCAAATGGACCAACCCGCAGCCCCAAACGGTAAAAAAGTACTCATCATAGAAGACGAGCAGTTTATTAGCGACTTGTATGTGCGGGCTTTGACCCGGGCGGGATATGACGTCAAGCTGGTCATTGACGGACAACAGGCACTAGAAGCCGCCCAGACCAACCAGTATGACATTATACTATTGGACATCATGCTACCCAATCTTACCGGTACAGAGATTTTGCGCCGTTTGCGGGATCTCAAACAAACGCCTCAGTTAAAAGCCAAGGTGATCATCACGACAAATCTGGAACTGGACGAGCAAGGCCGCGCCGACATGGAAAGCCACGCCGACGGCTATATCGTCAAAGCAGAGGTAACTCCCAAAGAACTGGTAGCATTCCTAGACCAACTACAATTTAATTCCTGAGTTTTATTTTTGCTTTGTGCAAATATCTATGCGCAAGATATAACACCGTGCCCGAGAAAACGTAACTCATCTTTAGGGTTTCCTACGGGTGCATTAATTCTGTCGTCACCATCCTTATTGTTATAAGCAATATAGTCACCAACAGTTACAAGCGCTGCCATTTTGACATTTTCTTCGTATGGAGAACTGAGTCGGTTTATTGATCCGTCAGGGAAGACCAACGTACCCTGCCAGCTAGAATCACTAACGGTGTTGCCAGGGGAATATAGCGTCTTAACCACAACAGCTCGCTGCCAATAGGGGGGTACCTGCTGTTGGTCCGCAGCGTGCTGTACTAGGAATTTAGCAGCCGCTTCAACGGCTTTTCCATAATTATCACATTCTTTAGTTGCCACATTAAATTTAGATGTGTCAGCAGGACTTGCAGCGGCATCTACCACAGGAGGTTGTGGAGCACTTTCGCTGCAACTCGTTAGAACCGCAATTCCCAAAAGTGTTCCCGCAACTACACTTACAAATCTACCGTGTTCTCTTCCTTGTTTTCGTTTCAGCATCTTTACCTCCATTCATTGTATAACTTGTGAAAGTATAACAAATAGGTGTCATACTGTCAATTATAATGTTTAAGATGCATAATAGTCCCTAGGACACTAGTCATTAAAAAAACCACCTGGGTTTTGCTTGCTGCAAGGTTGACGGCGGGAGTATAGTATATGTAGTCATGGGAGCATGAACCGGTCATTTGGCAGGTCATCGTTTCCAGGCTTTATACACTATTTTGGGCAGCATACTCCGGTCCCTGCGAGCCTTATATACAACTCACGGTTTCCTGTCATGACCCTGCAACTGAACGGTTTGTGCGGTTTATCAGGCAGCTTATTTCCTAACCCGTTCCGACTAAATACTCTTTAGCCGTCTCTTTATTTATCCCTAAATCCTGAAGGAGTTGTATATGAACCAGACATTACAAGAGGTGAACGTTACTTCATACTATTTTAATCACGGCGCCCAGGACCGCTTGTTCCCGCGGCAAATAGAGGTTGGTGACCGCCAGCTCAGTTTTATAGAAAACGGTTTGCGCTGCCTGGTCCAGAAAGGCCAGGAGCTTGTCCAAATCTTTAACATGACCGATGGCCAAAGCCTGTACCGGCTCAGTTTCGAGCCCGGCAGCCGCACCTGGAAATTACTAAGCAGCAGAGCATTATAGGAGGAAATTATATGCAATTACGATTGAACACAGCTACCGCAGATCAAATCAAAAACGCCTGGGCCTTCGCCGTAGATAAAGACCACGTTGGCAAACGTGCCCGCATGGGCAACGCCTGGCGCCACTTGAATCACAGCGTCATTACGGCTTGCTCCAAAGAAGCCAAAAACCTTGGCATACAAGCCGGCATGCGCTACGAAGACGCCCGCACGCTTCTACCCGAGTTAAAAGTTCTAGTCTATGGAAGACACTAGCCATGGAGTGGAGCGACTACATAGAAACACCTCTAGGTGACTCTTTGAGATATACCCCTCAAAATCCCTCCTCCTTTCTTAGACGATGGTTGTTTTTGCAGCGAAAAGGGAAAAGAGCAGCCCGAGACTTGGGCTTTGCCCAAGCCCGGCGTGATGAGAAAAACCGCAGGTTTGTCTCATGAGTGTGTACTACTCTAATCCTGACGGGGTGTCGGTGCATGACGGTTTTCCAAACCCTGCCACCGATACCGCGCTACAGTCAATTGACCTAAACGCTTTGCTAGTCAAGCATAGTGCCAGCACCTACTTTATGCGTATTGCCGGCAATGAGTGGGCCCAACAGGGGATATTTGCTGGTGACCTGGCACTTACCGATCGGGCGCTCAGGGCCCGCCCCAATGATCCGGTCGTATGGATTAAGGACGATCAGTTCAGTATCTCCCCACGGCATACCTTGCCCAAAAACGTGGTCGTGTGGGGAGTGGTGACGGCCGTTATTCATCAATATCGTAACCGCACATGAAGACACCAGTCTTTGCCCTGATTGACTGTAACAATTTCTTTGTCAGCTGCGAACGTATCTTCCGGCCGGACCTGGAAGGCAAGCCGGTTGTAGTATTAAGCAGTAACGACGGTTGCGTGGTGGCCCGCAGTAACGAAGCCAAAGCCTTGGGCATCCCCATGGCGGCACCAGCCTTTAAATACCGGCAGATTTTTCATAACCATAAAGTAGTGCAGTTTAGTGCTAATTTTGACCTGTACGGAGACATTTCGCGGCGCATTACAGAGATTTTGGCGACCATAACACCACGAATAGAGATTTATTCGGTGGACGAATCGTTTCTGGACCTTTCAGAGCTTCAGATTGCTGATTACCGTGACTGGGGGCAAAAAATACGCGAGATAATCTGGAATTGGGTCGGCGTACCCGTGTCTATTGGCATCGCGCCTTCCAAAACCCTCGCTAAACTGGCCAGTGACCGAGGCAAAAAGGACGCCGAACTGGAAGGCGTGTTAAACCTGGTAGGTGTTACGGACAGAGAAAAAACTTATCACTTGCAAGTCTTGCCCCTACAGGACGTGTGGGGTGTTGGCTGGCGCCTGGCGCCAAAGCTCCGCGCCGAGGGCATTATGAACGCCCACGAACTATCGCGCCTGCGTCCCCTCCATGCACAACAGCTAATGGGCATACACGGCCGCCAGCTAATCGCCGAGCTTAATGGCATCAGCTGTTATCCGCTGGACAATATAGGCAAGCTGCGCCACAGTATTGCCCGCACCCGCACGTTCGGACAGGATACCAATAATTTGTATGCACTGGAGGCGGCCATTGCCAGCTTTGCGACCCAGGCAGCCTTCCGGCTCCGCACAAGCAATCAGTTAACTCGCCGGGCGGCCATCTTTTTGACTACCAGTAAGCACAAGCCCGGCTACCAACGCTGGACCCGGGAAGTAGCGTTCAGCGTGCCTACGGCTGACACGGGCCAACTTATTACTGCGCTTATAGCAGAATTAGGAAAAATTTATAACCCAAGCTACCGCTACCACAGGGCAGGGGTCATGCTGTGGGATTTTGCACCGGCCAACATGCTGCAAACCGATTTACTAGGCCTGGTAAATGTAGGGGCCCATATCCGGTCCACGAGCCGCATGTCCGCCATAGATAACCTCAACGAAAAGTTCGGCAAACACACGCTTCGTTTCGCCGCCGAAAGCTTAGGTACCGTCTGGAAGCCCAAATATAATCTCCGCAGCCCCCGCTATACTACCAATCTGGACGAACTGCCCCTATTACATATATTGAGCGATTAAGGTCGGTTATCGGCTGGTTTGAGTATCGGCTTCAATATGCTGTATTAGGGCCGCAACGACACTGCCATAAAACTTGAGATGTGGATGTTGCTCATGTATATCCTGACAAAACTTTACAACATCCTCTAAAGTTTGAGTCTTAGGCGAAGCGGTCATATGCAACTCGCGATAAAGCTCGATTAATATATTAGTCGCCGTTATATCACCAGGTCCACGCTCAGCTTCATCAACCATTAATGATTTACGGACCATGAGCCCCAAGAAAAAAGAATGAGATTCTTCTGGATTAGTAGGGCGAGGATGGTCCAGCAAATCAATATCAAAGTCTAGCCCTGCCGCCCTAAAAACGGCCGCGAAGTACGCAGCCCGGGCCGGCACATTAGTGCGGTTACGCAAATATTGTTTTGCTGTTTCGTCTCCGCCAGCTTCAAATTTTTTTGTCTCCCTAATACGACCCTCAGTAGGCACAATTAGGCGGTCCCTACAGGCTTCAACTGCCAGTGTTGATGCTACAAGAACTCTTCTAGCTCCCAAAAGTATAGCTACTTGATTCATTGTAAAGTCTAGTCGGTCTTTGAAGAGTGTTTCTAAGTCTGGGTGGCGCTCAACATGTGGTTCGGTATAGTCACTCGGATTCAGTAGTTTGTGCATCTGTGTATATTGCTCATCGGTGACTGCATCACCTATAGCTACAAGATCTACATCCCGAATTGGTCTACGAACACCTAAGGTAACCTCTAGAAGGCCACTTCTAGCACCACCCCCATAAACAGCAATACTATCATTTAACGCCTTAACAGTATCAAAACGCGTAGTTATTGCTTGATATGTCCCCGGGAATAAGTCTGGCGAAAAATAGCTATAAATCATTTAATAATTATTATCATATAATCGGTCTATTAGGTCAAATGGACTCTCTGCACTGTGACCATCCCTTAGCAGCAAGGAAGCGCGTTATATATCTCTGTTTACTACAGTAAAGCTTTTTCTAAATTACTAATAATACCTAGCAAGAAGTCAGTTTCTTCCGGATTCCAATCACCAAAATGACGCGTAAGATTATTTCTCGTCTCATCATGATTAGATCGCCACGCAGAAAGCTGTTCGCGTAGTTGTGTGGTGCCCATCTTAACTTCTGCTATACCAGTTTTTGTATCAGATGGCTGCAAACTCCTTGTTTTTAGCAGCAGACTATAAAGCTGGCGCCCAAAGTTACCCAAAGGCAGATTTGCGAGATACCTTGCTAGACTTGGAGTCCCTCGTACGCGATACTTCGCTTCTAGCGCACCACTTAGGTGAATTAGCATATTGCCGGCGGTAGTGGAAATAACTTCTTCGCGGGTAACAGCCCACTCCAAAGAATTATCTTTTGTATCTGCTTCAGTGACTCGGCGCTTTGTACGAACACCTCGGGCGTTGAGATCCATGATCTGGGCCCGCTGGCCAGGTAAACCATACGTTACCTGTGCGTGACCATCCTCGCTAATACCCCAAGGGTTAATTCTGTGGCCACCAATAATGCGAGGATTAGACTCCGGCACCAGTTTCTCTAAGCTAAATGCAGCGATTGCCGCGAATAAGCTACATACGCCAATCATTTGCCCATCTTCAACAAAATATCGCAAATCTTCAAGCTCTGTTGCCTTAATGGTTATCCGCCGTCTGCCATTACCGTAGACTAAACTATTTTCCAAGTTGCGAAATACGTCGGCCAGGACTTGACATTCCGGTTGCCTAATACTGTCAGCCGCATCGCTTAGACCTATTGCATCTAGCCTATCAGCCAGCTGGAATAGCCGCATTCTATCTACCTCAATCTTATCTAAAGAATATGGATCCTCCTGAGCGACTACATATCTTACGATGTGCTCGTTAGAGCTAGCGTCTACGGGGTGATACCCAACTACATCGAATCCTCCCAAATACGGCAATATATAATGGCGAGATCCACCATGATCGACTAACGGCAGCTCGGTTCGGATTTCCAAATCATAATTATCACCGCGTAATTCCGTCCCCTCAGCTATATTGTTTGCAGGATCAAACACAAGCATTCTATTATAGATTGATGTATCTGTAATTTGCTCTACCGTCCCTCTATACTTAAAGGTACGATCATCTACATTTGATGCGCCCAGCGAGCCAGACAAATCTTCCTGCGAGCCTCGGATTGGCCAAGTCTCGGATGCAGCCCGTTCTTCAATCGCATTGCCGACGCTTGATAAAGCCAAAGTGTCCTTAAATAAGCTGTCAAGGCTTGTGTCCCCAGGAGCCCCATACAACTCTATCGTGCGATTACTAGCCAAACTTATACAGGCTGCCGCAAACCCAAGTTTAACGCCATCAACATCTTCGCCTTCTGCTAGAGCTGCAAGTAACGCGATCCTAAATAACATTTCGTCACTCAAAAACAGCCTATCGCGTGCAAATGATTTAGCAATATCACCCAACTGCATGATACCGGTTGTGCCGTCTATGGATTCTATAATAACCGCGGGCTCCAGGTCCACGTCATCTGGATCATACCCTTGATCTGGGTTTATTTCTTTAGTGCTTATTACGGCCGTTGAGGTAACGGTGAAGGGGCTACCCATTTCATGAGGCTGGCCAGTGTCGTTGTCTATCCCGGATAACGTCTTAGCTAAGCCCAATAACTCTGCAATTTCTTCGCGTATTTCATAAATAGCACTTAGTTTTTTAATAAAAAAATCTTCGTCATTAGGTTGTTCTAGCTCCTGCACTAATGCAACCGGTGGATCCTCTTCAAGCGCCCTGGCGGCCATAGTATATTCCCGCCACGCGTCATTATTTAGAGCCGGATGTACTTGCGATGCCGTGACCAATCCATATCTAGTTAATGTACGTTGCAATATACTTGCCTGAAGACCGAGTAGTGCAAAACGGTCAGTTTGTAGTCGTGGGCTGGGATTAACGGGAGAGTCCAGAATTGCTAGAACCTTGAACAAATCAGGAAGTGGCCGGTGTTGTGTGATCGTATTGTAGGCATCCTCCAGCTGCTGTCTTCTTCTGGTATACATGTATTCCAGAATAATATTTATAGATTCCGCATCGGTGCCTAATGAACCCTCACAAAACAACAACTCAAGTACAGGATCATCGGTATTAGGGAAGGCCGTGTCTACTCCATCAGCTTCAGGAATATCACCTAGGCAGCGCATTAATGCGCTCAGCAAGTCAGCTGATTCAGGATGCTCAGCCATAACTCCATACATTTGAGCCTTTAGTTCTTGTGCTGAATATTCTTCGCATGATTCCGTTAGATCGTCAATTTCAGCGTCTGGAATAGGCAAATTTGACGCAAACCTTTCGGCGCTTGGTGTCACGGACATGCTCATAGGCTACTATTATACAATTTTACTGTTATTTTACAATGACTCAGAATAATATGCTCTCGACAATATTAGTATTTCGAAATCTCACATTAAATGATATAAATTGCATATGCGTACGCTATTCAGTGATGCAGTAGAAATGGCACACCAGCCAAGAAACGAAGCAGAACGAAGTTCTTATTTTCTTTCACAATCATTATTTCAGGTTCAGCGGCGCGTAGAAGTACCTTTAGTAGAAGGCGAAGCTGGTGCCGCGAATGTTGGCAGAGCACTAATGCAATTAGTACAGGGCCGCTCAAAGCGCGACCGCGGACCAGGCGACGAGTTACGAGCCTGGATGCTAGCCGGTGTAATTGCTGCGGGTGTATCTGCGGCTTATGAAGTAACCGGAGGCGAACAAATAGCTCCTGAGTCAGAATGTCAGCTGCAATTCGCACTAACGGATTTTGCCCTCAGGCCCAAAGGTCAACCCTCCGCGCATATTCACCGCCTTCCTGATAATATTTTTAGCCAAGACGTAGCTGCACCCCAGCTAGTTTAATCTAAGACTTTTAGCATTAGGCTTGAGACGCCTTAGTATTTGTTATTTGTGTGCTTATTATAATATTCCTGACGTATGAGTTTGTTGTTGCTGCTGTATGGGCTTTCTTGGGTATTATATTTTGAATCGCCATAATTTGGATACTCTTGAGGTGCGCGCTGTATTTGTATGGGCGGCCGAAAATTTGTATATTTTTCGCCAGGCTTTTGACCCGGGTCAAGTAACCGCATCGCCGGGAGCAGTACTTCTAGCCAGTTTTGGTAAGGTGGCTGATATTGATACAGAGGGTCTTTTTTATTTATTGTTGACCAAATGCGTTCCAAGACACTGTCTACAGCCGTGGCATCTAGATCTTCAGCCTTAATTGGGTCGCCCTTAGCAATGCGCTCCCGCAATGCTAATATTTCTGGCTGAACACGGTTCACTATTGTAATTAAGGTCCACTTTTCAGCGCGAACGATACCTTGTAAAAATGATTGCCAGGTTTCAGGGCTGCCGATTAAAAGATCAAAAGTCATAAAGGCAGCAGTGGCTCGTACGCGCCATTCGGCGCCCTCGACTTCTTTGTCTGCATGAGCCTTGGCTTCTTCGACTGATCCAAATATCGGGCTCAGTCCGCCCCTGGCTACAGCCAGCTTATACCGTTCGTCTCTAAGTGACTGGGCGTTTGTCTTGCGCTCAGTTCTGGCCGCAAGAAGGGCCGTTGCTATAGAAAATGCTGGGTCAGCCCTTGCTTCCTCAAGGTTCTTAGCAACTTGCGTGGCAATCTCTATGTCACCTCCCACATCAGGATGCACGCTTACCCGCAAGTCGCGGTTAATGGCAGTTGCAAAACCCGGAGGTAAACCTAGACTGCTTACAGTTCTAAAAAAGGCCGACGATAGCAAGTCATCCATAGCTGTTTTAGGTTTTTGCAGGCGTGTTTCCGGTTCGTCAACTTCATATACAAGCCTCATAGCGGCGCTTGTGTGTATTGCCACGCTTCGGGCACGATGCACTTGATCGGCAAGCTCACGCTCCGTAGCAAGCTGCTGTGTAACAGTTGCCAAAGCTTCGACTTCTAGCCAAAGAGCAACTTCATCGGATACACCTGTAGCTTCATAAACCTTCACAGGTAATAATGTCTCGCTCATAATCCGGCTCATATTATAAACTGTTTTTTACAATTTTCAACTATTTCTACCACCCCCTCCTTTGCTGTAGAAAATAATCTGTCGGGGTAATGATTATATTACCAACAGATAGACTTTGTTTTTATGCGTAATTATTTTATAATTGGATTAATGAGCAGCTTAGGCGGCGGTAGCGGTGAATTAATCCATACTTTGCATACGCGCGAAGGTGATGTGTTTGACATTGCGATATCACCAGCCCCTTTTGCAACCGCTGCCTTGATATTGGTTCATGGCTTTGGCGTTCAGCGCGACTCCCGTGGTTTATTTACAGATTTAACGGCTGCGGTTAGTGACAAGGCAACTACAATTTGTGGCGATTTTTCTAATGTAGAGCCGGGATTAACACGAGCCGTACCGCTTTCGCAGCAGGCCGAACGCCTCAAGACTGTTATGGATTTTTCTCGCCATGAGCTTGATGTTGAGCGATCAGTGCAGATAGGGCATTCCCAGGGTTCACTTGTAGTCGCGTTAGCCCACCAACCTAATGATGCGGTTCTACTGGCTCCGCCTTTGGGCAATGCGTACGAAAACTTTATCGCGACCTCAGGGTGGACAAAACGCGGCTCCAGGCTCGACCTGCAAGGCGAATCTATCCTAATACGCTCAGACGGTTCTAGGATATTGGTACCAAAAGAATTCTGGGATGATTTTAGGGCGCTGGGTAATGTCAACCCCTTGCTGCAACGACTGGCAGACGAATCATTCGCCACAATATATTTTGCTGGTGCAGACAGTATTCTTGGTGAACAAGAAACGCCTGAAGGAATAAAAAGCAAAACCATTCCTGGTGCCAATCACGACTTTGCTCCTCCTGCCCGAGGCAACCTTATATCAACACTATTACAAGACCTGGGGCTGTAGCTTTCGTAACTGGCCAATAGATGACCGCTATCTAGCCATTTTATCTCTGTTATGTTACAATTCGGCGGCTTTGAAAAGCTTCCGGCCTCATCGTCTAACGGTTAGGACACCAGGTTCTCATCCTGGCAATCCGGGTTCGATTCCCGGTGAGGTCACCAGTATCACTTATGCTAGATCATCATTTACAGCGCAATATCGTATACAAACTGGCCTTTGCTCCCAGTATGCGTTTTAGCGATTTAAAGCCAGACCTGATTGAAAATAAATTATTTACGTATCACCTTAAAAAGGTTGTTAGTAGTGGTTATGTAAGCAAAAAAACAGATGGCAGTTACGAGCTGACACCGGAGGGGCGGCGTGTAGGCTTGCGTGCAGTCGATACACGATTTACCCTGGCCGACAAGGCCGAATCGGTACTTTTTTTGGCTGTAAGACGCAAACACGATGGCGCTTGGCTGTTGTATAAACGGGCTACGCATCCATTGCTGGGCAAGGTAGGTTTTATGCACGCCATACCTAATGCTAATGAAACCACTACTGAAACCGCTCATAAGATTTGCCAGCAAAAAACTGGTCTTGTTGCCTCATTTCGCCAACTGGGTGGCGGATTTTTTAGAGTATTTAACCATGGTGAGCTAGAAAGCTTTACACACTTTGAACTGCTTGTGTGTGACGACGCTAGCGGCGAACTGCGCCCCGCTGATGAGCTTGCAGAGTATGACTGGTACCGGAAACCTGATTTTAGCGCCGAGGATATGCTACCTAATATGCAGATTCTGAGCCGCCTATACCTGTCCAATAAGCCGTTCTTTGTAGAAAAGCGGCTTGAAGCGTAATCAAGCCGCTCAATTTACATTGTTTTAAACTGCGAGAGCCATTTCCAGCGCATTATAGGCGCCATTTGGGGCTTCACGGCGCCAGTAAACCGATAACGGGCTGTCCTGATCGGCCAGTTGCGCGATGGAAGGTATAGTACCGATAGTTTCAGCCAGGCCACCTACTTGTTCGGCCGTCTTGAGGCCTTCTAAGCGTGCCTGCCATTGTATGTCAAAATCGCTCAGGTGTGGGGCAATTCTGGCTAAATGCGCACTGGCCAGCGTCAGTGAGGCATGGCCAATCCGTCCGCCCAGCTGCAGACCGGTCCGCTTAATGTGCGTACCATGTCGGGCAATATCATATATCAGCCCGCTAGAAGCCAAGGCTGCTTCGTCAAGCTGGTCAGCAGTTTCTTGCAGCATCGATTCAAGAGGCAAGCCGGCAAGTGGGCTGGCCTCCGTGAGATCCGGCAATTTCCAACGGCTGCGCTGTACGTCAATCCTACCCATATTGCTGGTGTAATTGCCGGCTTGTTGCAGGCTAGCTGCCAGTATTGGTCGCACAAAGGCAATATCTTCTGGCTCACGCACAGCTCGCAACACGGCCGCACCAATCATCAACCCGCGCTGTTGAAATTCAAATCGCAACACGCCGCGTGGCCTATCAGTACGCCGGAGCCACTCAATCGGGTCACGGGTTGGCGGTACTATATAGTGCTCCCCGCCAAACTGCGGCCTATTTGGTGAATCGTAATCCCTAAATGGTTGTTTGCTCATCTTGTCTCCTTATCATTACTATCCCTAGTCTGATTTAGGGGGTTGCAAAAAACAGTGAACACTTTTTCACCAAAGCGCATACACCACATATCTTCTCGTAATGGCCGTAACCAGCCTGTATACTGTTGCTAAGCACAAGCGCCTTATCAAAAAATGACATGCAATTAGTAAAAGACCGTTTTTATATTTGGTACAACCGGGTAGCCACCGTCCTGGGAGGGATTTTAATTCTGTTAACAGTGGCGGCGTGGGCTATACCCGGCTTGGCATTTTTGCACGACCGTTTTGGATTCATACAACTGATAGGGATCATTGGGGTAGCGCAAGTAATTTACGGGGTAGCCTTCTTCAAACGCCAAGCGCAAACCAACATATGGGTCGCCGGGTCGCTCAGTTCCATGATCCTGGCCTTGGGCACCATCGGTTTAGTCCAAAATTCCGGGCAGTTGCATTCATGGATGCTTATTGGCTGGGGTGTCCAGGTAGCCTTTAGCGGTATATTCGGATTGTATCCGGTGGTAGGCTTTGATTTTCTGTTTACTTTTTATTGCGTCATCGTGGCTACGGGCCAGTCGGCTCGGAACGCGCTGGAGCCGGTAGCGCTGGGCGCGGTGTTAGGGACCTACATCGTCAGTGCCATAAGTTATGCTATTTTTAAACGCCTGTATGT
>JAICHO010000002.1 GCA_025924835.1 Candidatus Saccharimonadota bacterium | reverse complement strand
TGGCACCGCTATTATCACATACAACTAGCCGGGATTCTTGCTGTATCATATTTGCTCACCCTCCGCTTCTTCGTGCTTAATAGCGGCTTTAACGGTTACCTTAAGCAATGTAAAGCGTTTGCGTGCAGATAACGGCCGTGTTTCACCAATGATAACCTTGTCGCCAACTTTAGCTTCATTTTGCTCGTCATGAGCCATAAACTTATGGCTGACAGTATATTGCTTTTTGTAGATAGGGTGAGTCATGCGTGTGGCAACAGTAACGACGATAGTCTTGTCGCCATGGTCAGACGATACTACACCTTGAAGTGTTTTAGCCATTACCTTGCCTCCTTAGTTAATTGTTCAGATAATACGGTTAGCATTCGTGCCAAATCCTTACGTTTAGTTCGCAGCTGTCTGACGTTGGTGGTTTCACCCATATGAATACGGCGGCGTATTTCGGCGATCTCAGTCCTCAGTTTAGTGCTCTCCGTAGCTAGATCACCGGTCTTTAGTTTGCGGATCTCGGCAACTTTCATATTATGCCTCCTCCTTTACCAAAAATTTGGTTTTGACCGGCAGCTTGTGTGCTGCCAATCGCATGGCTTCACGAGCTACTTCCTCGGTTACGCCTTGCATCTCAAACAACACCGTCCCTGGTCGCACTTTTGCGACAAAAAATTCCAGGTTACCCTTACCACTGCCCATTTTGACATCTTGCGGCTTACGGGAAACCGGCGTGTGCGGAAAAATTCGGATCCAAATCTTACCGCCTCGTTTTACATAACGCGTCATAGCTTGACGCGAAGATTCAATCTGGCGACTGGTAATCCTGTCGTGGCCTTGCGCCTGTAATGCATATTGTCCAAAAGCAATCTGATTACCAACAGTTGCAACACCTCGGATTTTACCCTTGAACACCTTGCGGTGCTTGGTACGCCTTGGCAATAACATCTTAAGAAACCTCTCCTTTATAAATCCATACCTTTATACCAATGAGGCCTGAGCCGGGATACATAGCCGCAGTTTTGTGGTAATCAATGTCCGCTCTAAGTGTGTGCAAGGGCACACTGCCTTCGACGGTTTTTTCACGTCGCGACATTTCTGCTCCGCCTAAACGTCCTGCTACTTCTATGCGAATACCTTTTGCACCGGCCCGCATTGTCGCACCAGCT
Source organism: Candidatus Saccharimonadota bacterium (assembly GCA_025924835.1). GTDB lineage: Bacteria > Patescibacteriota > Saccharimonadia > Saccharimonadales > JAICHO01 > JAICHO01. Next base: position 65,791 of record JAICHO010000002.1, on the reverse strand, counting down.
GCAGACTTGACTGCCCTGCGAAATGCGATACGCCGTTCTATCTGATGGGCGATGTTTTCGGCAACTAGTTTCGCGTACAACTCGGGCTTTTTGACTTCATCGATATTAACGCGCGATGGCACGCCGTATATTCTTTCAATATTAGCCTTAAGTTCCTGCGCACCCGTACCGCCACGACCAATTACAACCCCGGCTTTAGCAGTACTTATGGTAACTGACACCAAATTTGGCGAGCGCTCAATGTCAACAATATTAACAGCACCTCGGGTGCCTACCTTGCTCTGGATCATGCGTCTGACTTCAAGATCCTGCTTTAAGAATTTGGCATAGTCTCGTTTGTTAGCAAACCACTTGCTGCGCCAGTTTTTATTTACCTGAAGACGCATGCTGATCGGATTAACTTTTTGTCCCATTATTTCGTCTCCTGTTTAGGCGTGGCCGTGGTTCTAGCTGCCGGCTTTTTAACTGCTCGCTGTTCGCCATCAACTATGACGTGAATGTGACTGGTTCGTCGCTGGAACGGCAATGCCCGTCCATGAGCGGCTGGCCGGTACCGTTTTATGCGTGGCCCATGATTGACAGTGATAGAGGTGATCTGCAAAGTATCAGGCTTAAAGTTGTGGTTATGTTCGGCATTTGCGCGTGCGCTTTCAATTACTTTGCGCACTGGCAATGAGGAGCGGCGTGGGGTATGTTCTAAAATAGTCAGTGCGTCAGCTACGCTACGGCCGCGCACCAAGGCGGCTACAACACCCACTTTACGTGGGCTCATCCTAATGCCTTTTGCTATGGCCTGAACAGGCATTTTATTTGCCTCCCTTTGCTAATTTGCCGCCATGTGACCGGAACTTGCGTGTTGGTGAAAACTCGCCAAGCTTGTGGCCAACCATGTTTTCAGTGACAAAAACAGGCACATGGACTTTCCCATTGTGCACCGCGATTGTGCGACCTACGAATTCGGGTGGAATAGTGGACGAGCGGGCCCATGTTTTGATAATGGTACGGTCTTCATTACCCAGTGCTGCTACTTTCTTGGCTAGCTTTGGGTCAATAAACGGTCCCTTTTTTAATGATCGCGACATGTCTTATTTCCTCTTTCCTGCGCTGCGGCTGCGGATAATAAACTTGTTGGTTGTCTTACGAGAACGTGTCTTATATCCTAAAGTTTTCTGACCCCACGGCGTACGCGGGTCTTTGCCCATACCGTGGCGGCCACCATCACCACCACCATGTGGATGGTCGGCTGCATTCATGACCACTCCACGAACTCCAGGCCGGATACCTTTGTGACGATTACGTCCGGCTTTGCCAATTTTAATGTTTTGGTGTTGTTCGTTACCGATAACGCCAATGCTTGCAGTACATTCAATATGTATTAAGCGCACTTCGCCACTCGGTAGCTTGACCTGCGCGTACTCCTCGTCACGGGCAACCAACTGGGCGCTATTGCCAGCGGAGCGCACTAATTGCGCGCCATGGCCTGGTTGTAGCTCTATCGCATGAATAACGCTGCCGACGGGTATGTTTTTGAGCGCTAGACGATTGCCCGTTTCAATAGCCGTCTCTTGGCCTGCTGCGACTGTTTGGCCAACTGCCATGCCTTGAGCGGCCAAAATATAGTGATACTTATTATTGTTATCTTTGATTCTGGCAATCCGCGCACTGCGGTTAGGGTCATACTCAATCTGTTCAATAACTGCTTGAGTGCCTTCGGCTAGTTTAAAGTTAACCATCCGATAAAATTTGCGCACTCCGCCGCCCCTATGACGGTTAGTAATACGACCCTGGTTATTACGCCCGGAGTTTTTCTTCTTGATGACAATTAACGACTTAAGTGGTTTACGGGTAGTGATTGCGCTCATGTCTTGCGAAGTCATACCGCGTCGGCCCGGAGTAGTTGGGTTGTAGTTGGTAATTGCCATTACTTTTTATCCTTTTTCGATGGCTTAACTGCTGAGTCATCTTCTTCGTTCGCAAAAATAGCAATACTGTCACCATCTTTTAAGCTTACGTATGCTTTCTTGATATCTGACCTACTGCCGGTGGTAGATCGGCCGCCTTTACGAACCGTGCGCTTTGTTTTGCCCTTGAGATTAGTAATATTAACGCCAACAACAGTTACCTTGAACTGCTCAGCGATAGCCGCAGCAATAGTCAGTTTATTGGCATCGCCAGGTACCTGGAATACGTAGGTGTTGCCTTTTTGGCTTAGACCATAAGCTTTTTCGCTAACGCGCGGTTTTAATATCATGGATAAGCTCATGCTTTAACCTCTCCGAGCCATTCGTGAATCATTTGAAGCGCTTTCTGGCTGAGAACAATTGTATCGGCATTCATAATGTCATAAACATTTAGATACTTAGCTTGAACTGTTTTAAGATTGGAAACATTACGAGTAGCTCGTATAACCAAATCGTCTTTGACACTAATCCCCAGGAGTATGTTACCCTTGGCTCCGATTTTGTTCAGTAACTTCACAGTCGCGGCTACTTTGCCGTCCTTACATTCAAACGTTTCAATAATAATAAGTCGACTCTCGGCAGAAGCTAAGCTTAGGGCCTGCCGAATCGCTTGACGCTTAGCGTTCGTGCGTAACTTGTGAGCATAATTTTCATTACCGTTTGGGCCAAAGGCAATACCACCACCACGCCAGATAGGGTTACGGCTACTCCCAAAGCGAGCTCGGCCCGTGCCTTTTTGCTTCCAGGGCTTGCGTCCACCACCGCTAACGTCACCACGAGTTTTAGAATTTGCAGCACTTGTGCGGCCATTTGCCAGGTAGGCTACATATGCGGCCTTTAATAATTCATGGCTTCCTGGCATAACTCCAAAGACAGCCTTATCAAGCTTCGCAGCCGTTGTGGCTTTAGTGCCGTTTTTTGTATACGTCAGTGCAGCCATTACTGAGCCTCCTGTACGAGCACAATACCCTTGCGTGGACCCGGAACGGCTCCAGCTACACCTATGACTCCAAGATCGTTATCTACTAAAGCAACTGTCAGATTTTGCACGGTAACTTGATCATAACCCAGTTGACCGGCCATTTTTTTGCCCTTAAAAATCTTTTGCGGATACATGGAGCCGATAGATCCGGGACGACGATATGAACCACCGCCGTGTGTTTTCCGTCCGCGATGAAAATTGTGTCGTTTAATTGTGCCACCCCACCCTTTGCCTTTGCTGATACCAGTGACATTAACTTTGTCGCCTATATTAAAAACGTCGGCTGCAACTAACGCGCCGACGCCGAGTTCTTCAGGGATATCTTGCACACGGAACTCACGTAGGATCTTGGACTGAGCTTTGGCGGCTTTTAAGTGGCCGGCCTTGGCCTTGCCATGTTTAGTTGATTCTTCTGCGCCGACTTGTAAAGCAGTATACCCATCAGTTTCAATGGTTTTAACTTGCGTTACGACGTTATTCGTGGCCGAAAGCAAAGTAATAGCAGTCATTACACCATCCTCAGCAATGGTGCTAGTCATACCGATCTTCCTGGTAATGAGTGCCTTCACGATCGTCCCTTCATTGTCCAAACTCCAAGGCTAGACATAAAAACGCTTGGTCTCTTCTGGTTTTCGCCCCTGTTATTGATGGCAAACCTTGATAGAAGGCCAAGATATTATTTAGATACCATTACAGATTAACAGACAACGCCTACTCCTGTCAATATGTTGCAAAAACTACAAAATTAAATGGGTTTACTCCGGGCAAACCATGCGGGCTAATGGAGTGCTGTTATTAGAAGTCCCGTTTGAGACCAAAAGCCTAACAAGCAAGCTAACAATAGAATTGCGTATTCAATCTTTCTGTCAATCTGAAAATGATCATGCATGGCAAACAAGCTACCAATAATTAATCCTGCCGGAATCGGTATTTGTTTGGTCATGGCCGTATCGCTCAGACGAATCCATTGGGATCCAACTATGACATACAATACGATTTTAAGAATATAAATACCGTCCAGCTCACGTGGCTGCTTTGATATTTTTTTAGTATTATTTTTTGTCTTACGTTTAACCATAAGCAGCAGTATACACTATATTAATATGCCGGCTACCAAGGCGGCTTTCAGAGCTTTGTGAAACTGAGAATGTAACGGAGATGGTAGGGTGGCAGCGGTAAACCACCCTATTTCATCAAACTTATCTGGCTCACCTAGCATTATTGTCTTCGGATCTACCTCAACGCCATGCAATAAAGCTATCCAATGTGTTTTATCACTTTTGTGCTGCCTATGCGCCTCGTAGGCAGTCAAAAATTGTATGCGCAGCGGCTTTGTCCTTAACTCTTCATACAATTCGCGCCGCAGTGTTTCTTCTATTAGTTCACCAAATTCCATCGAACCGCCCATAATATCCCATCGCCCATGCTCATCACGTGCTTTTGCACCCCGCTTCATCATCAGTATTTTACCGTGACCATCATGTACGATAGCGCAGACGGATACGCCGATATAGTCAATGCCGCGACGTGAATTGTTTGATGAGTTATTGGGTATGGATGGCATCTAAAGTCTCCTCATATTTATGTATTAATTAATGAGAATTGTTCTTTCCTGTTTTTGCTGCGTAAGCAACCGTTTGGTTAAAATAATCAGGATTCATTGTCTGCCGCTGCTCATCGTGAGATAGCTCTACCGTAGCTTTAGGCCCCCATGGTTCCATTTGCAGTTCATGAATAAAAACTGGCCGGCCGGTAAGCAGTGTAATTAGTCGCCCGCGCAGTGCATAAAACCATGCTGGACGGCGGGAATATCTGTATGCGCCACGATCATAAAATCGTCTATACAGCGATATTCCGAATATATCCGGCCATGGCTTTCGCACAGGTATGCCCCACGAATCACTCATAGTCATAATAACCGGATGCATATTGTCTGTCTGTTTGACTAGTTGCAGTTCTTGTTGCAGTCTGCGGCGGTCATAGTTTCCATGCAGGCCAAACGATTTTAATAACGCCTCATTTTCTAACTGCCAGCTTTGCAGGCTTGGATGGTTCCGGTAGCGCCTGACCGTTGTTTCTATATAATTTAATAAATATTGTTGCCACGTCGTAGCGTCCAGATCCTTTGTCCACGCCGGCCAATGGGATTCTGGCCACCGGGGTTGCCTCAGACCTATGGCTAAAGATACTTTGGCACCATACTTTTTGGCAAGATCAAACTGCCAGTCAAGTTCGCCAAAATCATGTACACCCTGTTTCTGCTCGTGTATATCCCAGTAACTCATTAGCCTAAGACGCCGTGCACCTAGGTCTTTTAAAGCAGCTTCTAAACAAGCGCGGGGGTTAACATCTAATTCGCGGGCGTATTTGATTGAAAAGCTAACCCCAAAACTATGCACGCTACATTTTTATTTCAGCGTCGCAACCGGCCGGCAGAGATAAGTTCATGAGGCTATCGATTGTCTTAGGCGTGGGATCAAAGACGTCTATGAGTCGCTTGTGAACACGCATTTCGAACTGCTCACGACCTTTTTTATAAACGTGCGGGCTTTTGACGACTGTATATGTTGTTTTCTTTGTAGGGAGCGGGATTGGGCCGGCAATAGTGGCGCCGGTACGCAACGCTGTATCCACAATCTGCTTCGTAGATTGGTCAATGACCTTATGGTCATATGCCTTTAGACGGATACGAATCCGCTGTTTGCTTTCAGCTTTAGTTTTGGCATCTGCTTTGTTAGCAGCTGGTTTTGTGGCTTCTGCCATTGGGTTATAACTCCTGCTGTGGTGTAACATCTTTCCAAGCTTACTTAGGAAGCATCGGAATGACTTTTAGTCACCACCATTAATTTACGCTGTGATTATACAGCATTTTTTGTAATAGCAGTAATCAATTCCTATTTAAACTCCGGCCCAACCGCTATATTTCTCGCTGAAACGCCAAATAATAACCAAAACTAATATACCGTTTTGCAGCCTCGTCATTTAGGTGATCGGGAGTAAACGGCAAGTCCTTTTCCGGGAAAAGAGCCACGCCAGTTGATCTCACATCTGGCTCAGTAAATTCTATGTCCACAAAACCAACAGCATACCGCTCACCACCCCCCGCTGGGTCACGCATTTCTTGTCTTAATACGATCTTGCCGACTGAATGAGGATCTTCAGTAGTAAAAGGACGCACTAGTGCTTCGGTGTCGTGTTCTAATAGCATTACTTCTATCATGATTATCTTACAAGATCCCTTTGTCTATTAAATAGAGAGTAGCTGGGTCGGCCACTCTCTATTTAATAATATTGTTTCGTTTATAGATTTATTTGACGATTTTGGTTACAACACCGGCGCCAACGGTTCGGCCACCTTCACGGATGGCGAAGCGCAGACCTTGTTCCATGGCAATAGGCGCTAGTAACTTGACTTTAAAGGTAATGGTGTCCCCTGGCATAACCATTTCTTTGTCGGCTGGCAATTCAACTTCTCCGGTGACATCGGTTGTGCGGAAGTAAAACTGCGGCTTGTAGCCTTTAAAGAATGGTGTGTGGCGCCCGCCTTCTTCTTTGGTCAAGATGTAAACTTCACTGTCAAACTCGGTGTGTGGCGTTATGGAACCCGGCTTGCAGAGCACTTGTCCACGTTCAATGTCATCACGTTCAATGCCGCGTAGCAGGACACCGACATTGTCGCCAGCTTGGCCTTGATCAAGGTTTTTCTTGAACATTTCAACGCCTGTTACGACAACTTTTTTTGTTGGACGGATACCGACGATTTCAACTTCTTCGTTAACCTTAATAACACCTTGTTCAACACGACCGGTAGCAACTGTGCCACGGCCTTTGATAGAGAATACGTCCTCAATCGGCATTAAGAAAGGCTTGTCAAGTTCGCGCTTTGGTTCTGGAATATAGTCATCCATAGCCTTGACCAGTTCCATAATCGCGTCTTCATCGCTCGCGGAACCATCCAGTGCCTTAGTGGCTGAACCTTTAACAATAGGAGCGTTTTCGTCAAAGCCGTTTTTAGCCAGAAGTTCACGGATATCCATTTCAACCAATTCAACTAATTCTGGATCAGCTAGGTCCATCTTGTTCATGAATACCAAGATACTAGGCACACCAACCTGGCGGGCAAGCAATACATGTTCGCGGGTCTGTGGCATTGGACCGTCAGCTGCAGATACAACCAACACGGCACCATCAATCTGAGCGGCGCCAGTAATCATGTTCTTAACATAATCGGCGTGACCGGGCATATCTACGTGGGCGTAGTGACGCTTTTCCGATTCGTATTCCTGGTGGGAGGTAGCAATGGTAATACCACGAGCTTTTTCCTCTGGAGCATTGTCGATTTCATCGTATTTAACGGGTTTGTTAACATCGCTGGGGAGCTTTTTGGCAAGTACGGCCGTAATAGCTGCTGTTAGCGTAGTCTTACCGTGGTCCACGTGGCCCATGGTTCCTACATTGACGTGGGGTTTGCTGCGGTCGAATTGTGCCATGTTATGTGTTACTCCTATAAATTACTAATATTTTGCATAAGTTAATAAACTCACACGCGTTACCGGAATATCTTACCTTAACGACAGGTGTTTGTAAAGGGTTGGTCGAGGTGAATATGCTCACGTTTATTTGGAGTTTTTGGCTATGATAGCTTCGGTCACATTATTCGGAACGTCTTGGTAATGGTCCAATTCCATGCTGCTGCTGGCCCGACCTTGGGTATTACTGCGGAGGTTTGTGGTGTAACCGAACATTTCCCCCAATGGCACAAAGGCGGTTATTTCCTTAATGCCCGCGCTCAAATCTTCCATCGATTCAATCCGGCCACGTTTGGAGTTCAGATCGCCAATAACGTCCCCCATGAATTCTTCTGGTGTTACCACCACCACCTTCATGATTGGCTCTAACAGTACCGGATTGGCCTTTTTGACACCGTCTTGAATTGCCATAGAGCCCGCGATCTTAAAGGCCATTTCTGATGAGTCAACTTCGTGATAACTGCCATCATATAATTCGGCTTTGACATCAACGACCGGATAGCCGGCTAGTACGCCATTATTAAGCGCTTCAATAATACCCTGCTCAACAGGCTTGATGTATTCACTGGGGACAACACCACCCTTGATGGAGTTGATGAATTCAAAGCCTTTACCTGATTCGTTTTGGCTTAGACGTAACCAGACGTCACCATACTGCCCGCGGCCGCCGGACTGCCGGATAAACTTGCCTTGGACTTCAACCCCATCTTTACGTATGGTTTCACGGTAAGCCACCTGAGGCTGACCAATGTTGGCCTCAACACCAAATTCCCGTTTCATACGATCTACAATAATTTCTAGGTGTAGTTCGCCCATTCCAGAGATAATGGTTTGACCTGTCTCGTCATCTACCCGAATCCGGAAAGTAGGGTCTTCTTCTGCCAGGCGTTGCATGGCAATTGACATTTTTTCCTGGTCAGCCTTTGTCTTGGGCTCAATTGCAATTGAAACCGGTGGTTCCGGGAAGGTGATGCTTTCTAGAACTATCGGGTTATTGAGGTCACTAAGAGTGTGGCCGGTCGTGGTACCTTTGAGCCCCACGATGGCGGCAATATCACCGGCACCGACTTCCGTTACGTCAGTTCGTTTGTCTGCCTGTAAGCGTACAATGCGCCCAATGCGCTCTTTTTCGCCAGTAGAACTGTTTAAAACATAGGAGCCAGCCGTAAGTTTTCCGGAATAAACACGAAAATAAGCCAGCTTTCCAACAAACGGATCGGTTGTAATCTTAAATGCTAGGGCTGCAAAAGGTTCTGTCTCTGAAGGCTTTCGCTCAATTTCATCACCGGTCTTTGGGTGAATCCCCCACGTTGAACCGACGTCCAACGGGCTTGGCAAATAGTCATTGACCATGTCCAGAACTTTTTCAACAATTACACCACGGCCATCCCCGCCTGTAACGGCAAAAAACTTGCCAGATAACACCGCGGAACGAATAGCTTGCTTAATTTCTTCAACCGTCAACCCTTCTTCGCCAACTTCAAAGTATTTTTCAAGCATGGCTTCATCTTCGGCTACGGCGTTTTCAATTAGTAAGCTACGGTATTTTTTAACCTGATCGATCATGTCAGCTGGTATTTCGGCCTCAGTAAGAGCTTTATCAGTAAATTCTTTATAGGTGTAAGCCTTCATTTCTATTAGGTCAACAATGCCATTGATGCTTTGTTCGAAGCCAATGGGTAAATGAACGGGGAACGCCCGTTTGCTAAGGCGATTATGGATGGAGTCAAGGGATTTGTAGAAATCACCGCCGGTTTGATTAATTTTGTTAATAAAGCAGATGCGAGGCACACCGTACTTGTCCGCTTGGCGCCACACGGTTTCTGACTGTGATTCCACGCCCATTTTGCCGTCAAAGACCACGCATGCGCCATCAAGCACACGCAAGGACCGTTCCACTTCAACCGTAAAGTCAATATGTCCAGGCGTATCAATAATATTGATCTGGTTACCTTTCCAAAAACAGGTCACTGAAGCCGCCACAATCGTAATACCACGCTCACGCTCCTGGGCCATCCAGTCAGTTGTGGTCTCGCCTTCGTGGACGGCGCCAATCTTATGGTTTAAACCTGTGCGGTACAAAATACCTTCGGTGGTCGTAGTTTTGCCAGCATCAATATGCGCAATAATCCCTAGGTTCCTAATATTTTTCATTTCAGTTTTCTTATCAGCCATAATTACCTCAGTTTATATTATTGATTAACCGGCTCGCTGACTTGCATCAAGATCTCGCGGTATTGCCCCCAAGTTGTGTCACCATTTTTGATTAGGCTGGCAGTTATCATTTCTGCGGCTAAAAGTTGTTCGGCAGCAGCAGAATCCAACCTTATATTGCCGTTACGAAATGCATCTACTATTTTACTTAGCCTTAGTATATTGACTTGTCCACTTTCATCTCGTGACGCTTCATCCAAATACCAGCTAGGTGTGATATCTGTTCGGCTAGCATTAATGGATCTTACGTGTTGGCGAGTTTCCATTTTATTAGAACCTGGCGAAGTGGGCAAAGGCCCGGTTAGCTTCTGCCATTTTGTGCGTATCTTCTTTTTTCTTAACGGCGGTACCCGTGTTGTTGTAGGCATCAATTAACTCCAAAGCCAACCGGTCTTCCATGCTCATGCCTTTGCGCGACCTGGCGGCAGCCACAAACCACATCATAGTTAGGTGATTCTGGCGCTGACCCTTTACCTCAAATGGTATTTGATAGTTCGCGCCACCTACACGACGTGAACGTGTTTCCATATGTGGTTGAGTGTTTTTCATTGCCTGCTCAAAAACTTCCAGCGGGTTTTGAACCTTTAGTTTATCCGCTGCCTTTTGCATACCGTTATAAACTAAGCGTTCAGCAATCTGTTTCTTGCCATTCAGCATGACACGATTTATAAGTCGTTGTACCGCCACGCTATTGTAAATACGGTCTGGTGGAATAACACGTACAAGTGATTTAGTAACTTTACGTGGCATTACTTGCTCTCCCTTTTGCTGCCGTATTTGCTGCGGCCATTCTTGCGGTTACTAACACCCTGGAGGTCAAGCGTACCACGCACAACGTGGTAACGCACACCTGGCAGATCAGGCACGCGACCGCCACGGATCATGACAACAGCATGCTCCTGCAGATTGTGGCCTTCTCCGCCAATGTAAGCCCAGACTTCATAACCGTTTTGCAGACGGACACGAGCTACTTTACGCAAAGCGGAGTTCGGTTTTTTTGGTGTTTTAGTCGTGACCTTAACACACACGCCACGCTTAAAGGGCGCCGGCTTTTCATAGTTACGTGTCTTTAGGTTATTGACAACGCGTTGCAGCGCGGGTGATTTGGATTTAGTCGTCACCTTAGTGCGCGGCTTTCGAACTAGCTGATTGATCGTTGGCATCGGTACTCCTTAATTGTGTGCTCTGCTGCTGCGGTGAAGGTCCAGTAAGTGCCAACTCTGCTGAATCCTATCATCACCGGCTCGGAACACTTAGTTTGATGTAAAAACTTTAACAGATTTATTCGTTCAGCGCAATCGCTGCAACGCCTAAACAATCTCGTCAAAATGGGAACCGGCATTATAACCCGTGCCGACAGGAATTGGTCGTCCCAAAATGACATTTTCTTTAAGACCATAGAGCTTGTCTACTTTACCACTGGTCGCGGCAGCGATTAAGACGCGGGTTGTGTCCTGGAATGAGGCGGCGCTCAGGAACGAATCAGTAGACAGGCTGGCTTTAGTGATACCGAGAAGGAGCTGGGTAACTTTAGCCGGCTGTTTATTATCGGCAACCAGGTTTTCATTGGCATCGGCAACAGCAAGCTTACTCACAATATCACCGGTTACAAAGTCACTGTCACCGGCATCTTCTATTTGCACCCGGCTGAACATCTGACGGACAATTAGCTCAAGATGCTTGTCGGCAATGTTTTGTCCTTGGCCTGCAAAAATACGCAGGATCTCATTCATGATGTAGCGTTGCGTCGCTTCTACACCCTGCAAACGCATGAGTTCATGCAAATTGATAGAACCATTAGTTAATCGCTGACCGGCAACAATTACGTCGCCGTCTTTCACTTGTAACTGCTTAAAGCCGGGGATTTCGTAGCGAAGCAGACTCTTGCTGCTCGGGACAATGACAATAGATGTTTTAGTTATTTCCGCTTTTCCGGCCATCGGTGCGATAAGCGGCTCTGAGTGATCTTCCTGAGCGGCTAATACGTCGCCCGTCGCAACTTCGCTGCCACTGGCAATATGTGCTTTGCGACCATTTAACGGTAACTCCAGCTTTTCTTTATCACTGGCCGTCACCTGAATCACATAATGGTCGTTTTCTTCCCATACGGTAGCGGTACCGGCGATGTCTGACAAATATGCCTGCCCTTTCGGCGTACGGACTTCAAAGAGCTCTTCAACACGGCTTAAGCCTTGAGCCGTATCATCAGCTACAACTGCACCGGAACGGTGCTTAGAGTCAAGGCTCAGCTGCGTGCCTGGCTCACCAATACTTTGAGCCGCGATAACACCAATCGGATGATGCGGTTCCACCAAATTTCCAGTAGCAGGATCGGTGCCATACGATTTTTGTGGTACACCACGGACGCTCGTGCACGAAAGCGCGCTCATAATGCGTACCCCGTCAACAGCGTCGTCGGCCTCAATCTTTACGGCGATATCTTTGGTGAGCTGTTCACCGACTTTGGCATAACCTTTTAAGTCTGTTGCAAGGTAGCGTCCTTCTAAGCGTGACGCATACGTGACGCCGATTTCTTTGGCATCAGACCGCAGTAACGCGAATCCTGGATCAGTTTCGTCGTCGTCAATAGTAAACACATCCTGGCCGACATCAACCAAGCGTCGGGTTAGATAGCCGGCGTCAGCCGTCTTGAGCGCGATGTCAATCAATGCCTTACGCGTACCACGTGTACCGGTAAAGTACTCAAGCGGTGTCAAGCCCTTAACGTAACCTGACTTAATAGGCAGCTCAATAGCCCGCCCGGTAGCATCAGAAAATACTCCAAGCATGCCGACGGACATTTTCATCTGCGAAATATTACCACGTGCACCCGATGTAATCGCGATGGCCATGGAGGATTCATGGTTCTCCATTTGTTTGGCCAAAAGCTCCTGTACATGGGTGTCAATCTTGGTCCAATTCTCAACCGTCAAACGATATCGTTCATCTTCGGTGATAAATCCTTCTTCGTACTGTTCACTAATAGCAGCGGCATGTACTTCACCGTCAGCCAGAACTTTTTCCATGCCAGTGACTTCGGCAAAGTCGCCCATACCCATACTAAGACCTGATTTGGTTGCGTATTCAAAACCAATATCCTTAAGGTCGTCAGCGATTTCGGCTGTTCTATCCTGACCGTATTTACGGTAAACGAGTGCCATAACGGCTGCCAGTTTCTTTTTGGTCATGGCTTCGTCTTGGAATGGAAAGTCTTCGGGGAATATTTCGTTAAATAGCAACCGCCCCAATGTAGTCTGACGGATCTCACCGCGGAAGGGGACACGGACGTAAGCTTGCAGCCCAATGAGGCCGGCATCGTGCGCCATGATCGCTTCTTCAACGCTAATGAAAGATTTGGAGGCTTGTTTGTTATCAGCACGTTCGTACGTCAGGTAATAGCACCCGAGTACGATATCCTGTTCAATGTGTAAAATTGGCGAACCGTCGGCTGGCTTAAGAAGGTTCTTGTTGCTGGCCATGATTTCGCGGGCTTCTTTCTGCGCGGCATTGGACAATGGCAAATGTACGGCCATTTGGTCACCGTCAAAGTCGGCATTAAACCCTTTACACACAAGCGGGTGCAACTGAATCGCGCGACCTTCAATAAGTACGGGTTGGAAAGCCTGGATAGACAGCCTATGAAGTGACGGCGCTCTGTTAAGAAGCACGTATTTACCCTTGATGACTTCATCAAGCGCATCCCAAACAGCCGTTTCGCCGGTTTCAATCATGCGTGTCGCGCTCCGGATGTTATGAGCGTGTTCATTGGCAATCAACCAGCCGATCACAAACGGCTTAAATAATTCCAAAGCCATCATTTTTGGCAAACCGCACTGGAATATTTTAAGTTCCGGTCCCGACACAATTACTGAACGGCCGGAATAATCCACGCGTTTACCAAGCAAGTTCTGACGGAAACGGCCTTGTTTGCCTTTTAACATGTCGCTCAAGGATTTCAAACGGCGGCGTTGGCCTGTTGCGGCTACGGCGCGTCCGGAACGGGCATTGTTGTTATCAATAAGAGCGTCTACGGCTTCCTGAAGCATGCGCTGTTCATTGCGGCGAATGACCTCTGGAGCGTTTAGCTCAATAAGCTTCTTTAGACGATTATTACGGTTAATCACGCGGCGATACAAATCATTCAAATCGGAGGTGGCAAACCTACCGCCTGTCAGCTGAACCATCGGTCGCAGGTCTGGAGGAATAACAGGCAAAACCGAGACGCACATGCTGCTGGGCTTAATACCCGCCCGGTGCATACTTTCCAGTAATCGGAGCCGCTTCATGATTTTCTTTTTCCGCTGGCCTTTGGCTTCTTCGGCTTCTTTATTTAGTGTGGCAATAAGTTCTTCCAGATTAACTTCCAGCAACATGTCTTTAAGAGACGAACCGCCCATTCCAACCGTAACCAGTTCACGTAAACCGTCAGGCAACATACGGTAATCGGTTTCACTGATCAAATTAAGCTTTTCAAGGCTGTTAACCTGTGTTTTTAGCAGTTCAAACTCTTCGCTCACTTCCTCAAGTTCCTTGGTCTGTGCCTCGGCAAGCGCTTTTACGTTGGCTTTGGGGTCTTGTGCTTCTTTTTCATAGCGCAGTTTAATGGCTTCTTTGGCGGCGGCAAATTCGGCTTCCTTGTCCGCTAGTAGCTGGTCGCGCTTAACTTTATCAACTGATTTGATAATGTAGCTGGCAAAGTAAGCGACACGCTCCAGGCTTTTTACGGTCATCCCCAGCAATAAACCAATGGCGCTGGGCGTGCCGCGCAAGAACCAAATATGGGCAACCGGGCTGGCTAAATTAATGTGGCCCATGCGCTCACGGCGAACAATTGACTTAGTGACAATTTCACCGTTTTTATCAATAGCCGCTTCACGCGATCTAACTCCCTTGTATTTGGCGTCATGCGGGTTAATGTCTTTAACAGGTCCAAATATTCGCTCACAGAACAGCCCGTCTCGCTCCGGTTTTTGCGTACGATAGTTTATGGTTTCCGGCTTGGTAACCTCACCGTAGCTCCATTCCAATATGTCGTCTGGGCTGGCAACCGCTAAACGAACGGCGTCAAAATCTGCAATATCAGTGCTGGATGAGTAACGCTTCATGCTACACCTCCTCCTCTTTCTGTTCATTATCGTCATTGTCATCCGCAGTCACTAATGCCGAGTCGTCACCGTCATCTGGATCAATTGTCACAACTGTTGTAGCGGGGATATCGTCATCAAGCTCCATCACCACAAACTCGTCTCCCATAATATCCTCCGTGACATCAACCGGTGATGCGACAGGGGTCGGAACATCCAGTTCCGACAGATGCGCGGCTTCGTCTTTAATGTTATCTGCCAAAACCTCCTCGGCGTCAATCAGTTGGTTAGACGTGACCAGGTCAATCTTTAGACCCAGACCTTGGAGTTCCTTGACAAGTACGTTAAAGCTCTCCGGGATCTTTGGCCCGACAATTTCAGTGCCTTTAATGATCGCTTCATAGGCTTTAGAGCGGCCGTAGACGTCGTCTGACTTTATTGTCAGCATTTCCTGCAATGTATTGCTGGCACCATATGCCTCCAGAGCCCAGACTTCCATCTCGCCGAAACGCTGGCCACCGTTCTGGGCTTTGCCGCCCAGTGGTTGCTGCGTGACCATAGTGTACGGTCCGGTTGAACGGGCATGAATTTTGTCAGCAATCATGTGGTTCAGCTTGATCATATACATGCTGCCTACCGTGGTTTCTTCCTTGAAGGCTTCGCCGGTACGCCCATCAAATAACTGCTGCTTACCATCTTCCGGGAAACCGGCTTGCTTAAGCAGTTCACGAATTTTCTCCGGGCTCACACCGTCAAAAGCAGGGCTGGCTATATGAAGGCCGAGCGCCCGAGCAGCCATGCCAAGGTGGGTTTCGAACAACTGCCCAATGTTCATACGTGAGGGCACTCCAAGAGGATTAAGTATGATATCAACCGGTGTTCCGTCCGCCATAAATGGCATGTCCTCAATGGGCAAAATCCTGGCAATAACACCTTTGTTACCATGACGGCCACCCAATTTATCACCGACGGCGATTTTGCGCATTTGGGCCACAAAAACCTGGATTTGCATCAAAACACCGGCTTTTAGCTCATGGCCGTTAGCTCGACTGAACACCTTTACGCCAACCACTTTACCGTGCTTGCCGTTACTCATGCGCTGCGACGTGTCACGTACTTCCTTGGCTTTTTCGCCAAAAATAGCCCGCAGCAACCGCTCCTCCGACGATAATTCTTGCTCGCCTTTCGGTGTGATTTTCCCTACCAGAATGTCACCGGGGTGAACCTCGGCGCCGATGCGCACAATACCTTCTTCATCAAGGTGACGTAACGCATCTTCCGATACGTTCGGGATATCGCGGGTAACAATTTCCGGACCGAGCTTGGTCTCACGGACTTCCACCATATAGTCAACGATGTGGATTGATGTCAGGGTGTCGTCAGAGACAAGCTTTCGGCTGATAATGATGGCATCTTCAAAGTTATATCCTGCCCATGGCATAAATGCGACCACCAGATCCTTGCCTAGTGCTAACTCTCCACCCGAAATAGACATCCCCTCAATCAATGAGTCTCCTATCTTAACAGTATCGCCAGTACTCACCACTACTTTCTGGTTGATACTGGTGCCTTCGTTGCTTCTCACGAAGTGCAGTGGCTGATAGGTTTTTGTTCCCTCGGCGTATTTAACTACGACTTCGTCAGCGGTTGCCTTAGTGATTACACCGTCTGCTTCGGCTACAATCAATTGTCCGGTGTTACGCGCTGCCGGGGCTTCCATGCCGGTACCGATGATAGGCGCCTGCGGGCGTACCAAAGGTACAGCCTGACGCTGCTGGTTACTACCCATGAGCGATCGATAGACATAGTTTTTCTCAATAAAAGGAATCAGGCCGGCTGATGAGCCAATAATTTGTTTTCGTGAGGCGTCCATATGTGTTACTTCATCAGCATCAATTTCACCTGCCTTTAGTTGTTTGCGGGCACTGACGCGTTCGCTGACAAAATAACCGTCAGCGTCTGTTTCTTCGCCGGCACTGGCTATAACGGCGCTCTCTTCTTCGTTTGCATCCAGGTATACCACTTCAGTAGTAACCTTGGCTTTGACTGGCCAGGTAATTTGATCTTTGACGGCGGCTAGTTTTTTAGCGGCTTCAGCGGTAATCTTGGTCCCAGCTTTAACGATAACCTTACCGGCCGCGTCTTCTAAGTCAGCTCCGGCAATGTAGCCGGTCGCGTCTTTTGCCGTAACGGCATTAATAACTTTGCGGTATGGAGTTTCTATGAAACCGTAATCATTAATGCGGGCATAACTAGCCAAATTCAGAACTAAACCTATATTGGCGCCTTCCGGTGTTTCCACGGCACAAATACGGCCGTAATGCGTTGCATGAGCATCACGGACCTCAAAACCGGCACGTTCGCGCGATAAACCACCCGGCCCCATAGAGCTTAAACGGCGCTTATGCGCCAGCTCTGATAAAGGATTAATCTGATCCATAAACTGTGATAACTGTGAGCTGGCAAAGAATTCACGCACTGCCGCAACAATAGGACGGGCATTAATAAGCTGGCCCGGTGTGACTGTCTCAATCTCGCTCATGCTCATACGGTCCTTCGTATTGCGCTCCATACGCAACAATCCGATCCGGAACTGCCGTTGTACAAGTTCGCCGACCAGTTTGACGCGTCGGTTGGCTAAACTATCAATATCGTCGGCAGGTTCCTGCGTATTATTAAGACGAATAATTTCTGCAATTATAGCCACTAAATCTTCAAGCCGCATAACCCGATTTTCAATGGTATTAGCAACATCCAAGTTTAAGCGTTTGTTAATTTTGTATCGGCCGACGCGGCTAAAGTCAAAACGCTTGAAGTTATAAAACATGTTTTCAATAAGGCCACGCGCATTGTCAACGGTAGCCAAATCACCAGGACGTAAGCGGCGGTACACCTCAATAAGTGCCTCGTTTGTACCCCGGGTGGGGTCTTTCTCAACCGTGGCTTCAATATAGCTGGTTTTTCCGGAGTCAACATGCTTGAATGCATCTTTCATCTGTGCCTCTGTCATCCCCAGGGCTCGCAAAAGGGTTGTGACGGCCAGCTTGCGCTTGCGGTCAATTTTGACATAGAGCGCACCATTGGCTGCCGTTTCAAACTCAAGCCAAGCGCCGCGGCCAGGTATAACCTTGGCTCCATATTTACTCTGTGTGCCTTGGGCTTCAGATGTAAAGAACACACCGGCAGAACGAATCAGCTGAGACACGACTACGCGTTCAGCACCATTAATCACAAACGTACCTCGGGTGGTCATCCAAGGATAGTCACCAAGATAAATCTCTTGGTCTTTTACTTCGCCGGTAACCTTGTTAGTCAGCTCTACGGTCGCTTTTAGCGGCGCCTCGTATGATACGTTATTTTCCCGGGCATCTGCTTCGCTCATTTTTGGGTTTTCAAAGCGATAATCTTTGAACCGCAATGTCAGTTTGGTACCTGTATAATCATCAATTGGGCTAATCTCTGCCAATAATTCACCCAGACCTTCTTCAATAAACCACTGGAAAGACCGGTTTTGATGGTCTACCAGGTTTGGAAGATCAAGAGCGTCATCGCTGGTTGTATAATAAGTTCTTGTTTGTTTGGCGTTCTTAGTTGCTGAAGCTTTAGCCATGTACTGCACATCTCCCGTTTCTCCGAACAGTACATCAAATAGTAAAGAGCCTAAATGATGTAGTTCTGAAAATAATTAATAAGTTGTTGAATTTTATCTTTCGCGCGAAGATTACTATTCTTGGGAGTATTTGGTGCTTTCAGAATATTCGCTCAGCACGCCCAACATACACTACTTCTTACCTTATAGAATACAGAGTAGTAAGTTGTGAGTCAAGAAGAAAGTATAAAACAGACAAAATTGTGTTAAACACAAGCCCGAACAACGTACCTTAATTTAAGCCAAACCAGCACTAATAAAGGCATGCTCCAATGCAAAAGGAGCACCTTCTTTATTTAGTATTTCTTCACGGACTATGTGCAACCCATTTCTTAGCCGCCATGGCCTTTGCTTAACGGGGTCACCATCTCCAAATTCATCTTTAAGCACATAATCGTCGGCAGCATTTTGAAGTCCCCAGCTCGCAAGTGTATATTCCAACCAGTCTTCACCGGTCCAACTGTAGGCAGATACTGACTGATCATCGGGTTTACCTTCCGCTGATATGAAACCCATAACGTCCAGCACATTCACGGTATCGTGCTTAAATGATTTGGATGGAGTGGGCCGCATGCCAGACCCTAAAGCCACCATGCCATAAGCGTGAAAACGTGAATCTAAGTAACGTTTCCAGTGAAGCTTGGCAGCAATTTCAAGTTTGGGGTATTTTGATTCAACCCTGCTTGAACTATTATCAGCTGCATCAAGATACGCCTTAAGTTCCCCTTGCTGATTGTAGGCAAGGATAGCTGTAGGTCTTGCGTAACGCTGCTTAGTACCTTCTGCGCCTCCAGGAACTATATTTCCAATAGTACTTCTGTGAGCTTCACGACGACCTACCGCTGTATTAATTCCAGTATCCGAGCGTCTAGGGAAGTCAATTATAAAAGAATGCCTGAGCAGGATGGCCACTTGCCTAGCTTGTTGCTTAGTTAATCGTCGCGGGTCAACTTTTATAAAGCTTAATTCATGTACTGCTTCTAGGCCGTAAAATCCCATGTGATGATTTTACCAACAGACAATTAGATAGCCATGAGCGAATAGTAGCATTAGCCTGTTGTAAAAATGTTAAGTATCAAAGTGGTTTTAATTCCGTCAAGCTTTTGGGGGTGCGGTAATGACTTTGTCTACAATACCG
The DNA here is from genome assembly GCA_025924835.1 of Candidatus Saccharimonadota bacterium. GTDB lineage: Bacteria > Patescibacteriota > Saccharimonadia > Saccharimonadales > JAICHO01 > JAICHO01. Next base: position 46,234 of record JAICHO010000002.1, on the reverse strand, counting down.
TACTTTTGAGCCTCATTGGCATCCATCCAGCGATCGCGCTCCATATCATCATGAATACGAGCGGTTTTCTGCCCTGTATTTTTGGCCATAATCTCTTCCAGTAACTTCTTAACACGCAACGATTCGCGCAAATCAATTTCCTGGTCGGTAACTTTACCGCGCGTCCCCGATGAGGGCTGGTGAATCATTACCGTCGAATGTGGCAGCATAAACCGTTTGCCTTTGGCGCCGGAACTGAGCAAAAAAGCCGCGGCACTTGCCTGCACGCCGATCCCTACCGTTTGTATGTCATTCTTTACATACTGCATAGTGTCATAGATAGCCATTGCGTCATAGACACTGCCGCCAGGGCTATTTATATACAAAAATATGTCTCTCTTAGCGTCTTCTGACTGCAAAAATAGCAGTTGGGCCACAATAATATTAGCTGTGTGCTGGTCAACCTGATCGCCTAAAAAGATAATGCGGTCTTTCAGAAGTCTTGAATAAATATCATAGGCTCGCTCATATCGGCCTTCACTCTCTATAACAGTCGGAATTAATACGCTCATGGTTTAACCTTTCTTAATGTATTTCAAGTGTAATAAATTAGCACTCAAAGGTCAAGAGTGCTAATTTGGATTATTATTTTTGTTTATTATAATGGCACCCGCTCCTGTCATACCAACAGTACCTATGCCAAGATACACTCCTGTACCTATAAAATTACCATGCGCCGCTTCAGATACAGCACCACCCAGGGCTGCCATGCCTATTAACACAACAGGGTATAACTCACGTACTGTTGACCCACGATATGCTTCAATGAGAGTTCTTATCATTACAATATATTATACTACTAGTGTCAATAGGGGTTTCGTCCGCTAAGAGCTTGCGTAGCCTGTTAATCTGGTCAGGGTTTTTTCGGTAAGGATGCGGCCGGCAATATCTCGTCTGTTTTCGGGCTTTTCCAGCTCTGCGAGCATCTGTGGATCTTTGTATTGACTCTTCAGAACCTGCAGACGGATTTCCAGCTCTTCCGGCATAACCTGTAGTTGTTCGGCTTCGGCTATTTCGGCCAGAACAAAGCTAGCTTTTAGACGGGCTTCTGCCTCGGGACGCTTTTGTTGTTTATGCTGTTCAGCTGTCAGACCTTCTTCTTTCAGATGCTCCTCCCAGGTCTGCCCACGATATGTCAGATTCTGCCGTTCGTCGGTCTCCATGCGTTCAATTTGGCTGTCTATTAATACATCAGGGATCTCCATGGTGCTTTTGGCACTTATGGCTTCAATAATCTCGGATTCATACGCCCGATCTGCTTCCTGTTGTTTCTCAATACCTAATTGCTTTTTTATATCGGCCTTTAGCTCCGCGACAGTTTTAAAAGGTCCTACCTTGGCTGCGAACTCATCATCAATCTTGGGGTTAGCGACTTCTTGTACCTTGGTAAGCGTAACCGCAAAGGTAACATTCTTATTGGCAAGTGCCTTAACGCCATAATCGGCCGGGAATTTTAGTGTAAATGTTTTGTCTTGATTGGCTTTCATGCCAACAATATTATCTTCAAATCCAGGTATAAAATTTTTGCTGCCCAGCAATAGTGGATAATCTTTACCTTCAGCGCCATTAACGGGCTTACCCCTCGCGTCCGTGCCCTTAAAATCAATCCAGACTTGATCACCGTTTTTGGCCGGTCGGTCAACATCATGCTTTTCGGCCATACGCTCTTGCAGGGATTTTAGTACCGCTTCAACGTCTTTGGCAGTAATGCTGAGTGGTTTTTTGGCTATCTTTATTTGCTTGTAATCAGGCAATTTTATATTGCTGACGACAGCGACTTTGGCTTCAAATTCCAGGGCATCGTAGGGCACAAACTTTTTTACCGATACGTCAGGGTTGTCTACCGGACGTAACTCTTGTGACCTTACGGCTTGTGAATACAATTGCTGCAAAGCTTCTTCTAGAAAGTCAGCCTGTAAAGCGGTTTGGTCAATATGCTTTTCTAATACGGCGGCCGGGACTTTACCTTCTCTAAAGCCAGGAACTTTTACTCTGCCCTGGAAATGGCCCAGGACATGGTCTTTGATGGCTTTTAGTTCTGTCTCTGTGGCAATAACCGTTACGACTGCCTGGGTTTTTGCCGGATAATTCACTTTGACTTGCATAAGGTGTTACTTTAACAGATTTAGACTAATTTTACCAGCAAGATAACCCCGCTTACGAGCCAGATGATTTCAAATGGATAGTTTTTGGCCTTTTCCGCCCACTGGATTTCTTTGTGCATCTTCATAATGGCATTGAATCGACCGCGTGACCGCCCATGGAGCATGCGTAACCATCCAGGTAACCACATAAGGTCAGGGCTAGCTGCCGCGACGCCACATCCTACGGCTAGCTGCCAGCCCATTGGCCTGCCTACAACCAAAGCTAACAGAATAAAGCTTGCTAGTAATGCGTCTGCGCCTAGCAACAGCTTAAAGCCATGACCCTTTAAATTTTTAGCTCCATAATGAGGCAATGCGTCTAACAAGAAATGAGAGATTATGGCCAGCATAACCGCCAGTACGGGCTGATGAATCGTAAGGCCAATTAAGGCTCCCGTTAAAACATGGTTGGTAGCAGTCACGCGCTGCGATAATCCTTGACTATACTGGCAATGCGCTCCAAGCCATGTGTTTCCTGTGTTCCAGATTCTAGATCTTTAAGGACAAATTGCTGGCTGGCTGCTTCTTTTTCACCAACGAATAAAACATAATGGACACCCTTCTTTTCGGCTGTCTTAATCTGTTTTTCTGCCTGACGGCCCGTTATGTCTAATGCCACATTTATATCCATTTCACGCAGGTCAGCTGCAGCTTTGCTAGCCGCCTCATCCGCTTCACCGATAGTAACAATATAAATATCAGTTTCAGGTCGTAACTTTGGCAGTAGATTATGCGTCTCTAAAAAGTTAAGTAGCGTGACGTCGCCCATACCGAAACCAATGGTCGGCACTGCGTCTACGCCAAAAAGACTCACTAAACTATCATAGCGGCCGCCGCCGAACATGGCACGATTATTCTCGGGGTCCGTATCGTAAACTTCAAATACAATGTCGGTATAATAATCAAACCCCCTCATGATTGTGGGGTCGTAAACGACGTTTGTAATCTTTGCTTTTTCAAGTTTTTCTATTATTCGTTTCATGCTAATTGATGTCTCATGGTTGGCGATAGTAGCTGGTAAACTATCTAGTGATGAGGTATTAAGTAAGGCGAATAATTGCTCGCTCGCACCTGTCTCACGCTGCGTAGGACTAAATATTGCATCAGCTTGGCCAATAAATTCCGGATGTTCCATTTTATGCATCCGGTCAATCAGGCGGATCATAGTTGTTATCTGTGTCTCGTCCATGCCCAGAACTTCACCTAAGAAAGCATTGATTAGTTTACGGCTACTTAGCTTGATGGTGTACATATCTCGCTTAGCGCCATATGCCTGCATAATGTCATCAAGTAGTTGTATGAGCTCTTGCTCGGCCGCCAAACCGGCTACACCAAATATGTCAGCATTAAGCTGCCAGAATTCACGTAAGCGGCCGCGCTGCGGACGCTCATAGCGCCATAGGTTCGGGATAGCGTAGAGCCTGAGCGGATATGCCAGCTCCTGGCGTTTGGCCGCCACCATGCGCGATACTGATGGTGTCATTTCTGTACGTACCGTAACACTGCGTCCGCCCCGATCTGTAAACGTATAGGTTTGTTCATTTACTATTTCGTCACTTGTCTTGCTGGCAAACAGCTCGGTCGGCTCCAAAATAGGTGTGTCGTATTCTTCGTAGCCATAACTTTCGCAGACACGACGCATGACGCTAAACAAATATTTTTGCATGCGCTTATCTGCCGGGTAGAAATCCCGAGCGCCTTTATATGGTTGGGTTGATAGTGCCATGATTTACTCCGATTATAGCTTACTTTTACTTAAGTCGAATACGCACCGCTTCAGCATGTGCGCTTAAGCCTTCCGACTCAGCTAATTCCACAATGGTCGGTGCTAGGCTTTTAAGACCGCTCCTAGACAGTGATTGAAACGTTATCTTTTTGACAAAACTGTCTAATGAAACGCCGCCGTAACTTTTGGACCAACCATTAGTTGGCAGTGTGTGGTTAGTACCTGACGCGTAATCACCAGCGCTTTCTGGGGAATAATTGCCCAAAAATACTGATCCCGCATTTTTAACAGCGGCAATTGCACCATTTGGGTTTTTAATATTCAGTATGAGGTGCTCGGGCGCATAAGTATTAACAAACCGAAGCGCAGTAGGCATGTCATCAAAATATACAGCGAATGAATGAGCTAAAGCCGCCTTTGCTATGGCAGAACGAGGCATGGTTTTTAGTTGCATCGTTAGCTCTTGCTTTACTAATTTCAGTACTTCTTCGTCAGTAGACACCAAGACCACTTGGCTATCTGCCCCATGTTCAGCCTGACTCAACAAGTCAGCGGCCACAAACTGAGGGCTAGCTGTCTTATCTGCCAGGACTAGCACCTCAGAAGGACCGGCCGGCATATCAGTAGCCACGCCATATTTAACCGCGTAGTGCTTTGCTGCAGTTACATATTGGTTGCCAGGCCCAAAGATTTTATCTACTTTAGGTACAGTCTTTGTTCCAACCGACATAGCCGCAATGGCTTGGGCGCCGCCGAGCGTAATTAACTTAGTAGCGCCTACTTTGAGTGCAGCGTAGCATATCGCAGGCGTAACATTTCCATTTTTTTGAGGCGGGGTACAAATGACCAATTCATTGCATCCGGCAATCTGCGCTGGTACACCTAACATTAAAACCGTAGAAACAAGTGGGGCGTTGCCACCAGGAACATACAGCCCGACTCGTTCAATTGGCCGATTTTCGCGCCAACACAATACGCCTGATGCAATCCGGACAGTCTCTTTTTCTAGGTCCGGTATTTGCGCTACATGAAAAGCTTGAATGTTGTTAAAGGCCACGTCTATAGCCTTTCTTAATTTTGCGGGGACTTGGTCAGCAAGTCTGCGGACACGGTATTTAGACAGTACTAACGTCTTAAGCTTTACGCCGTCAAATTTTCTTGTGAGCGCAATTAGCGCTTCGTCGTTCTCGTTCTCGACCTTTGTAAAAATTGCGGCTATCAACCGGTCAAGCCCATGCGTGCTCAGCACAGGACGACATGATATGGCATCCCACTGTTCCGAGCCTGGATTAGTATAGGTACGCACTAGCGATTTCTCCCACTGGAAGTCATTCGGACATTGCGCGCTATCAGCTCGTCAATTACTGCTCCCAGTCCCAACCGGCCTTCAGATTTAACTTTTAAGTCTATTATGCCGGCCAATACACTATCTGCAAGTTCGCTAACCAGCTCCTCGGTAGTGCCGATGCATGATGCGATGATTACCTCACCTGCTTCTTCGGTCACCTTTTTCCGCCGTTTATTAGGATCACGCATTTGCCTGATGGTGTATGAAGATTGTGACGGGTCGTCTATTGCCCGATAACGAGCTGTCAGTGTCTGGTCAATTGCGTCAATGCCCTGATAAGTCCTAGGGCTGTCAGTCTCGGGCTGGCTACCATCTTTCACAACCAAAACTGGATAGACATCGATAAGTTTCCGAATCGGTGTTACACCGTTAGCTCTTGCTGTGTCTCCTTTCGTTACCAAATCCGCCACTAGTCGTATGCCACTTAACTCCGGCATAATTTCCATGCTGCCAGATAGCCCATCATTCAAGACCGTTATGTTTAAGTCACTGGTGGCAGCTAAGCCGCTTAATAGACGCGGGAAGCTGGTTTCTACCTGTAGCGGACTCATGCTATTGTCTAAAAGCCAAACCGTGCGCTCCGCTTCGTCTGTTGGCGCCAATAATGCAAACTCGCACATTGGACGACCAACCTTTTGATATGCTAGGTTTACTGCTGAGACACCGGCAAATTCTAGATAAGAATCATAGCCGGTTAAGCCAACATCAACACTAAAGCGGTCCGATGAAACAATGCGAGGTATGTCTTTGCCTTTAACCAAAAAGAATTCCCTACCTTGAGACACGGCTTTATATGCACGATCACTAAAAATAGGTACTTCAATATCGGTTACTTCTTGAAATGCCTGTATACATCCTTTATTATCATCACCCTTAGGTACTACTATTCGTTCGGCCGCCTGAGCGGCCTCAATTACATTTATCATTACATTTCCTTATTTAAATAGTTGAAAATAACAAAAAACGCCGGAGAGCAGCTCCGGCGTTAGCAATTTAAAACAGTAGCAAACTAACGGAGAGACTCCGGCAATATATGCAGATGATGCTGGTTAGTTGCTATAAACATAAATTACATTATACCACACTAGTCAATGTTCTGCAAATCTATTTTACAGTTATTGATACCTACGCGGCAGGCTGGAGCGTCTGCTGGTTGATTTCTGACACGGCAACCTCACGTTGGCAGCCAGCCGCGATATCCGCGGGCACATAAACGACAGTGCCGACATCCGTAGCTTCAAATCCGTTGGTTTGTCGATTACTACCCAACATTCTATTAACGACCCGTGGTACGGCATCCACTGTGCTACAAAATTGTGCGTCCGCAAGAGGGATATATAACAGATCTTTAGGCGTATCGGCTGTTCGGCCATTATGCGCTACCAAATATTGATCGGTTTGATCGCCATTTTTGATGCTCACGAGCACTGGATTTTGTATGGCAAATGACGGCAGTTGATCAGCTTGTGCCCTCATGTCGTTATTGGAAACCGCTAGCACGCCCTCTATAACAGGCAGCTGCTTCTGTTTAGCCCTGCCTTGTCCAATCTCCTCATATATAGCTTGTTCGGTGGGATTATCGTAGTGAGCGGGCTCATAGGATAAGCTGTTTAATAAATCATTCAGTGAATCATAACCGGTACCTGCCCATCTGGTGACAGCATGATACGAACGCTTTGCCCGCGTCGGGGCGTGAGTAGCTTCGACCACGCCAAACAGTAGTAAGGCGCTCAAAGCTGCAGTGCCCAGCTTTAAAGCTCTACGGAGCAGTAAGCCATGCTCGCGTCGTGTGGTCTCTGGAGATGATTCGGTATTTGTAGCCATTAGTCTCGTTGCCCGGATTGAGTTTTATACTATACCATCTTCAAAATTAAGGATAGCGGTTACGATTGGGCCACTGTCTTTCAGTTTTTCCCAAAACAAAATTTTACTAACGTTTATATGCATCTCATCCTCTGGCGAATGAATTTCGCTGCCAAGTTTGACCAAATCAAAGTTCAGCACGGCCTCGTCGCTAATGTCACGCAAGTAATAAACATCCTTTAATGAGACGAATTGGGCATTGTCCGCAAAACGCTTTAACTTACCAAAATAGACCTGGTTGTTATCAAGGAAAACCGCATGGTAGCCCTCCTTATACGTACCGACTTTGCTGTTTGTAGTTTCTTTACGCTTCTCGGCGGCGACGCCATTGACATTGACTACAATCTGAACACCTTGCTTGACATTATTCTTTTGCTTTGTTTTGGAACCGGGCGAGCCCTCAAATTTATTAGAAAAATCCGGGCTCAGTCCCAGATTACCAATTAAAGAATGTATTAAACTCGGCTCCATGATTATAGATAGATTAACTAGTAATGAGCTATTTCACAAGATTAAAGCCCCTGGAGCTAGGGATAAAGAACTATACCAGCTACAACTGTCGCTTCAATAACCATATAAATGATTTGTATGATAATAATTGATCGAAGGCGGTTCCTTACACCATAAATTAACCATGCAACACTAGCGACAAAAAATAATATCCATGTTGTCAGCGATACAGTATGGGAACTTTTCTGGGTATAAATATTGACTGCCTGGGGCAACTCAAACAATGGTGACATAAACATGAAAAAAGCAACCATATAGTCAATCGGCGATTTGGTTTTTTTTCTTTTTGTCGCTGCCTTTTTATGTTGGTGGTAGCTATGAGTATGATGTTTAGACATTTTTATCAGTAGTAAGTGTGGCTGAAATATAAGAATTAGTCAACGTTATGCTTTTTTGTACTATGATAGTTAAGGAAATCAACAGCAGAGTGTAAATAAAAATTATAATACAAATATATTGATTTATTTACTATAATAGTGTATCATATTCCTCGTGAGAAATCGTTATAGACAACCACTGCCAGAGATCGGATTTAGTAAAGAGGAGCTAGAAAGTCAACTAGGATTTACCGATCCAGCTTATGTCGCGGCTCTTGCATATAAACCCGCACGCGTAGTAAGCGGCCTTCCTGGTGAACATCCTGCAATGATGCGTAATACAGCGCGTGATCTTGGATCATATATTATATATTCCGCCTTGGATTTAATGGGAGTGCGTAGCTTTATTAATTCGGCAGTAAGGGCAACAGATGGAGATTTGTGGTCTATGGTGTCAGTAGCTTCAGATGCCGACCTTGATGAGGTATGCGGTGGGGTCAGCGAACAGTATTATGGTTTAAGAGCAGTATTTACCCAGATTAATCATTACGAGACCAATCAATTGATATACGACCAATGGTCCATTTTAGGAAGGGTAACCATGGTGGGCTAATTGTAAATTAGCTGCACTATTATCCAACCTATTCGTTTAAGCATTTAATATATCTCCTGGTGCGGATGAAAGGACTTGAACCTTCACGCCTTACGGCACCAGCTCCTAAAACTGGCGTGTCTACCAATTCCACCACATCCGCTTGTGACCGGCTTATTTTATCAGAATTCTACGGTAAAAAACCAGCTGGGCGTCGCCGTAGCTTTGAGCCTTTATTTGCTCAAACCCCCCGATTGATTCTTGTTTGAGGTGTCCTGGCCATGACAAGGCTAAAATTCCTTGTGGCTTAACATGACGTGACAGCTTTTGAATTACTCCTATGAGCACTCTGTCGTATGGCGGGTCGCATAAAACGACGTCAAACAGTGTGTCCTGGTGGCGGGCCGACCAACGTAAACAACTGCCAGGATATAATACAACCTGATCATTTAAGCCTAGCTTGTCGATATTTTGTTTTATGGTGTTTTGGGCGGTCTTATCCAGCTCTATAGCCTGGACCTCGGTAGCGCCACGGCTCACTGCTTCATAGCTCAGCGCACCACTGCCAGCAAAAGCGTCCAATACTGTTAGGCCAGTCAAATCTCCAAGCATATTAAATAAGGCACCGCGCACTTTGTCGCTCATGGGATGAGTGCGGTGACCTTTGGGGGAATCAAACGGCCTGCCGCCTAGGTGCCCTGCTATTACCCTCATGCTTCTACGAGTTTGGCGTCTATGAGCGCACCGTACCACGCCAGTGCAACTGTTTTGATTAGTTCGGGTCCTAACTTGTGGCGAACCTGCCAAGCAAGTTTAGGTGTCCAGCCTTTTTGATAATAGTTTTCGTACATGTTCAATACTGCGATTTCACGGGCGATATGGCGAAACCACTCGGCAATACCTTTGTGCTGTAGCTGTACTATATCGTCGTCTTTAATGCTGAGTTCACCGAATGACAGTGGCGCAATGATGGTCGCAATACCCATTTCGAACATACCATGTGTCATAAACAACCCTTTGGCACCCCACATTTTCCAGTTGTTTTTTAACTGCTCACCACGAGTTTCTCCGGGCAAAATCCATTTGGCTCGGATCGTAGTGCGGGTTTCTATCCCAGCGCCGCCCCTTAGTTCTGTGAGCTTTTCTTCGTAAGGATAATGATGCGCTGGAGTAAGGCCGTCTACAAGCGCGTGAGCGAGCCAAGCGGCCTCAAAGGCACTACGCTCATTATTGCCGGCTTTAAGTTCAATTATTAATTGCTCGTAGTGGTGTGTTATTAGTTCCAGTAACTGATTATCGTCATCGTCAAAAGGATTAAAATAATGCCACGGTTCGTCTTTGGCCGGGCTCTTGCGCTTAATGGCGTCCGGGCCATTCTTGCCTTCAAAGTGCAAAATTTTTCCGCTGGCCGGGAATAAGTCATCATTAGTCAGGAGCATGGATAACTGCTTTCTAGCTATCCGGTCAATCTTTTGGTGCGCGCCCAGAACGCGTCCAGACATTCGTGTAAGTGTTGAGCCGCTATACATAGTTAGTTTAGATTTGTAACCGTGCGGTTATTACGTACATGCTCATATAATTCTTTATATTGTAGCAAATCTTCTTGCTTATCTATAAACTCTTGCGCTCTGGTACGTGCGGCTGCTATAAGCCGCGTATCGGTTAATTTTGCCACTCTAAGATCAAGTTGGCCGTGCTGCATAGTTCCATAAATTGCTCCAGGACCGCGCAGCTGCAAGTCATATTCTGCAAGCTTGAACCCGTCGGATGACGTTTCTAAGGCACGCATGCGAGCCTTTGGTGCCTGATTATCACTTAATACCAAATAACAGTAACCCTGCTGGCCACTCCGGCCGACGCGGCCACGAAGCTGGTGTAACTGAGCCAGGCCAAACCTGTCCGAGTTTTCAATCACCATCACGCTGGCATTGGGGACATCTACGCCCACCTCAATAACTGTGGTAGCTACCAACAGATCATACTCATGTCTGATAAATGCTTGCATAATATCGTCCTTCTCGGCAGGTTTAAGCTTGCTATGAAGGAGTGCAAGTTTGCGGTGTTTAAAAATACCAGTCTTTAACTCCTCGTATACTTGCTCGGCCGATTTGCTGGCTACATACTCAGAATCCGTAATCAGCGGACAGACGACAAATGCCTGATGGCCTAAACCTAATTGCTCATCTACCGCCTGATATATTTTTAGCCGACCAGCTAACGGCACAAGTTTTGACTGCACGGGCTTACGATTGGCAGGCTTCGCGTCAAGTACCGAGATATCCAGCTCTCCATATAATGTTAACGCGAGACTGCGTGGAATCGGTGTCGCGGTCATGCTTAAGAGATGCGGCATATGCCCGGCTTTGGCCTGTAGTTTTTTCCGTTGTTCCACGCCGAATCTGTGCTGTTCATCAACAATAACAAGCGCGAGATCATGCATGTTGGCTTTTTCTTGTATTAAGGCGTGTGTGCCAACCATCAGTTTGATGTCGCCATTGGCAAGGCGCTGATGAGCCTCTGCTTTGGCAGTGGGCTTTAAGCCGCCCACGAGCAGTCCGACATGTTCGCTCATACCCAGAGGTTTATACAAATTGAATAGCGTATCGGCGTGCTGCCGTGCCAGTAATTCGGTCGGGGCCATAAATGCGACCTGTTGATTTTGGTTTAACACCATGAGTGCAGCCATGGCTGCTACTACCGTTTTGCCTGAGCCTACATCTCCCTCAATGAGGCGGTTCATTGGCTGAGGTTTTTGTATATCCTTATAAATCTGCCATATAACCCGTCTTTGGGCATCGGTTAACGTAAACGGCAAATGAGCAACAAAGTCACGCGCCAACTGCTCCGTAAAGGTAACCACGGGCGCTTGCTCGGCTAGAAGTTGATATTTATTAAGCAGCGCAGCCAATGTCAGTTGAAAAACTTCTTCAAAGCCAAGTCTTTTTTTGGCGGCGGTTAACTCTTGGGGGGAGTCCGGAAAATGCATCTGCAGTGTCGCCTCAGATCTGCTTAAGAGCCTTTCGGCGTTTATTATCCATTCCGGGAGTGTTTCTGGAAGTTGTTTAATAATTGGCACCAATCTACCCAAGGCTTTCCTGATTTGACCTGATTTTAATCCCTTGGTTTCTCTGTAGATTGGTACAATTCTGGCCGTGTTAAGCGGAAAGCTGCTGACAAGTTCGGCTGATGGATTTTGGATACTCAGACGTTGCCGCCGCAAAGCAAATTCACCAGATATATAATATTCTTGGTTGGCCTTGATAGCCGCCGAACGATAGGGCTGGTTAAACCATATTAAGCGGACACTGCCCGTATCGTCACTGGCGACCGCCTCAGTGATATGCAACCCGCGGCTAGCGTAACGGCCAACGGTTTGTTTGATGGTCGCCCGAATAGTCACCATACCGGGTTTAATCTGTTTTATGGTTTGAATATCCGAGTAGTCATCATACTTGCGAGGATAATATGTAATGAAATCACCGGCCGTCTTAATACCCAAGACCGCAAATTTTTTGCCTAATTGTTCACCAATTCCCTTAATGTCAGTCAGAGGGCTGTCGAGTCTCATATCACCAGTATAAATCACCGGCTATTTAGCTTTGCGGACAAGCAAGAAGATGCTTGGCCCAAAATAAGCTGGTGCCAGCGTAGACTGCATAATGCGTTCCAGGCTGAGCATCACGGCATGCGGTATTACCCGTTTCAGACGCGGGCTACGCAGATTTGATACAGACAATACCTTTTCTACCCTTAGTCCGGCGTGCGCCAAGTGTCTGATAACAGTTCGAGGGTTGTGATTGACAAAAGCTATTTCATCATCACGCCGATTTTCTTGAGAACGAATATCTACCGGATCGGTAGGAAGGCGCTTGCCTTTGAGCAAGTGCTTTAAACGGTTGCGGGCATGCGCGTAGTTAGCTACTTCGAGTACCAGGTAGCCGTCGTCGCTAAGGACACGCTTGAACTCTTTGAACTCACTAGTTGGATCAGGTAGATGATGCATGACACGAATCACCGTAATAAGATCCTGGGATTTATCGGCCAGTTTAAGATTGTCTGCCTGCGTTTGAACCTGGTCAATATCCGGGTGATCTTTAAGATAATCCTTGGCGATTGTGAGTTGTTGGCGTGACGGTTCAGCCAAGGTAACATGATCCGCAAAATTTTTAAGAAAAATACAGAGTCGGCCATAGCCTCCGCCGATATCAGCGGCCGTTTTAAAATGCTTACCCTTTAGAAGCCGGCGAATTGCCATTTCTTCCGAAGCATGCTCATAATCACGCCCAGCCCAGTAGTGTAGATAATTGTAATTACCCTCATCATACTGATCGGCCTTTTTAGTCGTTGGTTTAGGTATATTATTGGGCATAACGAGGTCTTAGTATATCAGAATTCAATCTGCGAGCTGTAAAATAGCATGCGTATTTTTACCGCGTCGCACTATTGCGTATTTGCCGTGTATAAAATCCGCCTCACCAAGTAAAGAATTGTTGAATTTTTGGCCATTAATATATAACGAGCCTTGTTCAATAAATCGTCTTGCTTCACTGAGTGAAAAAAACATACCTTCTTTGACCAACACCCCCACCATATCTTCGCCACTCTTTATCTGGTAAACCGGCAACTCCCGTTTTAGCTGTTCAAAATCCGTTTCTAATAGCACACCGTAACCCGCGGCGCTGAATAAAACCTCGGTGACACGCCTTGCCGCTTCGGCCTTGTCTTGGCCATGCACAAGCTTCGTAACCTCATACGCCAGTGTTTTTTGGGCGTGGCGCTCTGCTGGGTGTGTCTTAAATTTTTTCAAGACATCTTCTATGTCATCTTTAGGCAGGAGGGTATAGATTTTAAGATAATCACCGACTGCTTCGTCATCTACATTCAGCCAGAATTGGTAAAACTGGTAGACGCTTGTCAGTTTTTCGTCTAACCATACGGCACCGTCCTCGGATTTTCCGAATTTCTGGCCAGTGGCTTTATTAATAATCAGTGGAGCCGACCATACATGTGCTTCATTGCCCGTCAGCCTACGTATAAGATCCACTCCCGCGATACTGTTTCCCCACTGATCTGACCCACAAAGCTGCAAGCTGACACCCATTTCACGGTTCATATATAGGAAATCATAAGCCTGAATCAGAACATAGCTGAATTCCGCATAACTAATACCGTCACCATTTTCACTTAGTCGCGTCTGCACGAATTCGCGTCCTAGCATTTGCCGCATCGGCACATGCTTACCTATGTCGCGCAGGAATTGTAGATAGCCCATGTCTTTAAACCATTCGTAATTGTCAACGAGCGTAAATTCCTGGCCACCAAACACACGAGAGTACTGAGTGGCAATCGCGGTTTTATTTGCGCCGATTTCGTCTGTGGACATGAGGCTACGCTCCTGACTTTTTCCGTCAGGATCGCCGATCATGCCGGTGGCCCCGCCAACAAGTAGAACAGCTTTATGACCGTGTGCTATAAAATGCCGTACCATCATGGCCGCAGCCAAATTCCCAACGGTCATGGAGGGCGCACTTGGGTCTACGCCCCAGTAAAAAGTTAACGGCGCCCCATCAAGTTCCGTCGTTGATTTAAATGTTGTCTGGTTGGCGAATCCACGCCAGGCTAACTCCTCGGATAATGTCATGTCACTCATTAAGACATAGTATAGCTTACCGGCAATAAGCTTCCGCTATTTTTTACGCACATTGCCACGCATTATTTTGCTATAATACAAGAACATACCTATGGGAGTAGAATAACCAAATGACAAGTCAAAACACGGGCGGCAGGCGCCGGGGCGGGAATGTTGGGCGTAAAAGCAAAAGTACATTTGTAACCAAAAGCGGGCAAACCATAAAGATCAACCGTTCAATCGGGGACAAAATACGGGCCAGAAAGGCGTCATATGCTCAAAAACGAGCGGAGCGTATGGTCGGCATGCCAAAGTCGCGTGTAAAGCGTTTCTTTTTTAGATTGCATCCAAAACGACTATATCGTTACTGGTTTAGCCGAGACGGCGCCATCATGGCTTTGAAGATTTTTGGGATTGGTACATTGGCCATATTTTTATTGCTCATAGGTGTTTTTGCATATTTCCGTAAAGATCTGCCGAATATTAGAGACGTGTCAGGTAATAATATCGGGGGGAGTATCCAGTATTATGACCGAACCGGTCAAACACTGCTGTGGGAGGACTACAACGCCGTAAAGCGAATCCCGGTTAAGGATGAAGATATTTCAGACAACGTCAAGAAAGCTACCGTAGCCGTAGAAGACAAAGACTTTTATAAACACGGAGGATTTGATGTCCGGGGTATTGCAAGAGCCGGTGTAAATGATCTTTTTGGCAAGGGCGGTACCCAGGGGGGTTCAACTATTACCCAGCAATTGGTTAAGCTTACCCAAGACTGGAGCAAGGATCGGACAATTACACGCAAGGTTAAGGAATTAATTTTATCCGTAGAGCTAGAGCGAGAGTATTCAAAGCAAGAGATTTTAACAGGTTATCTCAATACAGCCCCTTACGGAAGTATAGACTACGGCGTTGAGGCTGCCGCTCAGGACTATTTTCATAAATCAGCCAAGGATCTCACTCTTGATGAAGCGGCTATGTTAGCCGCCATCCCTAAATCACCCAATTTTTATTCGCCATATAATAAAAGCAAATTTGACAAAGACGGTTTGATTGGACGAGCCGATTATATATTGGATCTTATGCTAGACCAGGGGATGATAACCCAAAAACAACATGATGACGCTAAAAAAGTCGACTTTTTGGCCAAGATCCAACCCCGTAAAGACCGTTATGACGGTATTAAAGCACCGTGGTTCGTGCTAACAGCAAAGGAGGCCTTGGCCAAAGCGAAAGGGTCAACGCTTGTTAAATTAGGCGGATGGAAAGTAACGACGACATTGGACCTTAACGCTCAAAACATTGCCGAACAGCAAGTTCAAAAAGGGTTGGCACAAGTTCGTCGCCAAGGTGGTGACACCGCAGCTTTTGTGGCAGAAGATGTCAAGACCGGACAGGTGGTGGCGCTGGTGGGTGGTGATAACTTTAATGACCCCGATCATGGACAAAATAACTATGCCCATGATCTTGAGTTGCCGCCTGGATCCTCGTTTAAGCCCTATGATTATTCAGCTCTGATTGATACCCAGAAAAACGTAGGCGCAGGTTCAGTGCTGTATGATTCGGTTGGCCCAGTCCCCCCTGGTTATCCTTGCACCACTGGTGCCAAAAAGGGCGGTAACTGTGTTGTGGATTATGATTTCCGTTTTCCTGGGCCACTGACGCTGCGTTACGCATTAGGAGGATCACGAAATGTTCCCGCCATTAAAGCTATGACAATGGTGGGCGTGGATCAAACTATAGATGTGGCGCACAAACTAATGACTAATTACGGCGCAGACGGGCAACCCGACCCGACCATAGGTAACTACAGTTGTTACTCTGATGAGAAAAACACCGTACCTACACAGTGTTATTCATCGTCCGCGATTGGTGATGGTGCGTATTTGCGACTTGACGAGCATGTGCATGGGTATGCCACGCTTTCTCGTGATGGGCTAAACATCCCGCAGACTTACATCTTGAAGATACAAGACGCGGGCGGCAAAACTCTTGACGAGTGGAAACCAAGCAAAGGCGTTCAAGCGATTAATGCGGAGACAGCTTATATTGTTGACGATATGATAAGTGATCCAAATGCCAGCTACTTCCCGGCGGGGAACAAACCACAGCGATACAAGGGTTGGAAGTTCGGTGTTAAGACTGGTACGACCAATGACTCCAAAGACGGACTTATGATGATGATGTCCACGCAATATACCGCGGGCGTATGGGTGGGCTACCACAATCGGCAGCGTGTTATGAGCGGCTTCATGGAGGTCATGACACAACCTATCGTAGATGGCTGGATGAAAGCTATGCACGATAACCTTAAGCCCGAGGAACGCGTCCGACCTGCGGGCGTCCAAACCTTGCCGGCTTTTGTAGTGCGCAGCCATGTCGGAAATGGTTCGGTTGAGCCAAGCGCAGCCACGGATCTTTATCCATCATGGTATAGGCAGCCAGGCAAAGCAACGGGTAGTAATCAAAATATTGATGTCGTTAGCAACAAGCTCGCCACCGAATGCACGCCGCAACGTGCGATTAAGGTCGTTAACAATGCCGATAGTAATACGTTCTCGGTAGATAAGTTTGTTAAAGGAGGCGGCGGAAGCACAACCGAATCGGATGACATTCATAAGTGTGATGACGCCAAACCTACTATTACTCTAAATAATAACGACTTCACATGTGCTAGTAGCGGCTGTGCGATAAGCGCAATCGTTACGGCTGGCACGCATCCCCTTTCTTCGGAACAGTTCGCCGGAACAGTTAGTTTCTTAATTGACGGGCAAATCGTGAATACACAGAATATAAGCAGTGCGGGCACGATAAGCTTTAACTACACCCCCGATTTTAGTGGTACTAAATCGCTAAGTGTTCAAGTGATTGATAGTGTGCTTTACGATGCGACTGACAGTACGACCATTACGGCAAGCGGAGGCGGTGGAGGTCCTTCTACCGGCACCCCTTTAACAATAACGAGCGCAAAAAGCACAGGGGCGGCTAGTGCAAAAGTTAGTTGGTCGGGCGGAACAAGTACCGTATCAATATATAGAGTGGGCTCGCCTGCCCCATTGTGTGCGGCCGGCCCGGATTCAAGTTGTACAATTACAGGAGTAACAGCCGGTACACCTATTTACGCCCAGGACACTACTTCGGGTGAAAAGTCCTCCCAAGCTACAATTTCTCCTTAAGTTTTGGCGACAAAGCAATGGATAGCCATTGCTCTAATACACCCTCCGTTAGTCTTTTCCTAAATACGTATTTAAAGTGCTGCGAATATCACGCACGCTTTGGTAAAAACGATCCTTGTTACCCGTCCGCGTCACCGGACCGATTGCCAGATCAAACCCAAGTTTTTTGGCTTCGGCGATTCGCTTGTCTATAAAGGGTACATGACGGACTTCTCCCGATAACCCCACCTCGCCAAAAACGACCGCGTTTTGTTTGAGCTGCATACTCCGGCTAGCTGTGGCTATTGCCATGCATATCGCCAAATCCGCTGCCGGCTCGGTTAAACGGATGCCGCCAATAATATTAATATAAATGTCCTGATCACTTAGGTTAAGTTTGGTCCGGCGCTCCAGCATAGCAACCAGTAAATTAATACGGTTTAAATCAATACCGCTGGCAGCCCGCTTTGGATAGCCGTAGCTGGTACGATTTACCAGCGCCTGAACTTCTACTAGTAACGGTCTTGTACCTTCCATGGTCGCAAGTACGACAGAGCCGTCACTGGCCTGTCGTTCAGCCAGTAATGCGGCCGAAGGGTTGGCAACAGGCTGCAGGCCCGTATCTGTCATTTCAAAAATACCTGCTTCATTAGTAGAGCCGTAGCGGTTTTTTACGGCCCGCAGTATCTTGAAACCCCCATACCGATCACCTTCCAGTTGTAAAACCACATCCACAGCGTGTTCTAATACTTTGGGGCCGGCAATTGAACCTTCTTTGGTTACATGGCCAACTAAGATCAGCGCCGTGCCGCTTTGCTTGGCGGCGGCCGTTAATAGAGCCGTACTGTTTGTAATTTGGCTGACACTGCCCGCCGCCGAAGCAATGTCATTGCAACTCACCGTTTGTATTGAATCCACAATCACTAAATCGTATGCGTTGGCGCTGATGGTACTAGCAATATCATCCGCTACGGTACTGGTGGCCAACTGTAAGTTCTTTTGATTTACGCCAAGCCGTTCTGCCCGTATACCGATTTGATGAGCGGATTCTTCGCCGCTGACATACAAAACTTTATATTTTTTTGCTAGCGCGTGCGCCAGCTGCAACAGTAATGTACTTTTGCCAATTCCCGGTTGTCCGGCGATTAGATTAACACTACCAGCAACAATACCTGATCCAAAAACAGTATCAAATTCTTCAATGCTGCTCGTTAGCCGTTTATGATCTTTTGCCAATGAACTTGTTACGGTCTGTGTCGCCAGAGTATGACCCTTTTGATGTGTCATCTTACTGGCTACATCAAGCTGCTCCTGCAAGGTATTCCATTCGCCGCAGTTATAGCACCGACCGCTCCAAGTCGCGCTGACAGCGCCACAGTTACTGCAAACATAACGCACCGAGTCTTTTTTGGCCATGTATATATAATAACCTAAGTCTTTTAAGCCGGTTACTGTTCCGGAACTGTGCTTGGCCGGCTGTCAATTGCTTGTATTAATTCGCTCTCTTCCGTTGCGATGGCATTACGCTGAGCTACCAGGTTATTATATTGATCGATCAACTGTCCGATATGTTTAGCTTGCGCGTTATAGCTGTTCACTTTGGCATTAAAGCCAGGTACGCCCTGGTTGTACGCCTCATATTGTTTTGCCGCCAGCAAACCGTCAAGCCTGGCACGGTCTTGATCAAGGCTTGTCTTTTGCCTACTTAAGTCATTCTGGGCAGTGTCTATCTGCTGCTTAAGTGATTGCAATTGCTTATCGTCATCACCAACTTGTTGCTTACGCATCTCAAATGCCTGTTCATATTTCTCAGATTGTTCTACAACCTGCGTGCGATTACTAAAATACCGTGAGTAGTAATCCTCAAGTTCGGGCGGGAGGTCACGCGTCTCTGTTCCTAAAATAGAGTGCAGCTCATTGGTTACATCGGCGCCGTTCTTCCTATAATCTTCTATGGTTTCTTTAAGACGGGCGTTATCCATTTTTGCATATGTTTGGTTGAGCAAATTGTCAATGCGCGTCTTGTCACTAGCATTTAATCGGCCATAGGCGGCATGTAGCATTTCATGGGCAGCCGTTACTTGTGTTATTCCCTGCAGACGCGGATCAGTCACGTTATATATATAAATTCCCTCACCATCTACATAACAACCCAAAACAATAGTTTGTTCATTATTTTTGCAATTTTGATTAAATGCCTGCTTTTCATCCAACTCTGGGTGATACACATAAAACAAATGTCGCCCATGATCATTCATCCCTGCTTCACTGGCTAATTGAACGATTTGAGATGATGCTTGATAGTTTCTAAGCCGTAACGCGTCGTAGACATTCCATCGTTGCCACCACAGCATTCCTAAGATAGCTAAAAGTAGGGCTGTAATGATGACGCCTGTGCGCTTACTACGTATCATATGGTCAGTGTAACATGACGGATTTATTCAGAAACAACGCTATATTCTAACTCGTTTTTATGAGCTGCCACCTTAACGATATCGCCTTTTTGGAATTTATTTTCTAATAGTTCAAAAGCGACATGGTCTTCCAGCGTATCCTGAATCAGACGGCGCATAGGCCGAACGCCATTTTTGGAATCATAGCCGTGTTCTAATAGATACTCTTTAGCGCCTGGGTTTAGTTCAAGACCTAGCCCATGCTTCGCTAACCGTGTACGCAACTCGTTAAGTTGTAGATCCAGTATGTTTAGAATGTCTTTTTTGGTCAAAGCACGGAAGACAATGGTCTTGTCTATGCGGTTCAACAGTTCAGGGCGCATCATTTTCTTAAGGGCATCCTGCACTTTTTCTTTGTTTGCTTCGTGCAAATTGTCCAAATCCTCACTTGCGGCATGGCTGTCTACCTGGAAGCCCAGCGCCGCTTCTTTCTGTAAGCGCTCTGCTCCAATGTTGCTTGTCATAATGACGATCGTGTTACTAAAATCAATCTTGCGGCCTTTAGCGTCCGTTAGAACGCCGTCCTCCAGTACCTGCAGTAACATATTGAAGACGTCAGGGTGTGCTTTTTCAATTTCATCAAACAAGACTAAACTGTATGGCTGCCGACGTATTTTATCAGTCAACTGCCCGCCGTCGTCATAACCGACATAGCCGGCCGGGGCACCAACCAAGCGCGATACATTGTGGTGCTCACCGAATTCGCTCATATCAATTTTAATGAGTGAATCTTCCGAGCCGAAGAATTCCCGCGCTAACACACGCGCCAGTTCGGTCTTCCCGACGCCCGTAGGACCAAGGAAAATAAAGGAACCAATTGGACGGCCGGAGGCTCCAACCCCAGAACGGTTGCGGCGCACAGCTTTAGCAACAGCGCTAACGGCCTCGCTTTGACCAATTACGAATTTGCTCAGTGTTTTTTCCAAGTTAAGCAAGTACTTGGCTTCGGATCGGATAACCTTGCTGACAGGGACACCGGTCATGCGCGATACTACGTCAGCTACATCCTCACTGCTAAGCACAAGACGTTTCACGGCTTTGCCGCTTGCCTCTAACTTTTTTAAGTCTTCGTTAATTTGGCTGGCCCGCTGTTTGAATTTGGCAGCCTTTTCATAATCTTCGTTATCAACCGCATCATCAATACGAGTATTCACAAGCTTTAACTCTTTTTGAAGTTTGCGGACTTCAGGTGATGTTTTCCCCTTGTCCACACGTAGATACGCAGCTGCCTCGTCCAATAAATCTATTGCTTTATCAGGCATGAAACGATCATTAATATACCGTTTTGCAAGGGTGACGGTATCATCAAGAACTTCGTCACTAACTTTTACACCATGGAAAGCCTCGTAATGTTTGCGTAGGCCTTTTAGGATTGCCAAAGTTTCCGGGACTGTCGTTTCCGGGACTTGTACCGGCTGGAACCGCCGCTCTAAGGCCGCGTCTTTTTCAATGTGCTTGGTGTATTCGGCAGTAGTTGTCGCGCCAATAACCTGAATTTTGCCGCGCGCAAGCGCCGGTTTAAGTATATTGCCTGCATCCATTGCCCCTTCGGCGGCACCGGCACCGACTATAAGGTGCAGCTCATCAATAAATACGATAGTTTTGGTATCGTGCTCCAGCTCGCTCATCACCTTTTTAAGGCGTTCCTCAAATTCACCGCGATACTTTGTGCCAGCGATCATACCCGCCAGATCAAGCATAACAATTCTTTTGTCCAACAAACTATCAGGCACATCCTCTGCGACTATGCGCTGCGCCAGACCCTCGACAATTGCTGTCTTACCAACACCCGGCTCACCTATAAGTACCGGATTATTCTTTGTACGCCGATTCAAAATTGTAATAACGCGCTTAATTTGGGGTTCCCGGCCCACGACAGGATCAAGCTTTCCTTGCCGGGCCATAGAGGTCAGGTCTGTCCCAAAAAAGTCCAAAGCTGTTTTTCGCTGTTTTTTTGTACGACGGCGATTTTCCGTAGCGGCTTCACTTTCTTCATCATACTGTTGCCGATTCAGGAACTGCTCCAGTTCGCTATTCAAAGCATCTACATTGACGTTCATGTCCGCCAGTAACTTAGTAGCGCGAGCATTTTTCTGGCTAAGGATGCTATACAGAATATGCTCAGTACCCGTATATTCCTGATTAAATTCTTGCGCGACATCCTGTGCCATCTTAAGCGTAAGTTTCGCCGTTTCGCTGTAGCCCTTACCACCCAAATTAATTACTAATGTTTTAGGCGTTAAATTAAGGACTAAACGGGCCCGGTCAAGCGTAACCCCCGCATCAGACAAAATCTTTGCGCCCATACTGCTATCCTGCGCCAATACTCCAAGCAATAAGTGTTCGGTACCGACATAAGCGCTGCCAAAACCACGTGCGATAGCGTCGGCATGCTTAAGGCTGTTCAACGCATTATCGGTCAGGTGATTATAAAACTCTTGAAAATCATTTGAATTAGGCATCATTGTTATTTACCCACTCCTCCGCGCGAATATCTTAATAATTTCGCTCTTTCTATAATACCACTTGGCACTCATAGGTCAAGAGTGCCAAATAATAAATTGTTAGCAAGCATTAGAAAGCCGCGTATGCCTATTCTGTAACCTTATTTATCTTCTGTGCCGTGCTCTTCTATGGCTTCAAGCAGCGAGCTTTCCAGCTGTTCTTTCTTCTTAAGCTTCGGTGGCGCGACAGTTTTGACCTCTTCGTTACCTAGCTGATCCGGAGCGGTATTTTGTTCGGAAACTATGTCGAGTTCGTAGCCTGTTAGCTTACTTGCCAACCGAACATTCTGGCCGCTTTTGCCGATCGCAATGCTTAATTGATCCTCTGGCACAATAACTTTAGCCTTCTTGGCGGCTTCATCAATTTCAACTTTGGCAACCTTAGTAGGACTCAGAGCATTGATAATATACGCCGTGGCATCTTCATTAAACACCACGATGTCAATCTTTTCTTGTTCACCAACTTCGCTCATGACCGCATTAACGCGTGTACCATGGCCGCCCACAAACGTTCCAACCGGGTCCACGCCCGGGACACTGCTGGCCACAGCGATCTTGCTGCGCACTCCGGCTTCGCGTGCGATACCCTTAATTTCTACGGCACCACTTTCCATTTCGGGGACTTCACCCCTGAATAACCACTCTATAAACTCATTATTGCCACGCGAAACCACCAGTTGCGGTCCGCGAAATCCCCGTTCCACATCCTTAAGGAAGACTTTTAAGCGCTGACCTGGATAGTAACGCTCTCCTTGAATCTGCTCGCTTCTGGGCATAATGCCTTGGGCTTTACCCAAATCTATGCGAACAATGTTGCCTTCAACGCGCCCGACAATACCATTAACAACGGTCCCGATTTTATCTTCGTATTCGTTCATGATAATTTCGCGTTCCGCTTCCCGTAACCTCTGTAAAACAACCTGTTTGGCGGTTTGAGCAGCTACCCGGCCGAAAGATTCAACTTTTTGAAAAATCTCAATAGTATCACCCACCTGGGCGTTCTTTTTCATGACACCAGCATCCTTAAGACTAATCTCAAACCGTTCGTCAGTCACATTATCTACGATTTCCTTACTGATATAGGCGTCAACTTCGCCTGTATTCATATTCATACTTACCCGCACTTCTTGTTCGCGGTCACCGTAGTCGCGTCTGTATGCAGCCGCTAAAGCTTGTTCTACAATCTCTTGTACCATATCTTCTGGTAGATTTTTTTCCTCGGCGATAGTTTTAACCGCTAAAGCCAGTTGTTTAACATCTAAATCCATTGATTTCACCTTTCTGTATGAAAAAAGCCGACCTGTTGGCCGACTAGTAACGCTTATAACTTTATGCTCAATTGTACTTTGTGTCAATGTATAACCGGTTTTATTATAACGTCTGACTCCCAGGATAACGTACATGTTAAGATAGAGGTAGTATGAGCAAAGATGTGACGAGGTTGTTTTCGCAGTTCCAGCCCAAGAAGTATCTATTAGATATTTCGATTGACCGAGAAAATATGACTTTTGCGGGCAGTGTCATTATTAACGGCCAGCGTTCAGGACGACCTAGTCAACGGCTGACGTTTCATCAAAATGGCCTTACCGTCATCAGCGCCCACGTCACCAAGCATGATAAAAAAGGTGATGTTGACGTGGTTGCGGATAGGATCAATCATCATAAAAAATACGACGAAGTTCGCTTGCACACCAAAACTATGTTGTATCCCGGCCATTACACGGTCACTTTGGAGTTTAACGGCAAAATTACCCGCCAAATGAATGGTATTTATCCATGCTTTTTTGAACACGGCGGCGAATCAAAGAAATTAATAGCCACGCAGTTTGAGTCACATCATGCCCGCGAGGTATTTCCCTGTATTGACGAGCCGGAAGCAAAAGCCGTATTTGAGCTTACACTTACTGGCCCCGCTAAAGAAACAATGCTTTCCAACACGCCTGTGCGCAGCCAAAAGACTGCGCACGGCCAAACCACAACTCATTTTGAACCAACTCCACATATGAGTACTTATCTGTTAGCCTTTGTCCTGGGCGAGCTGGACTTCAAAGAGGCTAAAACAAAGGATGGGGTCACAATTAGGGCATATGCCACACCGGACAACGTTCAGTTCACTGATTTCGCACTTGAAACAGCAGTAAAATGCCTGGAATTTTATAATGATTATTTTGGCATTGACTACCCGTTACCTAAATGCGACATCATCGCACTGCCGGATTTTGCGTCTGGAGCTATGGAAAACTGGGGGTGCATAACATTTCGTGAACAGGCAATGCTGGTAGACCCGCATAACACCTCGCTCAGTACCAAACAGTACGTCGCTTTGGTGGTAGCCCACGAGCTAACACACCAATGGTTTGGCAACTTGGTCACTATGCGCTGGTGGACCGATTTATGGTTAAACGAAGGCTTTGCGAGCTGGATGGAATATCTAGCCACCGATCATATGTTTCCGGACTGGCAAGTATGGACTCAGTTTGTCATTGACGAACAGCAACCAGCACTTAAGCTCGACTCCCTGGACAATACGCATCCAATAGAGGTGACAGTACATCATCCAGACGAAATACGCACTATTTTTGACGCCATAAGCTACAGTAAAGGCGCCAGCGTGATACATATGCTTCACGAATATCTGGGTCACGAACTGTTTCGTGACGGCTTAAGGCATTATTTAGCTATTCACAAATATGGTAATACTGAAACCAAAGACTTATGGGCAAGCCTGCAAGAGGTTTCCGGTAAACCGGTACATAGTTTTATGGATAAGTGGACCTCGCAGTCCGGGTTCCCCTTATTACGGGCAAGCATTGACGATGATGCCGTCACGCTTAAACAGGTTCGCTTTTATACGAATCCATCGCACGAACATAACAGCAGCCAGATTTGGCCTATACCCCTTTTGACCGAACAACCAGAGCTAGATTCGCTTACTATGGCAACCAAACAGCTCAAAACACCAGAAACTAAAAAGCTCAAGTTCAATGCTGGTCAGAGTGGATTTTACCGTACGGTTTATAACGCTAGTCATTTACAGCGACTTGGCCAGCAGATTGACAGGGGGCATATGGCACCACTTGATAGATTGGGCTTGCTCACTGATTTGTTTGAATCGGCCAAAGCCGGCTACTGTGACACGACCGATGCGCTTCACTTCTTAAGCCATTTTAAAGCCGAAGATAATTATGCGGTATGGGACAGTTTAGTCTCGGCTATCGGTAATTTGCGGCTCGTCATGGACGATGAAGGCTTGCGCGAGCAAATGAAGCCTTATATACGGCAGCTGGTCGCAAGTCAGCTTCAGCGACTAGGCTGGGATAGAAGGGACGCTGATAGTCATTTTGATCGTCTACTGCGGCCTTTGATACTAGGGCTGGCGGCCAGTGCCGACGAGCCCGTAATTGTGAAAAAATGTCAGGATCTCTTCGCCGTTATTCGGGAGGTGGATGAAGTATCACCAGATTTACGAACTGCTGCCGGCCAGCAAAATGTCAAGCGCGGTATAGATATTGACCCCGATTTGCGGGGGACTGTATTTGGAACCGTCGCACGTCTTGGTGGTAAGTCCGAATTTGATAAGTTGTTAAGGCTTCATAATGCTTCATCTCTGAGCGAAGAGCGTGTTACTTTGGCGGCAGCACTAACAGGCTTCCAGCAACCTGAGCTTATTGCCCGTTCGCTGGAGCTCATTACTTCTGACACCGTTCGGCTCCAGGATGCCGCCTACTGGATTGCGTACAGTTTTCTAAATCGTTATGGCCGTAAGCAAACGTGGGAATGGCTCAAGGAAAATTGGGTGTGGTTGCAGGAGAACCTGGGGACAGACCTCAGTTTTTACCGTATGCCTATATATGCTGCCCGCGTATTTAGCGACACCAGCTTTATACCTGAGTACGAAAAGTTCTTTACCGCCAAAATGGTCCCGGCACTGGACCGATCATATAAACAAGGCCACGAAATGCTCGAGTGGCAAAGTGCCTGGAAAAAGCGTGCCATAAAAGAAGTTAAAACCTTTTTTAGTCAATATAAACAAGCTCAATAACTGATCCGTCAATTCCGATGGCCGCTAATCGATAGTCTTTAGTCCAGTTTTTATGGTTTACCCACATTTCGGCTGCAAACTTCATCTGTTGTAATTTTTTAGGCGTAATATACTCTAGGCCGCTGCCATATGCGATAGACCGCCGATATTTTACTTCAACTAAATACACGATGCCTGACTTTTGCGCGACAATATCTATTTCACAATACTTTGTACGCCAATTAAGCTCCAGAATTTTGTATCCGTGACGCCTTAAGTAGTCCGCTGCCGTTTTTTCGGCGTCGTGGCCAGCGGCGTAATTTGTCATGCAGTCATTGCCTGAATGGGCTTATAACTGCGACGATGCAGCTCACAGGTGCCCAGCTTTTGCAGCGCCACACTGTGAATGGTCGTACCGTAACCCACATGGCGTTCAAAGCCGTAACCCGGAAATAATTGCGCCTGGTCGGTCATGTATTGATCACGTGCGACCTTGGCTAGAATACTTGCCGCGCTAACGGCAGCTATTAACATATCAGCTTTAATTAATGACACCGACTTAGGAGTTTCAGACAAGTAATTATAATTACCGTCAATAATTATCTCGTCATAGCTCTCGGTAATCTGATCAAGCGCGCTTTGCATGGCTGAGCGTACGGCGGCAGTTAAGCCATGTTGGTCAACTACAGCCGCGCTTACCCAGCCCACGCCGTAGTGAGCCGTTAATTTAATCTCTTCAGCCAATGCGATGCGCATTTTTTTGCTGAGCAGCTTGGAGTCATTCAGCCCAGCAATCGGCTTATGAAGTATAACGGCCGCGGCCACGACTGGTCCCGCCCAACTCCCTCTCCCAACCTCGTCAATACCTACAATGACAGTCATATACGTAATATAGTATCAAAAGTTAGGATGAGATATAACCAAAAGCGTAGCTATAAGTCGATTGCTTAGGCTTCGGTTTCCGTATCTGTGGCCTCGTCGTCTGTGGAGGCTGTTGCTTCCTTAACAGGCTCCGGTATAGCATTCACAGCTTCTTGATCAAAGGCGCGGCCGATAAGTCGTGCTGATTTTCCGGTACGCTCACGCATGTAGGTCAAGTAGTTACGACGGACTTTGCTGCGTTTTGTAACTTCAATTTTTGCGACTAACGGACTGTGTAACATAAAGCTTTTTTCTACGCCAACACCACTAGCAATGCGGCGTACGGTTATACGGCTCGTGTGGCTATCTTTACGGTCGGTCCGGATTACTAAACCTTGGAAAATCTGAATACGTTCTTTGCTGCCTTCTTTGATCCGTTGGTGGACCTTTACTGTATCGCCGGAGCGTACATCTACGACTTGTGCTTTACGGTATTTCTGATTGATTTGTTGAATAACAGATTCCATAGACCAATAAACCTTACATAATTTAACTCTTTAGGTCAAGCATACCACATCTGTTGTCATAATGAAACAGGCACGGGTGATAAAAGCCATTACAATAGTGTTATGGATAAAGGTGCACAAGTGTTGGCGCGACATAAAGAATTAAAAGGCAAAATCGCTGTGGAGCTTAAAGATGACCTTGACACACAGGATAAGCTCAGCATCTATTACACCCCCGGAGTAGCAAGTGTCAGCAGTTATGTCGCCGAGCATCCCGATGAAGCACGGGATTATACATGGCTCAATAATTCTGTGGCAGTCATTTCTGACGGTTCGGCAGTGCTTGGGCTGGGTGATATCGGCCCATACGGCGCACTGCCCGTCATGGAAGGCAAAGCCATGCTATTTAAACACTTTGCGGGGATTGACGCGGTACCGATTGTGCTAAACGTTCACACTGCCGATGAAATTGTCACCGCCGTACAAGCAATTGCACCAAGCTTTGGTGGCATCAACTTGGAGGATATTGCCGCCCCGGTGTGTTTTGAAGTGGAAGACCGCATTAAAGCAACCGTACCAATACCCGTTATGCACGACGATCAGCACGGTACCGCGGTGGTCGTACTAGCGGGGCTCATTAATGCCATGAAGGTAACCAAACGCACTCTGACCGACTGCCGGATAGTCTGCGTCGGCGCGGGAGCGGCAGGTACAGCCATAATGAAGCTTCTTAATCTGTACGCGAGCCCGGAGATTCTGGCCGTGGATTCACGTGGCATAATCAGTTCTGCGCGTGCCGATTTAAATAATGACAAGTACAGTTTGTTAAAATTTACCAATAAAGCCGATCTGCACGGTAGCATAGCTGACGCACTAAGAGGCGCGGATGTATTTATCGGCGTTTCAAAAGCGGGGCTTTTGACCACAGACATGGTCGCGCTTATGGCCAAGGACCCGATCATTTTTGCCATGGCAAACCCAACACCTGAGATAATGCCTGAAGCAGCCATCAGCGCGGGAGCTGCTATCATTGCTACCGGCCGGAGTGATTTTCCGAATCAAGTTAATAATGCCCTGGCTTTTCCTGGTATTTTTCGGGGCGCACTTGATAATCATGTCGCTAAAATAACCGACCAACACAAAATTGCAGCCGCGGAAGTAATCGCCGCCCTCGTTAAGTCACCCACGCATAACAAAATTATCCCCAGTGTGCTGGAAAAACGACTCGTTCCGGCGATCGCCAAAATTATTACGTAAAGCTCAAGAATAATTAGCCGATAACACGGAATATTTCATCCAGCGTAGTGTGACCGGCAATAACTTTGAGCACTCCGTCTTGCAGCATGGTCCTCATGCCGCTCGCTATAGCCGCCGCTTCTATTTCCTGGGTTGTCGGGCGGCGTGCCTGAGATAAGACTTCGGCGACCTGATTCTTCATCATAAACTGTTCGCGCAAGGCTATTTGGCCACTAAAGCCATATGGGTTGTCGGGTGAGCTACCTGGTTTATACAGCTGCAGCCCGCTCAGCTGCGGTTTTGGTGTATCAGCTGGGAAAGTATCAATAATGCGCTGCAGGAAAGCTAAGGTCTGTTCATCCGGTTGGTAAGCAACCTTGGATGAATCATCCAAACGTCTCACCAACCGTTGGGCCATGATAAGTCGAATAGCCGACACGAATAAAGGATTTTCACCCACGACATCCATCAACCGCGTCAATGCTGCCGCCGCTGAACTGGCGTGAAAGGTGGATAGGACCAAGTGCCCGGTTAGTGCGGCTTGCAAAGCCGTTTTTGCCGTATCGTTATCGCGTACTTCGCCCACCATTACAATGTCTGGATCAAGACGTAGCACTGCCCGAAGCTTGTCAGCAAAGCTGGTCTGACCGGCGTTTTGGGTCGTTACAGATATTTGCGTGATACCCGCAAACTGATATTCTACTGGGTCTTCAATAGTGATGATCTTGCGCTCTTCCGTATTGAGGCTATTCAACATTGAATAAAGCGTGGTGGTCTTGCCGGAGCCAGTGGGGCCTACTACCAGCACAAGGCCACTGGGTTTCGCAATAATTTCATCAACAATGAGCCGTTCGTGCTCCGACAATCCTAGCCGATCAAGGCTATACATTGATTGATCCAAATTGAATAATCGCATCACAACGTCAATGCCATTAATAGTTGGTACGGTTTCTAGGCGTACATTAACATCCACCGGTGTGCCGTCGGCCATGTGTACAAGCTGCGCGATATGTCCTTGCTGAGCATCCGTAGCAGCAGTAGAGATATTACCCGCAGTGGCAATAGCGGAAATTAGTATCCGATACTTGTCTATACCTATTTCAGCAATCCTGTGGAGCACGCCATCAATACGAAATCTGATGCGAGCATGATCGTGCTGTGTCTCAAGGTGAATGTCAGACGCATTCAAGCGATGAGCCTGCTGCACCAAATAAGCCAGCATGTCGTCGGCCTTAACCTGCGCCAGGATGGTAGAGACTTGCTTAATTTGCTCTTCACTACCGGCTGCGCTCAAAGCTATTTCATGATATTCAATCTTTTTTGGTGGATCGTAGAGTTTCATGTATTCCCGAAAGCCGGTGTCGGATATCAGTGTAAATCCGACTCGCTGATCTAAAAATTGTTGTCTCAGCATTAGCATTGTTTGCTGGGAGGTCGTATTGGTTACACCGAAAGTTATGTTGTGATCATCCGCGATAAGCGGTATGACGCGCAATGCATATAAATCATGTAGGGTTAGTAGGTCTTTATATAGCTGTTTTTTAGCCGTCCCCGAGGTATTCGTATAGACAAGCCCCAAAATTTGGGCACGGCGTTCGGTGTTTGCTTCTTCATCGCGTCGAGCATCCTGACTCATATACTAAGTATTTAAACATAAGCACTGGTCACTACCAACATATATGAATACACTACCCGTATGGATAGAGCTATAATTCTCATTATTCACAATGTACGAAGCTGCCATAATGTCGGTTCGCTGTTGCGCACAGCGGAAGGCCTAGGAGTCAGGAAGGTATATCTCACAGGTTACACGCCATATCCATTGAGTACCCCCGATGAACGATTGCCACATATTGCAGCCAAAGCACATCGCCAAATACAAAAAACGGCGCTAGGAGCCGAACAAACCTTAGAGTGGAACCACCGCCATGATATTACAGCTGTGATTCAGGAACTTAAACAAGCAGCCTATGTTATTGCGGGCCTAGAACAGGCTCCGAACAGCGTACCGTTAGCCCAACTACAGGTGCCTGAGCGAATGGCTTTAATTGTCGGGCGTGAAACAGACGGTATAGAAGCCGGCGTACTAGAAATTTGTAATACCGTAGTAGAAATACCAATGTTCGGTCAAAAGGAGTCGTTCAATGTTGTTCAAGCCGCAGCCATGGCCCTATACCATTGCCGGTTTGCGAAATAATATAAATATAGTTACACTATGCTTATGCTCCAACGGCCGCACAAAATACGTGCGCTCAGCAAACCAAAACACATCCACAAACGTGAACACAGGCATTACTGGCCATATATTCCAGTAATTCTGATTGTGATTGCGACGTTTGTGGTTAGCACGGCTCAACCGGCTCATCGCAGAGCGGGCGTTCTGGCTTATGCCACTAGCATGAGCATAGATCAGTTATTAGTAGCCACGAATCAGCAACGCGAGCAAAACAATACAACAGACCTCACGCTTAATCAAACCTTAACGGCTGCCGCTCAGGCAAAGGCTAATGATATGGTTGCTCGCAATTACTGGTCACATAACACACCAGATGGTGAAGAACCGTGGGTTTTCGTTAATAATGCCGGTTACAAGTATTTAAAGGCAGGTGAAAATTTGGCGTACGGATTCAATACGAGTAATGACACGGTGATAGGATGGATGAATAGTCCTCCCCACCGGGAAAACTTACTGGACAAAGATTTTAGTGACGTAGGCTTCGGTTTCGCGAATGGGTCTGATTATAATAACAGCGGACCAGAAACTGTTGTTGTGGCTATGTACGGCAAGCCGCAGGTATTGGCCGCATCCAACCAACAAGCCGCAGCTTCGCCTGCAGCTCCTTTACCGCTTACGTCCGCACCATCCAAGACAGTTAATGTTACGCAGCAACCAGCGGCCGCAGTAGCTACAGCCGAAAATAAACCTGTCAGTAAATCGCCAGTAACAACCGACCAAAAGATCACACAGGAACCACAGACGCTAAAAGTTGCTAAGGCACAGACACTGACGGACGGGAAGGCACCCTGGTTATCATTCGGTGTCGGTCTCCTTACTGGCTTTTGTTTGATTGTGTTGCTCCTTAAACATGCGGCTGGGTTACGACATATTATCAGAGGAAGCGAACGATTTGTTTTGCATCATCCTTTATTGGACACAATACTTGTCAGTATGGTACTAATCGGCGCCATTTTATCTAAAACTACCGGTTTTATACGCTAGAATGGCAATATGTAAGACTTGATACAGAATTATTCGCGTCTAGCATTACTGCAATTTAACGTGTTCGTATCCAACAATGGTACGTAAATCTTCTATACCGCTATCATGTGCGATTCGC
The DNA here is from genome assembly GCA_025924835.1 of Candidatus Saccharimonadota bacterium. Classification (GTDB taxonomy): domain Bacteria; phylum Patescibacteriota; class Saccharimonadia; order Saccharimonadales; family JAICHO01; genus JAICHO01. Next base: position 13,992 of record JAICHO010000002.1, on the reverse strand, counting down.
GAGGGCAGTCGTATAATTTGTTTTTGAGATTCGCCAATAACTAAAACAACTTCGGTATCTCCGGGATGAGCATCAATGGTTTGCTTTAATGAAACTAGTTTGTCCTGATTTGCGCTTGAAACTAACCGCACATAAACTCTCTGTGGGCTTACATTGACTGCCGCGGCTTTAGGTTTGGGCTTAGATCGACCTTTTAATGCCGGTCCTTTTTTGCCTGTGGCTTGATAGGCGGACGCCTGTTCAGCGGTGATTTCTCTAGCGTCATCTACCAGCATTTTGATCTCTTCTGTTGCAATACCATTTTTATCCTGAGACGTGACCTTGCCTTTAGCTAAAATAATTCTATCCCGTTCCCAGATACCCAAGGTCTGCTGATAGATATTAGGGAACAGTACCAGTTCTATCTCGCCGAATTGATCGGCCAGTTTAACAAAAGCCATTTTTTGGCCATTTTTGGTAGTAATTTCACGTACATCAGTAATATTGCCGCCCGCGCTCAGTGATTTGCCATCATGTTCCGGCTTGAGCGTATTCAGTGGTACCGTTTGTTCTGCTAAAAATACCTCATATGAGGCCAATGGATGCTGGCTAAGATAGAGGCCTAGCAATTCTCTTTCCCATGCCAATTGTTCACGCTGACTTATTGTCGGAACGGCTTCATTAAGCCTGAGCTTTGGCTTAGTGTGTTCGTCACTTATCTCATTTCCAAACAAATCCGTTTGTCCGCTAGCAGCATCTTTTTGGAACTTGCTGGCATACGCAAGCAGCACGTCGGCATTTTGGATCAATACCGAACGATCAGTAAAGCTATCGAATGCTCCGGCTTTAATCAGACTTTCCAGGGCTTTTTTGTTTACCGTACGTACATTTACGTTAGTAAAAAAACTCTCCAAGTTGTCAAAAGCACCGATAGTATCTCTGGCACGTAATATCTCGTCAACGGCATTGGAGCCTACATTTTTAATCGCCCTCAGTCCAAAACGGATTTGATTTTTATCAGGAACCACTGCAAATTCGTTAAATGACTCATTAACGTCCGGCTGTAACACTTCAATCCCCATATGCTTACATTCAGTGATTTCTATCGCCAATCTATCAATGTCATCATAATCGCTTGTCATCAGTGCAGCCATGAATTCTGCGGGATAGTTTGCTTTTAAATACGCGGTTTGATACGCGATCATGGCATAACAAGCGGCATGTGCTTTGGGAAAAGCATATGACGCAAATGCTTCCAGGTTTTTCCAGAACCGCTCCATTAAAGTCCTATCTGCGCCCACCGTTTTTATCGCACCCTCAATAAACTCAGATTTATATTTTGCAAGCACTTCAGGGATTTTTTTGCCAATACCCTTTCGCAAACTGTCCGCTTGGCCGCCTGTAAAACCACACATTTCCTTGCTTATTTGCATTACTTGTTCTTGATAAGCAATGACGCCGTAAGTTGTTTTAAGCGCTGGCTCCATAGCCGGATGGATGTATTCTATCTTCTTTTCGCCTCGTTTTCTGGAAATAAAGTCATCTATCCATTGCATGGGACCAGGTCTATAGAGAGCGTTCATAGCTATAAGATCATCAAATACTGTTGGCTTAAGCTGTCTTAAGTAGCGCTTCATACCCGCAGATTCAAACTGGAAAACACCTGTCGTATCCCCGGCCTGGAAAAGTTCATATGTTTTTGCATCATCTAAAGGCAAGGTGCCGATATCTATGTCTTTACCGTGAACGCGTTTAATAATGCGTAAGGCATTTTTAATAATTGTAAGGTTTGATAATCCTAAGAAATCCATTTTTAACAAACCAAGCTCTTCAATGGGTCCCATGGGATATTGTGTAGTGATGACGCCTTTCTGAGCCATTTCAAGCGGCACAAAGTTAACAATATCATCAGGGGCAATAACAACTCCGGCAGCATGTACGCCATGACTGCGGATTGTACCTTCTAAACGTATAGCCTGATCAAGTACCATACGCGATGTCTCATTGCTGGCATACTCATGTTTTAATTCATGATTTTCCTGCAATGATTTCTCTAGCGGAATATGACGGCCTTGAATCGGCTGGGGAACCATTTTGGCTAATTTATCTGCTTCCGTATATGGAACCTGCAAAACACGTGCCACGTCGCGTACGGCATTGCGCGCCTGCATTCGCCCAAAAGTTACTATATTCGCGACACGATTGCTGCCGTAGCGTTCAACACAATATTGAATGACCTCATCACGGCGCGTGTCCTGAATATCAACGTCAAAATCAGGCATACTTATGCGATCGGGATTCAGGAACCTTTCAAATAGCAAATCATAAGTAAGCGGATCAAGCTCTGTTATGCGCAGCGCATAAGCAACAATAGATCCGGCACCGCTTCCTCTGCCCGGCCCGAACACAATACCCTGATTTTTCCCCCAATTTATAAAATCCTGAACAATAAGAAAATAGCCGTTAAACCCCATTCCGTCTACCACGCCGAGCTCATACTCGGCCCTTGTTATGATTTCAGGGGTAAGCTTCTTCTTTAAGCCTGTTAAACTCAGCTTGTTGATTTCTTGCTGATTTGTTGTCGGTGCGTAACGGCGCACAAGGCCTTGATAGGTTAGCGTGTCCAGGTAGCTTTTTTCTGTTTCATTTTTAGGCACGTGAAACTTAGGGATGTGATAGCTGCCTAGCTTAATTTCAACGTGACACATATCTGCAATCTTTTTAGTATTGGCTATTAAATCCGGGTGGTCGGAACCCCACCTGGCAATAATTTCAGATGGTTCCGTTACGTGTAGGGGAAATTCTTTTAGTGACATCCGCTTCGGGTCACTTAAGAATGATCCCGTGCCTACACACAATAAAATCTCGTGAGCATCTTGATCTTCGTGACGTAAATAATGCGCGTCGGCAGTAACGACGGCGGGTATATTAAGTTCGGTCGACAAGCGCAGAATTTGCTCGTTGATATCTTGTTGTTGCTGACTGTGCATGGGATTCTTAGGATGGCCATGGTCTTGAACTTCCAGATAATATCTATCCCCAAATACGTGTTTGTACCAACCGGCAGTTTCTTTAGCTTTCAGGTACTGACCCTCTTTTAAAGCATCGCCAATTTCACCACCCATACATGCGCTTAGGATTATCAGGCCTTCGTTATAGCGTTCAAGCAAATCATGGTCAATGCGCGGATAATAGTAAAAGCCGTCAATATTAGCGATAGTAGATAATCGCATAAGGTTTTTGTAGCCTATGTCATTCATAGCTAAAATAATTAAATGATAACGGTTCTTGTCTTTGGCTGCGTCTTTATCGGTGTGTTTTCTGGCAGCCACATATGTTTCGATGCCGATGAGGGGCTTGATTTCATGGTTTATTGCCTCTTTGTAAAAATCTATAGCCCCTGACATATTACCGTGATCTGTCATGGCAATTGCTTCCATGCCCTGTGCTGCCGTAAAATCCATTAACTGATTAACGCGCGTCAGCCCATCCAGTAGACTGTACTGGGTGTGGTTGTGCAGATGTACAAAATCGCTTGATTGAAGTTGCTTTACCACGTGCTAAATACCCTCTTTGTTCTTTTATTTTACTCTAGTTATCTTAAAATCGCTGGTACATATAAGTACCACATTAACGGTTCTGTGTTGTAACAGTTTGACGAACATTATTTACAAACCTGTTCAATAATGGAACATGACTAAATAATGAAAGAACCCACAGCAGGATTCCGACCAGTATAGTTGCCCCCAATACTCCACCCAGTCCGGATAATACGCCCTTAAAGAAGCTCATCTTATACGTTTGGTTCCGGTCAGCATAACCGGATTCATAGATATTTTGTAACATTTTACCCAAGTCCTCATAAGAGGGCTTTGGCTTATTCTGCTTTTTTTTCTTGAGGCTTAGCGGCATATTGCTTTAAGTGTTTAATGGCTGTTTTAACCTCGTCCAAGGCACTTTGTAGATCCTTGTCTTCTGCCTCGCCTTCATGAATAGCTGACAATATAACCCTTGTTTTCTGACGGACTGTGTCAGCCTTTTCTATTGCTTTTTTTAATTCTTCGCTGGCCTTATTCTTGGAATTCTTAGCTGCTTCTGTGGCTTCGTTTACTAGCTTGGTGAGCTCGCCATGAGCGTTTTTTAGCTTGCGTTCTGCTTCGCCTTTAGCCTTCTGAGCTGCATTGCGTATGTCTTTACGCGTTTCACGTCCGCTTTTTGGAGCTGTCAGTAATCCTGCCACATAACCTGCTGCCGCGACCAACACGGTACCCACAGCAATATTGCGTTTGTTACTCATCGTCGTGCCTCCCAGCTTTCTTATGTTTAAATACTACCCCGGTAATATTAGCTACTAGTTTCCCAATAGCGGCCGGGCCAGCCGTATATTTAAAAAACTCGCCGACGCTCTCGGCGGTATCAGCCAGTTTTTCGGCTTTTTCTGTGATTTTTTTCAAATGGTCAAGTAGTTGTATAAGCTTGGTTAGTGCAAATATACCGAGCAAAAGAAATAGTGCCAGCATGATACTTAAAATTATGACTAATATTTGCTGAGCGTTCTCCATATGTATCTCTTATTGTAACACTGCGTGCAAGTACTCCCGAAATTCGTCTCTGATATCTTCGTGTTTTAAGGCAAAATCTACCACTGTTTTTAGGTAGTCAAGTTTATTACCAGTGTCATAACGTACGCTATTCTTGACTTTACAGCCAAAAAATAACTTACCATCGTCAAGCATTGGTTGTATGACATTATCAGTCAGATAGAACTCCTGGTCCGGCCCAAGTTTGCTCTGCCCATGTTCAAGATAGTCAAAAACATCGGCTGTGAGCAAATAGCCCCCCACACTACCGAAATCAGTTGGTGCATGTGCCCGACCTGGCTTTTCCATGATAGTATCCATTTTAAGAACATCGGTGCTGATAAGTTCGCCACCGAGTACACCATAACGGTCGTACTGCGCGTCAGAAGTTAGGCGGATGCAGGGCAGAATAGCTCCGCCGGTTTCTTCATATAAATCAATCATCTGTTTATAACAATTGGGGTTCGCAACAATAAGATCATCTGCGAAAACATATATAAAAGGCTCGTTCCCAATGAGATGATGGACATTGACCAAGGGTGTCGCAGTACCATATGGTCCCTTTTGACGTACGTATACAAAATTTGCCAAATCAGCAATCTTGTCGGTTTCTTCAAGCAGTTTTAATTTGCCGCCTTGCTCCAAATTAGCTCTCAGATCACCGCTAATATCATCAAAGTGGTCCTCAATTGAACGCTTATGATAACCGGTTACGATCACTATGTCTTGGATTCCAGCTGCAACAAGTTCCTCCACAATATATTGGATGATTGGCTTGTCAACAATTGGTAGCATCTCTTTTGGCATGGCTTTGGTCTGAGGCAAAAACCGTGTTCCAAACCCTGCCGCCGCAATAACCGCTTTTCTAACTTTGGGTAAAGGCATAGCTTGATTGTACCATGTGAGATTAGTAGGTTCACCGCTCTTTACGCACTAGTTCATACCAACATTGTCCATTATTGGCCGAGTTGTTCTTTGATGAGTTTTTGAGCCAGATTTGGATTGGCTTTACCGTGTGACTGTTTCATAACTTGGCCCACCAAGAAACCAATGGCCTTCATCTCGCCATTTTTAACGTCGGTAGCAGCTTGCGGATTATCACTTAAAACCTTAGCCACGATTGCAGCTATTTCACTTTCGTCGGATACTTGCAGCAAATTCTTTTCAGTGGCAATTTTTTCTGGACTTTTTCCAGTTAAGAGCAACTCATGCAAGATCGCCTTAGCGCCAGTAGAGCTCACCTTATTCGCAGTTGTCATGTCGGCTAATACGACAAGGTGATCAGGGTTTAGGTGTAAGTTCTCCCATGTATACGTGCCGCCCGATACGAGCGCTTGTACTTCGGTAACAAGCCAATTAGCAATACGTTTGACGGCGTCGTTATTACAGCCGCTGTCAAGCAAAGCAATAATAAGCTTGCCAGCGGGCATTTCTTCTATCAATGTCTCTGTAGCCGACGGATCAATTTTGAGTGCGCGCAAACGTTGCCGTAGTTGGCGCGGTAATGTTGGCATAATCGATTTGATTGTTTGAACTGCCGCATCACTGAGTACTATGGGCGGTATATCAGGATCAGGAAAATACCTATAATCATGCGCATCCTCTTTGCTGCGCTGAGAAAACGTCTTTTGTTTAGCATCATCCCAGCCACGTGTTTCCTGGACAATAGCTTTGCCCTTCTCCAATAATTCAATCTGGCGGCCAATTTCATATTCAGTCGCCTTCTCGACACTGCGAAAGCTGTTAAGATTTTTAGTTTCCGTACGTAATCCTAACTTATCAGTCTTACTAACGCTAACGTTAACGTCAAAGCGCATGTTTCCTTGGTAAAGATCAGCATCCGACACGCCGGCGTATCGCACTAACAACCACAGTTCATGCGCATACAACTTGGCTTCTGCTGCCGTGTGCATGTCAGCCTCGGATACGATTTCAAGCAGTGGCGTGCCAGCGCGATTTAGGTCCACTAAGCTATAGTCTTTGCCGGTTGGGTGTGTACTTTTACCCGCATCTTCTTCAATTTGTACTCTGTTAATTCGTATACGTTTTATCTCGTCTTCTATTCCCAAATCAACATAACCGCCGACGATTATCGGGTGGCTTAACTGAGTAATCTGATAGCCCTTTGGCAGATCAGGATAAAAATAATGTTTTCGCTCAAAATGACTATACCGTTGTGGCTCTGTATTGAACGCAAAAGCTACTTGCATCGCATACTCAACGACTTTCTCATTCAGCACTGGGAGTGCTCCTGGCATACCAAGACAAATATGACTAATAAGCGTGTTTGGGGCTGCATTACGGGCGTCGTTACTCACAGCCGCAAATAACTTTGTGCGCGTCTTAAGCTGCACGTGGCATTCAATACCAATTGTAGGAGTATACTTCGCACGGATTTCCGGATCTAGCATAGACACCTTGTAGCCATGAGCGTAGAGAACATATAGCAATATCTTCGCATACGTCGCGTAGGTGCTATTGTTGGCACGTTAAACGCATTACAATTTTTCACTTGGTAGTGCTCCAATGTCCTTTAATGCTTGCCTAAAGCCTATAAGGGCTTCCTTTACATCGGTTTCTTTCAGCTTAAAATCGCTTTGGGCAGCAATTTTTTTTGCTAAATTGTGCGCAAACCAAACATCATCATTGTCACTCAATATACGCTGCGCCGCCACAAGTCGTGCGCCCATGGTTTTGCCTTTGAGCTTGCGTTTTTTTAGCGCTATATCCAACAACTTGTCGGCTTCTAAGATGGCCAGCGGCCAGGTTGCCTTATCTTTGCAGTAGGCCTGAAGCTCTTTCCAATTAGCCATAAATTGATCAGCCTTAAGCCGACGGGGTCGTTTTCTATACACAACCATAGCAATTAAGCCAACAACGAATAATACGCCAACGACTTCTGCCATTAAAACTATACTCATGGCAACAACAACTCCTCAATGTCGTGAGCCATCAACAATAATTCTCGGTCAGCACGCATGGGCGCGATTAGCTGCAGGCCGACCGGTAATCCATTACTCTTGCCAGCTGGGACGCTCATTGCCGGCGCACCAGCCAAATTAATAGCTACAGTCATAGTATCTTGCAGATACATTTCTAGCGGGTCAGCCGCCTTTTGGCCAATTTTAAAGGCCGTGGTGGGCGTAACCGGGCCTAACAGAAAGTCCACATTTTGAAAGGACATTTCAAATTCGCGTATAATTTTTGTACGCAATTGCTGGGCCTTTTTATAGTACGCGTCGTAGTAGCCGCTGCTTAAAACATACGTACCAAGCATAATTCGGCGTTTGGCTTCCTTGCCGAACCCTTCGCTTCTCGACCAGATGTAGCTCTCTTCTATATTTTGGGCGTTAGGTTGGGTATAACCGTAGCGTTGCCCGTCATAACGGCTCAGATTACTGCTGACTTCTGCGGGGCAGATAATGTAATAACAGGCCAGCGCTAGTGGTAAAGATGGCAGGCTGACTGCTTCTATATGAGCACCGTTTTGCTCTAAGGTATGTATCACTTGTTCTATGTGCCGCTTAACCCCGTCATCTACAATTGAGTCCATATATTCTTTAACAACACCGATTTTGCCAGATATTTTTTTGGAAGCAGGCTTGTTTATGGTATAGCCCGCAGTGTTGCTGTCAATTGAGGTCGCATCCAGCGGATCTTTTCCGGCCATTACGTCTAGAACCAGAGCCGCGTCAGCGACAGTACGGGCAAGCGGCCCAATAACATCGGTACTGCTGGCCATAGCCACAACGCCGCTGCGTGATACAAGTCCGTATGTCGGCTTGAGACCTACCGCACCGCTAAAGCTGGCTGGCTGACGAATGGAACCTCCCGTATCAGTGCCTAGCGCGAAGGGTACCATATCTAATACTACAGCTGCTGCGGAGCCGCCGGAGGAGCCGCCGGGAACACGACTATCATCATGAGGATTTTTTGTTACCATAAAGTCACTATTTTCAGTGCTGCCTCCGTGCGCAAACGCATCCAAATTTGCCTTGGCAACTACGATCGCACCGGCTGCTTCCAATTTATTTATGGCCGTGGCCTGATAAGGAGCGTTAAAACCCTTGAGAATATTACTGGCCGCAGTGGTCTCACCACCATATGTTAAAAAGTTGTCTTTAGCAATAAAAGGAATACCGGCTAATGGTCCGATTTTCTCGCCGTCTTTGATGCGTTGATCTATCTCCTGAGCTCTTAGTCCGGCGCGCTCGGCCGTTAAGCTAATTACGGCATTAAATTCTTTTTTTTGTTCTATAGTTTTAAGTGCTTGCGCTACCAAATCGGCCGCTTTAACTCGGCCTGTTTGAACGCTGTCTGCCATATCGGCCAGTGATTGCCATTGGCTGCTCATTAATCTAACATCCGTTTAACTTTAATATGGCCGTTATGTATGGCCGGCACGTTTTTAAGCAATTCCTCCGCGGATACGCCGTAGTCTATTTCGGCATCAGGCCGCATAACATTTGTAAGACCTGTTACTTGATATGTCGGTTCAGTGTCTTTAAGGTCTACCGACTGCAATTGCTCTACGTAGCCTAAAATAGCGCTAATTTCTGCTGCAAATTGTTCGACTTCTTCATCAGTCAAATGAAGTCTGGCAAGTTGAGCCAATTTTAATACATCGTCCCGCGATAATTTAGCCATTTCCTGGTTAGTATAACAGATCTAACTGGTAAGAATCCAGCGTACGACTAATTCTTTGAGCTTGCGGTACTCAGCTTCTTCGTATTGCATATTAGCTATACAAAATTGTTTGCTGGTAATGTGCGAACAAAACATGCAGTCCGTTAAATCGTAGCAATCCTGCACAAAGAAACAATTTGCGACTTTGGCGGACCATATAACATTAAAGCTATTGGAGCATTCCTTACTGTCTTCGGTCCTGATGCAAAAGCTTAGGGCATTTGAACGCTGGCAGGCGACCACAAACTCGCTTTTGTTAGCCGCGTCGCTAAAGAGCACATTTTTGGACTGCGTTATATCTATCGATCGGTATACATTCTCTGAATTATATATATTGTCAGATTGGGCTATGTTGGCACTTTCTATTTGCCTTTCGGTTGCCATAAGGTTGGTTTCCGCCCATGCCGTCAAGATATCTTGCAGTCCATTTAATGGGCGCTTAGGAATAAGCCAGTCGTCGACACCGCTGCGATTATGAGCATTATCCATGGTAATAAATTTGCTGGGGTTCACCGATTGCGCCCACGTGGGCTCATTAGTAGTGCTGTCATATACCTGTTGCGGCAAACGTATATCAAACGCGAATTTTTGTACGGCTTGCTCTAAACTTAAGGGGTTTTGGTAACCAAATATTTGTCCTACGACTTTATCTAAAATCTGTTTGGCGGTTGCTTCATTCATATTTATTCCTTATTTAACTATCTTTTTGCGTGATGACGATTGGCTGGCCAGCAACGAAGCGAGATTCATTGGCTGTGTAGCGGCAGGTGGACTTAGGGGTGGCTTTGGCGGTGGAGTACTAACTCTGTCGGTAGAGTGGGGTGTACTGACCTGAGCATTGTGTCCCGTCAGATTAGGCACACCAGTTGGAGGTGGCTGCACTGCGGCCGGAGGTTGCGCATTAGTTTGATTAAGAATCGCCTGGACATCATCTTGTGCGAATAAATCATTGGAGAAATATTTGGCAGGAGCGCCAGCTTGAGCCGCTTCATGCATACTGACAGGCCCTAGGTCAGGAGGTGAACCTTCAATGAACTTGGAGGGCATTTGTTGCAAAGGCTGGTCATAAGCCTTAAGACCTTCTGAGACATCGCCTGCGAGCAAATCATCACCGGCATCAACTGTTCTCGCCTTAACGCACGGTAAAATCTGACCGTCGCTGCTGAGCCGTAGAAAACATTCACGGGCGTTCAAAGCGGTTAGCATTTTAACCCGTACCTCGGACTCTTTGCTGCCTTTTGCTTTTTCAGCTAACAAAATCTCTTTAGGTATTTCTATGGTCAAATTGCCCTCCAGAGCACGAGCGTCTTCTTCTGATACTCTGAAAACATAATAATTGGCCACATTGGTAAATATTGCATCCTGCAAAGGTTTTTCAATCTGACCAAAGTACTGTTGAGTTAAAAATACAAACAAATTATATTTGCGCGCCTCAGCCAAAATACTGGCCAGCGCGGGATTCTGAACTACAGATACCTCGTCAACAATGAGTATAATTTTTTCATTAAAGGCGCGCGCTTGGGCCAACAAGAAGATTTGCTGAATCAACAGCCCGGCTACTGTTTTTACGACCTTTTCGCCCATGCTGACTTTATTAAGCGAAAACAGTGTCAGAAAATTGCCACCGATAAGCTTGGTGAGAGAGCTGGTGTTTTCATTCTGCTCGCCGAGCGACGGCTGGAGTTGCATTTCATCAACTAGCGACACAATGGGCAAAATTGCTTCATTGTAGCTTTGGGTGCGTAGCTCATTAAAATCAGTTTGAAAAAACTTGACGATATTCGCCGGCACATATTCCTGTACATGGGCTAAGATTTGATTACGGAATTCAATATCTGTTAGCAGACGCTTCAGTTTGTCCAGGGACATAACCTGCGCGGTCATCAGCACAAACAAGCTGAACCTCAACACTCGTTCTACCTTGGGATTATGTTGATCTGCTAGTAATGACTTAAACAGTGTGCCGGTTAGTTCGGTTGCTGCCGAAATATCGGTTCCAGCCCCGCCGAACAGTTCCGCGCCGTCATCTTGTCCTTTAAAGCTAACGATTGTGGTGTCAGGGATGGTTTTTAAATCGGCTTCCAGCGAGGCGTGCGGATCAATAACCACGATACGATAGTTTTGCTTAAGCCCTTGTGCCGAGCTTAGCCGGCTGACGATCAATTGAATTAACTTGGATTTGCCACTACCACTGGCGCCAATAATAAAAGAGTGTTTATCAAAGTCATAGCTCTGTAGTGGCAAGTAAAAATTTTTGGGCAGGTAAGGAAATGTATCAACCTCAAAGACCGCGCCAACGTTATCGCTTTGCATAATGTGCATAGCTTTTTGAATATCCAGATATTTTGGCTGTTTTTTGCGCAAATACTTCGTGTTAGCTACAAAATCTACGCTGAGCAAGACCGAGGGCAGAAAAAATAAGGTCTTTTTAGCAGTAGCGTGCTGACCGGCCAAATTCTTGAAATAGAGTCTGACGGCGACATGCGCCTTCTCTGGATTTAATGTCCTGATCGTACAAACAATGTGTGTTAGTTCCAGACTTCGCTTAACTTGATATTTTTCACGCAGGTCCAGAAAATTACCACCACCCACAAATGTGACAAAATGCTGCTTACTCCGAGTTTCCGGAAGCTGTATTTGTTCAGCCGAAACAGGACGCAGGACAATATTTTCCACATTGTTAGAAAGCAAACTCACATCTTTATTAGTACCAATAAAGTAACGCACCGTGCTGTTTTCTATGCTAACCACGAGTTTCCAGCTTTTTAAAAAGCCTATATACTGCGATATTCCCAACAGAATTTTCTGCCATGCTTCTTTGTCGAGTTTGTCGGTCAACAAATAGACTTCGTACCAATGCTGCATGCCGTACTGTCTATATTCGGTCATTTGCTAAGCATTATAGATCAATTAATCACATGTTCAAACTTGGTGTTCTGGTAATTACAGCTTGGTCTTAATGCTGGTAATAATATCGCGTAGTTCGGCGGCTTTTTCAAATTCAAGATTTGCACTAGCAAGCTCCATTTGGGATGTCAGGTCTTTAATAAGATGGCCGTATTCGTCTTTAGGGATTTTCTTCAAATCCAGTTTAGCTTTTTTGGCTTCTTCGGTCATCTCTGGGTTCATACCTTTTTGTATGGCTGATGCAATACCCGTAGGAGTAATACCGTGCTCTTTGTTGTACGCTTCCTGAATAGCACGGCGCCGTGTTGTTTCGTCAATGGTGCGGCGCATACTTCCGGTTATCTGATCAGCATACATTATCACCCGCCCTTCAAGATGGCGGGCCGCACGACCAACAGTTTGAATCAGTGCCTGCTCACTCCGTAAAAAGCCTTCCTTGTCAGCATCAAGGATTGCAACCAAGCTCACCTCCGGTAAGTCCAAGCCTTCGCGGAGCAAATTAATCCCAACAACAACGTCGTAGACACCTAAGCGCAAGTCGCGGAGAATATCAGTTCTATCAAGCGTATCAACGTCGCTGTGCAGATAAGTCACTTTGATATTTAATTCTTGTAAATATTCGGTCAAGTCTTCTGACATTCTCTTTGTTAGTGTAGTCACTAAAACGCGCTGATGTTTATCAACCGTTTCTTTGATCTCGCTTATGAGATCATCAATCTGGCCCTCGATCGGCCGAACATCAATCGGCGGATCAACCAAACCAGTTGGGCGGATGACCTGCTGGACAGGTTCCGGACTACGCGATAGTTCGTATTGGGCAGGGGTAGCACTGACATACACTATTTTATTAACATGTTTTTCAAATTCGGTGAATGTTAGCGGGCGGTTATCCAAAGCACTTGGTAGTCTAAAACCGTGTTCTACTAGTACTTCTTTGCGTGCTCTGTCGCCATTGTACATACCGCGCACTTGCGGCAATGTCATATGTGATTCATCAGCAAATATCAAATAATCGTCCGGGAAGTAGTCCAGTAGCGTGGCGGGTTGTTCGCCAGGTTCACGGTTAGTTAGATAACGGCTATAATTTTCTATACCCTTTACGAATCCTGTCTCTTCCAGCATCTCCAGATCAAACCGAGTGCGCTGCTGCAAACGTTGAGCTTCCAGTAACAACCCATGCTTATTAAAATAACCAAGTCGTTCATCTAGCTCCTGCTCGATATGGCCCAATGCGATTTTAAGCTTATCTTGCGGGGTGACATAGTGACTACTTGGAAAAATCTTTAGCATGTCAAGAGAGCGTACTATTTCACCAGTAAGCGTGTCTATCTGGGTAATACGGTCAATTTCATCCCCAAAAAGTTCGATTCTATAGGCAGCCTCTTCACCGGCAGGGTAGACATCCACCACATCGCCACGGACACGGAATGTGCCGCGGTGAAAGTCAATATCATTGCGCTGATACTGAATATCGGTCAATTGTCGTAGTAGCTTATCACGCACACGGCGGGCGCCCTTTTCAACTACGACCGCGAGATTTCCATAATCTTCAACCGAACCTATGCCGTAAATACAGCTCACGCTGGCGACAATAATGACATCACGACGAGTCAGCAGTGCATCAGTTGCCGCATGGCGCAACCTGTCAATTTCTTCGTTAATCTGACTGTCTTTCTCAATATAGGTATCGGAGCGTGGAATGTAGGCTTCGGGTTGATAATAATCAAAGTAACTAACGAAATAATGAACAGCGTTATCAGGGAAAAAATGCTTGAATTCACCATATAGCTGCGCAGCTAAGGTCTTATTGTGACTCAAAATCAAAGTGGGTTTCTGCAAG
>JAICHO010000001.1 GCA_025924835.1 Candidatus Saccharimonadota bacterium | reverse complement strand
TGGACTCGTAACGGTGACGGTACCATCCGCTCAGTTGCCAGCGGCAAATGTCTGGACGCCTACGGCGGCGGCACCGGTAACGGTACCAGCTTGATCATCTGGGACTGCCATGGGCAGACTAACCAGCAGTGGCGGTGAGACCTCTCGTCTACGCCAGCACTTAGCCTAACGAGTTATATTGTGCTTCGCTTACGGCCATATAGAAAACGCTAGCCTGCGGAGCGTAAGCTCGCAAAGGAATTCTTAGAGCCTGCTCTTTGTATTGGGCGTACGGTATGCCCGCGCGGGCAGATTCCTGCGCGTATGACAGTGAGTTAATGTAAATCTCCCGGCCAAGATTAACCAAATCCGCCTTTCTCTGCAGCGGATCGGTGCTGGACGTGACAAAGCTCATATCCGGTTTGGTTTGATCGATGTCATGCTCGGAATCGGCAGACAGATCAAAGCCGGTCGCGGTCTGGCGTGCTTCTGCCCCGGTGTAGAAACTGTTGGCAGGCATGCCATCAACCTTTTCCTTGGCCGAATGGTTCCTGATCAAGGTCACATTCATGTGTTTGTAGGGCATGCTAATCGTAGAACTGTCTTGGAAATCCTTAAAGGATGGTCCGGTGAGTGATGCGAGTGCTGAATTTGTGTAAATGATATAGCGTGTGTCAGTACCATCTGGAGTGAGTTTGGCCGGCCTGGCTTGAAATGTTATCTGTCGGCTTACGCCCGGCCCCAACTGAACCTTAGTGGAAAATGATGGCCGGGCGGCCGCGTCCGTCTCTGCCAGCGCAATGTCAGCTTTAAGTTCGCTGATAGGAACTGCCGATTTGGAACCGTCAAGGTTAATGACGACATATCTAGCCACCCCGGTATTAAATTCTTCGGCTACTTCAAATGTGTGTCCGGCCAGGCCTTCATATTTGGTGGCAGTAATCATTTTTTGCACTTCTTCGTCAGCCAAAAGGCGTTTTTCTGGTGCTGTTACCTCTTTGGTAACCTTAGGAACCGAGCTCGAGCTGGTGGGTGCCTGGTTCACGGCCGCGGGCTGTTTAATAGTTACTGCCGTAGAAGGTGCGGTGTTGGCCGGACTAAGCACGACGTCTTTGACGGTAGTACTTGTCTCTTGGGTAGTACTGGTAGTTGCCAGCGTTGTTGTTGGACGATCGGCTGCCGCCACTGGAGCTCTCTGAAGCGTAACATCGGGTTGGCCCTCATGACCGCTTCTTAATGACATTACGGTGGCTGTAGCGGCAAGCCCAAGGGCAAGAACTCCGGCGAGGAGGCGACCGGCCTTTCGTGGGTGGCTTACTTCAGGAGGTATGACTCGGGGTCCAACAACCGTATCGTGGCTGATCCCAGATAGCTGTGGGGCAGATGGCATTTGATATGTTGCTGCAGGCTGATTTGCCGGGCCTACATCGGTTTTAGGCGGGTCGTATATAAAAGCAAACCTGTCAGTAGAGCCATCTTGGTCTGCGGGCACAACGGCTGCTGACAAGTCCTGATCAAAGAGGCCGGTGTTAGACGGCTCAACTGGGGATGGCTGCGATTCGTTAGGTAGTGCAGGTTTCATATTTGTTTTTATTGCCTACCCCTAATGTACCACACATTAGTTAATGTGTCAATGTTAAGGTCTGAATTATATTGTGTGTTGCGCCGGAAAAACTAGCGTGGTTGTTGCTGCTCAAATAAAGCAGTGGCTTTGGAAGCTCTGTTGCCCTGTTGGCGGAGAGGGAGGGATTCGAACCCTCGGTACCGTTGCCGGCACGACGGTTTTCAAGACCGTTTCCTTCAACCACTCGGACACCTCTCCAACAGAGGAGATTATAGCAGATGTGTGGAGATGAGATATCGCTTTCGCCAGCCTAGGCTAGCGAAAGCGATATGCTTGAGTGTTCTTATCGCCATACAAAAAACCCGCTTGTGGCGGGCTATTTGTATGGCGGAGGAGGAGAGATTCGAACTCTCGCGGGAGATTGCTCCCCCCTAATGATTTAGCAAACCATCCCCTTCAGCCACTTGGGTACTCCTCCGTGCTAACAGATGGGAATTATAGCAGATTTTGGCGGCAGAAGTTATCATTGGGCCAACTTCTTGCAGATAATCAGCGTGCCAGATGATACAATACGCTTATGCAACCGGGAGAGCTTATGACACCTGACAGCCAATCTGGCAATCCGTCTGAAAACAATCAGCCTCAACCTCCATCAACCCTGGTCACCCCTGGGCCATCAAATGCTACACCTGAGGAGCCTGCTCAAGCTAGTTGGGCTTATAGAGAAGAAGCCGGGGGCTCAGAACATTCGCTTGATCCTATAGGTTGGACCGCGTCTGAATACATTGATCACGAGAAAAGAGCTGGCTGGTTTTTGGCGGTGGCGGGTATTGCCCTGCTCACGGCCGCGTTTATTTATTTGCTGACCCGTGACGCTATAAACAGTATTGTCATACTGGTTGTAGCGGCGTTATTTGCCGTATCCGGCGCCCGGCGCCCACAAATATTGGCATACGGATTGGACAGCCAGGGTATACATATTGGTAATAAATTCTACCCGTATGATCAGCTTAGATCATTCGCGGTCATGCAAGAGGATGCCTTCCACTCAATACAAATATTTCAGTTCAAACGTTTTACTACCCCTATTACGCTAT
Source organism: Candidatus Saccharimonadota bacterium (assembly GCA_025924835.1). GTDB lineage: Bacteria > Patescibacteriota > Saccharimonadia > Saccharimonadales > JAICHO01 > JAICHO01. The sequence goes on along the minus strand of JAICHO010000001.1, from coordinate 74,733 downwards.
ACTTTCCGCCGGACCAGGAAGAAAGGATTATTAACTTCTTGGGTAGTTATCTCCCGCACGAAGTACGTACGCACGATCCGATTGATCGCCTTATGCGTAGAGTTCGGTTCTAGGCTAGTCATCACCCCTGTTTTATGTTAGAATTCTGATCTGCGCTCCCTGTCTTATAGGGAAAAGAGCAGCCCGCCAAAATGTATTCCATTTTGCCGGCGCGATGAGAAAAACCGTAGGTTTGTCTCATTACCGCGTGCCCGTAGCTCAGCTGGATAGAGCGTTGGTTTGCGGTACCAAAGGTCGTAGGTTCAAATCCTGTCGGGCACACCATGTAAAAAGCCAGGTATAAAGCCTGGCTTTTTACATGGTTCTCTTTTAGGGCTTGAGCCATGAGAGCAAAACTTAACCTGTCTGACGCAGCCGATAAACTAATCTCAGGTCCTTATATTCATTCTTGAAAACGCTTGACTGGGGGTGTATAATGTTGATAAATAGCAATATTATTGTATAAATAGGTATATTCATGCTTGTCGGAACAACCTTACACTCCCCTGTTGAAGCCGTTCTTGTCGTGCCACCTATTAGCGTTGCTAGCAGTTTTGATGCAGTAAGTACATACGTTGAGCATGATTTGCTAGAGATCGGAACGCCTGCCCGAGTTATTTATCCTGCGATAGAGCTTTTAGAAGAGCCGTGGGGACCCGACCAAGAACATGGTGACCGAGAAACTATTGTAGAATCGGTACTTGCCATGTCCGACGCTCGTGCTACATTGGAAACTATTGATGCCAAGACAAAAAAGCGTACCTGCCCTATTAGAGGCTCACTCATCAAACTCTTTCATGACCTGGGAAAATACGAGCTTCTTGAACTGACCCGTAAAAGCGAAGCAGGCGAAGAGTGGACTGAGGAAGACCAAGCGGCTTATGACGAACATGTAAGGATTAGCAAAAGAAAAGTAGAAGGGTCAAACCTGCCGGATACTTTAGATGGTGAGCCACTCAGGCAGTTTGTAGCAGATGGTGTTGGTGAAACGCATAGCCGACAGCTCGGCCGGCAATATGGGTGCGGCCATAACTTGGGCAGAAAGGCTCGCCGCGCGACTGATGGTACGAGAACGCCAGACAACTTACGGGCTAGGTTTTACCGGGAGAATTCACGTAATAAAGACGCTAACGGCAAGCCGTTATCGGATCTTGTCCGTTCACGATTGTTTGCAAAGTCAGTAACCTACCAATATGGGGATTATTGGCCCGTTGACAAAGACAATAACCCCTGGGAAATAGCACTTGCAGTTTATAGCCGTATGCGTGAAAATCATCCGCGGCTTGTTGATCCCAGCCTGGCTTTCAATATTGGCTATTCAGCCATTGAGTTGGTTGCCTAGATTTTTAAAACTACTTAACTCTTCCGACCCGGCGTGTGGCGGATAGTCTCTTGGTTTGGGCAGCATCGTAAGCTTGGGATAGGATGCGGGCAGCTACGTCACGGCCTCCTAGCCCGAAGGCCAGCGCGAGTCCCAATGCCAGCGAGCCCATAATAGCCGTATAGGTGATGTTGACGATATCTTTAGCAATTTGCAGTTGGTTTAAGATCATAAATACGGCGATAGACATGGTAATGGCCGGCAATATGGCTCCAATCAGACCCGCCATGGGTCCCTCGCCAAGCACCCGTTTGACAAACTTTTCGGCCCCAGCGGTAATGGCACTTGCCACCAGGAAAATTAAGGCGGCCGCGAGTATCTTAGGTATGTATGAATAAAATCCGGCTACTATTGTGTTCAAGGCAGGAATATTAAGCGTGCTGACAGCTGCCGAAATAAATAACAGGAAAACTATCCAGTAAACAACCCGGCCTATTAAGGCACCTGGCTTTTCTATAAATCGGGCCACATATCTGCCTGCCGGCGAAATCGCCAGCGCCCTTTCAAAGCGGATTTTGTCTAGAACTCGGGTGACAATACCCTGTAATACCCGGGCAACGATGTGACCGAGCAACAGAATTAAGAGGGCGCCAATTATTTGTGGTAAGTAACTTACGGTTCGGTTCAAGGCATTTTGTACTGAATCTTGAAGTCGGATATTGCTCATCGTTTGTGGTCTCCTATTAGATAATTACTGACTATCTGTCCCTATATAACAGTTCACTTTCTAAGGTAGAAGTAGGTCTGCGGTTAAGCTATAAGATTTTTCACTTATAAAGTGTAAACAAATAGCGTTTACCAAAACCTAGAGTGCCTCTGTATAATTGCTTGGCATGGAGGAGTGGCCGAGTGGTTGAAGGCGCTGCTCTCGAAAAGCAGTGTAGAGGCAACTTTACCGCGAGTTCGAATCTCGCCTCCTCCGCCATGTACCACAAAAAACCCCTTCGCGGTTTCTCATCGCGCAGTCAAAATGGAATACATTTTGTCCGGCTGCTCTTCCGGATATACAAAAGTCCCAGATCCGCGACCTCCGACAGGACAGTCCGCCATCCTGCTTCGCTGAAGCTTTGTGGGATATCCGCGCGTAGCTCAATAATAACGGTAGGCCAGGAATTAATTACCCCTGGGAGTTTTATCTGGTGGTTGATTACCCGTAGGTAGAGGGAGGACGGAGGCATTAAAATCTTCAGCGGATTGGCCGTCCATATTTGCATTGCTGGTTGCCACCTGAAGTTCCCGAACTCTATGATTAAAATGCAACAGTAAAAGTCCAAGAGTTCCCAGTACCGCGTAGGCGCCGCCCAACCACAAAATCTTAGTGCTCACTGCACGTTCTAAGGACACAGCGGCTTGCAGTAAAGGTTGTTGAAGAGGGTTGGAGCTCGGTTGCAGGCCTTTGGGTAGATACGCTGCCTTAAAGACGTAGATAAGTAATAATGATGTAATAAACAGAAATATACCACTGCCCAACAAGATTACGGCTATACTCCGTAGCCCTCGTCGTTTGTCGTCATGCAGCAGTACCAGTATCGCCCCAAACAGTCCTGTCAGCCCGGCAATAACCCAAGGCGTTAGAAGCAACCAATGAAATATGCGAGGCGCCTGGGAGGCATTCTGAAATACCGATCTGCCCTGGCTGTCTTTTGGCACACTGTCGGCCGTTATGACTGGATCTTTCAAAAAACCTTGATCGTTCAATATGTCCGATACCACCCGGCTGCGTAATGCGCTAATATCATAACCTGGCGGCACGCAGGGTACACTAAAGGGGTCGATTGTAGTGGCACTAAGCTCGCGCAGTTGCTGCAGGGTGCAGGCTGGCAGTTGTTGCGCCCGATTGATCGCCGCGTCCGCGACAGCGTCTGCGAACCGTTGTTTGGCGTCGGTTAGATCAATTCTGAAATCCGGTTGGGCTGAGCCGCTGCGCAGCCAGCCGTACACCCCGTCAATTACTTGTTCGCTGCCGGTTTGTATTACGGCTGGCGTGAAGGCGGTTTTGGCAGCTTGTCTTATTTGCGGCTCTTGTGCTGTTACTTGAAATTGTTGACCAGATAGCGAATCTTGATTTTGGCCGGTGTCACTAACGATACTGTCAATCGCGGCATCATAGACATGATTGCTGCGTAGTGCCTGTTTAATGGCCGCCGAAGTACCAAAAACCATCATAAGTGCCATGGTGAAAGCAAACAGGACCAAACCCAGTTTTAACCCAGCGGCGGCCAAGCCCCGCAGCAGACTTTTTATAAATCCCATAGCTTAATTCTATGCAGCAATGGGCGCGACGTAAACATGATTATTTTTTCAGTACTGCGAACGCATGGTCCCAGGTATTGTTAACGGCGCCGTACTGGACCCACAGTAGGCACAAAGGCTCAGTTAGCCGGCTGTTCTCTATGCCGCCGAGATCTGTTATGTCCTGCCAGCCTAACGCCTGCAAAAGCTTATCCACTTGGCTTTTAGCGTCGGCATCATTCCCTGCCATGAACATAGTGGGAGTGCCTTGCTGATAGCTTGGCTGGACCATGTGCGCATGGCTGATGGTATTCAGCGTCTTTACAACCTTACTGTCCGGCAGCAAACGCTGTACCACTTCCCCGCCGCTATCCGTGTGGCCCACACTTAGTCCTGGTGCTGAATTATCGCCAAAAACCAACGGGTTGGTAACATCAATGACTACTTTGCCGGCAAGGTCTGATTGCAAGCCAGGCAAAACCTCTTCGGTCGCCGTTCCCTTGATCGCTAAAATGATTAATTCTCCAAAGGCAGCCGTCTGCGCGTTGGTACTGATTTTTATCCCTGATTGTGTCGCTAAATCCTTTAGCTGTTGCTTGTCGGGTTGGCGCGTTCCCAGCATTACGTCGTGGCCGATAGCGGCAATCCCCTTCCCAAGGCTTTGCGCCACGTCACCTGAACCCAAAATTCCTACTTTCATATTCCCTCCTTATGCGTACGCCCATTATGAGGTGTGGGTGCCTTTTAAACTATGAGATAATTCTTAATGTATGAAAGATTCGGTATTTACCAAGATCATTAAAGGTGAAATCCGCTGTGACAAAGTATACGAAGACGATAAAACTATCGTCTTTATGGATATCCACCCGATTCAGCCCGGCCATGTGTTGGTCGTGCCCAAAAAGCAGGTCAGTCATTTTTTTGAATTGCCAGAGGATGATTATAGTGCACTGATGCAAACCGTCAAAAAAGCTGCCGCCAGGCTGGCTGAGGTCTTCCCCCACAAAGCCCGTATTTGTCTTATTGTAGAAGGCTTGGACATGCCTGACCATGCCCACATTAAGCTGTTCCCCGCTGATAACGACGAAGAGTTCCGCCGTGTGCCTGACATGACCGCTGAACCGGACCATGCCGCGCTTGCCGCCATGGCAGAAAAGCTGGCTTTTTAGTACACTAAGGCTATGTTTTCAAATCTGACAATTGGGTTTTTGGTTGGTGCCAGTTTTGCGGCCTGGGTATACAGCAAAGTGATGCGCTCTACCGGCAATAACACTAAAAACGCTCTAACTGTAGCCGCTATTGCCGGTGTGTTTGCTATGTTACTGGTAGCTACCTTACTCGGAATTTTCTTTAAAGCTAGCTAGCCATTTGATACTAGTTTTTCTTGGTATTTACAGCTAAAACTAGTATTCTAATGCTATATGGATGAGGTGGGGTTGGGTAAGCGTCTTCAAGAAGCGCGGCAAACGGCAGGACTAACACAGCAGGACCTTTGTCATAAAGCCGGTTTGAGTTATTCCACACTGGCCAAGATTGAACGCGGCGCTATAAAAGCGCCCTCGATATTTACGATTCAGTCCATAGCCGCAGCCTTAGGCCTGTCACTGAATGAATTAATGGGAGATTTGGCCCCTGCCCCGCCGCCCGTCAAAAAGTACCGATCTAAAAGTGGCCTGCGGTTTGTATACTTTGACATTAATGGTTGTTTGGTCCGATTTTTCCACCGTGCCTTTACGGAACTGGCTCAGGACACTGGCGCCTCGGCTGATCTGATTGAAACTACGTTTTGGCACTACAATGATGCCGTCTGCCGCGGTGAAATGAGCCTACGAGAGTTTAATGGAGTTATGGCTAAACAGCTCGGAGTTGGTAGTCTGGACTGGCAAAAATACTATCTGGCAGCCATAGATCCTATTAAAGAAATGCATGATTTGGTGCGCTGGGCTGATCAGTATTATGGGGTCGGGTTGCTTAGCAATATAATGCCGGGCTTTATAGATGCCATGCTGGCTGCCGGCATATTGCCGGCCGTACCGTACGCCGCTATTATTGACTCTTCCGTTGTCGGTACTATTAAGCCCGAACCGAAGATTTATGAGTTGGCACAGGCTAAAGCTGGGGTGGCCCCTGAAGAGATCCTGCTAGTTGATGATTCGCGCTCTAACTTAATGGCCGCCGAAAAGTTTGGTTGGCATGTGCTGTGGTTTGATGATTATCGTCCCGCGGAATCTATCACCCGCGTCAAAACCTCTTTGGAGCCGGAACTTATTGTTTGAAGCGTTCGTATTCGGCCTGCTGTTTGGATAGTAGCTCTTTAGCCTCCTGCAACTGCCGCCTTGTTTCATCCACCAATTCCTTGGGGGCTTTGCTCACATATGATGAACTCGACAAGCGGCTTTCTAACTGCGAAATAGACTTTTTGGTGGCCTCGGACTTATCGGCCAGTTGTTGCAAGAAGCGTTGGATGGTGACCGCATCCAGGTCAAGGCAACAATCATGACTCGTGCCCGTCAGGTGCAAACCGCTCCCTGCCCCGGCCTGGCTCACATCCGAAAGCCCTGCCAAATTTTTAATCAAGTCCGCCTGTGCTGCTATAAGTGCGTCCCCTTTGTGGTGCAGGCGTGGCTTTTGGGCTTTAATACTGGTGCTAATAAATCGTATTTCGCTGACAATTGTTCTTATTTCTTCAAACTCTTGGGTCCTTGCGGTGTTAGAACCAAGGGGCTGTGGCCAGGCGCTGGTTATGAGCAAAGTACTCTTTTCCCACCCCAGTGTTTGCCAGATGGCTTCGCTAACAAATGGTGCAAAGGGGTGAACCAGCTTCAGGATAGTTTCCAGGCCATAGGCCAATACGCCCTTATTTATATAAGTTTTGCTGGCTTCTATGTACCAGTCGGCAAAATCATCCCAGACAAAATGGTACAGCGTATCATAAGCCTCACTAAAGCGGTAATTATCCAAATCCTGACTAATTTTGCGTACTGACTGTTGTATTTTTGTCAATATCCAGTGATCAGCAATAGATTCTGGTTTGGCTGCCTGCTTTAAGTCGTGGTCATTGCCTACTTTGTCCTCTATAAACCGAGCGATGTTCCATAGCTTGTTCGCAAAGTTACGGTTGGCCTCGATACGGCCCTTGCTCCAGTTTTGGTCCATACCCGGGGCTACCCCCATGATAAGGCCCATCCGAAGCGCGTCAGTGCCATACTCGGCGATGACATCCAGCGGGTTCACAACCGATTCCGGGCGGCTTTTGCTCATTTTTTTGCCATCTTCCGCGCGGACCATGCCGTGCAAATAGACTGTTTTAAATGGTACCTGCCCTGTCATATACGTCGTCGCCAAAATCATGCGGGCAATCCAGAAGAACAAAATATCCCAGCCGCTTTCCATCACACTTGTCGGATGATAGGCCTGGAAGTCGGTACTTTGTTGCAGCAAATCCTCTAATGACAAGGAATAGTCTTTAGCCAGGTCTTGGTCAACCAGCGTACTCCAAGTCCAGAGTGCCGAGCTGAACCAGGTATCCAGCGTGTCAGGGTCTTGCTCCCACGCCTGTCCTGTTCCGCCCTGGTTCTCGGGTGGCCGCACGCCTACATACGTCTCTTCTTGGCCGTCCGCACCCTTACGGTACCACACCGGGATACGGTGACCCCACCAGATCTGCCGTGATATGCACCAGTCACGTAGATTATCAATCCAGTGGAAGTATGTTTTTTCAAATCGGCTTGGCAGAATCCGAATGTCTTTATTACGGATAACGTCTTGCATAACTTCTTTGAAGGACTGCCTTTTGCCTTTCCAGTCTACTGCCGGCTTGTTGACGTCTACAAACCATTGCAGTTTGATTTGCGGTTCGATAATTCCCTTGCCGCGGTCGTTCACAGCAATACTGTGGACGTAGTTATCATCAATGCTTACTAGTAGGCCTTTGTCTTTGAGTTTAGCTACGATTTTAGGCCTAGCTTCGGTTATATTCATCCCGCTGAACTCATCGGCAATCGGCAGTAACTTGCCCTGAAAATCTATAATCTGCTGTTTACCCAACCCGTGACGCTCAGCAATATCGTAATCAGTATGATCATGCCAGGGCGTAATGGTCATCACCCCTGTGCCGAAGTTGGGATCGACGGCTTCGTCTTTAATGACAGTGGCAGTGACCTTGCCATTAATCCACTCGGCCTCAAAGGTATCGCCCTGCTTGTAGGCGGCATATCGTTTGTCATCCGGGTGCATGACAACGTATTTATCACCAAACTTAGTTTCTGGCCGAGCGGTACTGATCTGGAACGGTCCGTACTGAAAGGTATAAAACTGGGCTTTTTCTTCTACGCGCACAACCTCATCATCGGATACAGTTGTTTCCAGGTTGGGATCCCAGTTAACAATGCGGTTACCACGGTAAATTAAGCCGTCGTGGTACATTTTGGTAAACGTCTCATTGACGCAGCGATTTAGGGCGTCGTCCAAGGTGTAGCGGAGCCGCGACCAGTCGGCGCTAAAGCCCATGGCACGCATCTGCCCCAGCATAGTGTCACGACTATTGCCGACAAACTCCTTGGTCCTGCGCAAGAACTCCTCGCGGCCGACTTCATGCTTGTTGGTCCCCTCCTCTGCCAGCCGCTTTTCTATAATGGCATTAACGGCGATGGCGGCGTGGTCGGTTCCGGGCAGCCACAAGGCATCCTTGCCTTGCATACGGGCGTATCTGATCATAATATCCTGCAGCGTGTACATGGCATGGCCCAGGCTCAAGGTACCAGTTTCGTTAGGCGGCGGCATAGAAATAACGAACCGCTCGGCGTCTTTTTCGGGATGCGCCATAAAAGCACCCTTACTTTCCCAGAGAGCGTAGATGTCCTTCTCATAGGTACCCGGTTCGTACGTTTTTGGTAAATTCATATAAATAACATCATACCACCTCTGGTACGCTATAACCACTCAGATGAACATAAACAGAAAATTAGCAAAAAAACTCAACGGTTTCATGTGAAACCCCTAAGTTTGTCTCCTAAATTGTTACGTTTGTTTGCAAAGTACCTGCCACACCCATGGCAATATGCGAACTTTTTGTTTTCAACCATAAGCATAACATAACTACGGCACGACGCACAGTGCTACATGGACAGATTAGGGGAGATGGCTAATTTATAGGGGTCGGCAACCGGCTGGTTGTGCAGCATATGGAAGCAGCCTAGTGTAGCTATCATGGCACCGTTATCGGTACAGAGCTTTCTGTCAGTATATGCAATCTCTATAGGCAAGCGCTGAGCTAGCTGTCGTCGTAACTCCGGGCTGCTGGCGACGCCGCCGCCGATCACCACGCTCAGTGGTTTACCTTCCTCATATGCCATTATGGTCTTGTCGACAACGGTCTCAACAGCTATGCGCTGAAAGCTGGCAGCAATGTTGGCCTTCTGGGCTTCAGACAGTCGCTGTGACAGCTTATGGCTAGGAAAGTCGTGTGATTCACCAATCTGCTGCTGTGCAGCGCGCAGGACGGCTGTTTTGGGCCCAGAGAAGCTATAATCATATTTGTTAGGCATTTTGGCTTTGGGGAAGTTAAACGCATAAGGGTCACCGTGCTCGGCAGCCCGTTCAATATTGGGACCGCCAGGGTAGGGCAGGCCCAAAACCTTAGCTACCTTGTCAAAGGCCTCGCCGATAGCGTCATCTTGAGTTTGGCCAAGTAAGGTGTAATCAAAATGACCACGCCACAGTACCAGCTGACTATGGCCGCCAGATACGATAAGCCCTAGCATTGGAAACTCCGGCTGATGTTTGGGGAGTACATAATCTTGCAAGGAAGGTGCCGCGTCGGTGAGGAAGTTGGCGTAAATGTGTGCCTCCACGTGGTTAATGGCATACAGCGGCTTATTTTTGGTAATTGCCAGGGTCCGGGCAGTCATGACGCCTACCAGCAAGGAACCGCCTAGGCCGGCCCCATAGGTAACGGCAATACCATCAATGTCATCCCACGTACACTGAGCTTGCTGCAAGGATTGTCTAATAACAGGGATAATTGCCTCAATATGGCTGCGGGCGGCAATTTCTGGTACGACACCACCATAGGCGGCGTGCAGGTCCATACTGGACAAGACAACATTAGACAGCAATCGTTTGCCGTCTTCTACGATGCCGCAGGCAGTTTCGTCGCAGCTAGTTTCTATTCCAAGGATCCGCATTAGAACCAGTATACTAGGAGGTATGAATCCAAAGAAGTTGGTCCGGAAAATCTTGCCAAAGCAGGGAATTAAACTGGCAGAAGAAACGTACCGTAAAAGCCGGGTGTACACACTGCAGGCCCGTTATGGTTTCCCGGCAAAAGGTCTCAGGATCATTGCCATAACGGGGACGAACGGCAAGACCACGACCTGTTGCTACATAAACGAGGTGCTTAAGGCTGCAGGGTACAAAACTGCTATGTATACGACGGCCGTTATAGAAATGAATGGCAAGCCAGAGCCGAACAAGACGCACCGTTCAGTAGCATTAACCGGCAAACTACTTGAATTCTTAAAATCTGCTAAAGAGCAAGGAGTGGACTTTGTGGTGCTAGAGGTCACTAGTATGGCCTTGCACCAGCACAAGCTTGTTGGTATCCCGATTGAGGTGGCGGTCATGACCAATTTGACCCAGGACCATCTGGATTACCACAAAACTATGGAGCGGTACGCTGAAGCCAAAGCGCGCTTATTCAACGGCTATCTTAAGCCTAAGCACTGTATTCTGAACCGTGACGATGACTGGTATGATTATTTTCAGCAGCAATCTGTCGGGCAGATAGCAACGTATGGACAGATATCTGACAGTACGGTACGCATAGAAAAAGTGATTCAGGAAGGGCAGGGTAGTCAGTGGCAGCTGGCTTATCAGAGCCGGGCTATCTCTCTACATACTAAACTCTCGGCCCTGTTTAACGTATATAACGCTACTGCCGCAGCGGCCGTGGGGATAATCTTGGGCTTGAACGACAATGCGATCACGGAAGGGATAGGCACTCTGGAGCTAGTCCCGGGCCGTATGGAAAACATTGATCAAGGCCAGAATTTCACAGTCTGGGTTGACTTTGCCGTCACGCCCGATGCTTTGCAGAAGGTTCTGCAAGCTGGGAAGCACAAGGGGCGAGTTAGCATTGTTTTTGGCGCTACCGGTGACCGTGACAAGGCAAAACGGCCGATTATGGGCCAGCTTGCCGCCAAGTATGCCGACAGCATCTATTTAACGGATGACGAAACCTACAACGAGGATCCGGATGCAATCCGACAGGCCGTATACCAGGGGATTGTACAGGCTGGCGGTGAGCCCAAAACAAAAGTTATTGCCGACCGGTACAAGGCCATACAGACTGCTTTTAAAGAAGCCAAAAAAGGTGATGTTGTAATATTGGCCGGTATGGGCCATGAGGATTTCCGCAACATGGGCGGCAAAAACATCCCTTGGGATGAGCGCGAAATTGCCCGGCAGCTGCTTGCCAAGGCGTAATAACCATTGGCGTACCGACGAACAATATTTTGACGCCGTAACCGTGCCAGTGCTACCATACGGTTAGAGTTAGCGGGTCCCGTAAAATAAATGCTTCAGGTAAAACAGCCAATTCCTAACACTTTTGAGGTTCCATCCGCCCAATCGGGTCCTTATGGTGACTACTGGAGCGAATTCAGAGAGGCTAGTAACTTTGTCAATCTAGACGATGTTCTAAAAACATGCCGGTTAGGCAGTTATGTGGGTGCTCTTACTGCCCGAGTTGTATGCGACGGGCAGTTACCCGATTTTGAATTAATGCCCGATATGCGCACTGGTAAGCCGCAAGAAGCGACGATAAGTAATGCTGTTGCCGCCTGGGACCAAGCGATAGGCAGTTTTAACGCATATCATGAAGGACAGCCTGATTTGCTGCGGGCAGCCGGGCTATTGCTCTACGCCAATTACTCGGGGGATCCAGAAGACTTTATTATGACAGGTTCCGATTCAGAGCATGTATCTGAACAATTCATGACCCTGGTGGGGAAGAATAGCTGGGAATTGCAAAAACCCACCAAAGATCTTTTGCTGGCTGGTCAGCTCATTCATAAGGCTGCCTGGGTAGAGCAAGAGCCAAGCGCCCGAGAGACTCTGTTTGTAACGGCTGTCTTGGCATATGACCGTTTATACGATGATACAACTGCCGAATGGACAGATAGGTTGCTGGCTAGCCAGTATCGGGCCGATATTCGCTTTGAGTGGCTTGATCAGGACCTGAGGGCTGCCAAGCTGGCGGGCGATAATGAGTGGCTGCAGTCTTTGCAGGAGCTTGCCATTGAACTGTTGGAAGAGCAACTAGTTGACCTGCAAGAAATAGGCAGGCAAGTGAAGTTAGCAGACGCACGCGACGCTCTAACCGGAGGGGATGAAGGTGCGGACTGGGCGGGTTTTATGCTGGAAAGCTTTGCAGCCATTGTAACCAGGGGGTTAATGTATGTACATTCTGAACCAGGCGCTGCGATTGATTATGGTCTGCGTCGGGCCTTTAAGCACGAGGATGAACCGAATACCCTGAAGCTCCGACCTTATCGATCATTTGATTTGATTGTGCAAAGGCGTGATACCGACGGCAATTTTGTTCATACGACGCCTATACAGCTCAAACTGTTAAGCCGCGAAGAGGAAGAGGGGGATAACGCCAAAAAGGCTGCTCATGGGGCCAAAGCAAGTAGACGAAATAGGGTCGGAGAAGAAGATTACGGTGGCATTCCTGTGCTGTACTTCAAGCGATGTAGTACCGATAAAATGGCTCAAGCGGCCGATGACTTGCTGGCTGCCTACCAAAACCGAAAACTACCAGCCAGTCAAGGAGCCTTACGACGCGCCCAACGCGTACTACTCAAGGTGTTTGATGAAGAGTTTACGGACGCTTTAATCGCAGTTTGACCTATCTTTAATTAATCAAGCGCTGGAGCCTCTGCCTCTGGAAAGGTAATCTCAGCGCCGTCTTCTACCACTTCAATAGCAACCCCACTATTCCGAAAGGCCGTTGCAAAACCACGGGTCACGAGCGATACAGCCTGCACATCAAGATCTTGGTCTTCAGGCGATACAGATAGTGTTGATTCATTCGGGTCAGTCATCATTAAGTAGAGTATATCTCAAAACCGCAATCGCCACCGACTACATATTTACTTAGAGTAACATTTATGGTATACTCTGTTTTATAAGTTATTTCCTTAATGGAACAGACAAAATAAAACCATGGCAACAACTCACCTACACGAATCATTCCCGGCCTTTCACTTCGAGGGCGATATTTTGCCCGCTGCTTTGCCCTTAAACCAGGCTGAAGTGGTAAATGGCAAGGTGGTTATTGGCGGTTTGGCAGAGAGCCTTGGCCGGGCTGCCTACAATGGCCTAGTGCTTGCAGCCGACAAAGCCGTCGAACTGGGGTCTAGAGCAGAGCACGCCGGGCCTAGTCGTTTTGCATTTACCGAAGAACCAAGCTGGCGCGAGGGAAGAGAAGCCTCGGCTCATGACGTGCGCTTTGGGCATATGAATTTTGAAGGTCCCGACGGAGACATCAGCCGGCCAGTCGCTGTTAAAATTTTTGAGGGTGACCTGGAAGCGGCTATGCATGAATACGCAGCAACTCGCCTGGTGAGGCAGGCCGATTTAATTCGCACCTTTAATCCAGTCGGTCTAGCAATGGTCGGCAAAAACCCGGCACTCATTACGGACTTTGAACCGCAGGTGCGTAGTTTTGACAATTTTGAATGGGGCACCTTACTGGATACGCAAGACGATCCTGATATGCTGACAGCAATCATAGAAAAGTGCGCTTTAACGCTAGGCTTGTTGCATTCTACCCCCGTCCGTAATCCTCAAGAAGATGATGTTGTGGTTCCATCACATGGCGATGCCCGCCTTAGAAACATGGCATGGGACCAGTCAGGCCTGCGCCTCGTAGATCTGGAGACCTTTTCCGCCAATACCTTTACGGTGCAACCTGACGGCGGGTTGAGCGAGGAAGATAGCGTACGGCTACACGAGGTAGTTCTTAGGGACTTATTGCTGCTACTCGGCTCATTGTCCGAGCGTGGGGTATTAGCCGAGAATACGTTAGCGGAAAAGCAGGCTTTTTATGATGAGCACTTACTCGGAGTTTACCGCATGGTTTTGAGGCACCCTGCGACCGATGTGGGATGGAAACACCTGATAGATTTTGACATTCTTCAGGAAGGCATAAACTTTGACCTTGAAAACTTTGGAGGCAGCTAGAGCTCAGAGCGCAGGCCCTGTTGTAAAGTAATGAGTTTTATGCTATAGTTTTACTAACATGTCTCAGATACCAACACATCAATCCCCAAAACATAATAGTGCCCCAGCTGGCGAGCCCGTTGATTTTGCCTTGGGGCCTATTCGCGAACGCTTAATGGCAAGTGGATTTATAGAAACTGATCCGACTTTTAATTTATGTCCATCAAATGGCTGCATAGAAATTGTGGATGTTGTACAGGGCCGCCAACGAAGCTTGTTTTGTGAACGAACGGGAGCGGATGATGCAATGTACAGCCTAATGGAGTCCGCTGGTGTGCCGCACATGAGGCGATTATGGGCAGATGAAGAAGTTACGCAATACGCTGTGCCAAGCAGTGCCCGGCCTTTATCTAGGATCTTATTGTCCGAGCAGCCATCACAGTCCGCAAGCCCCATAAGTATGGAGTTGCCAGAGGTTTTACTAAAAACACGTGAATTACTCGCTCGTCTTGCTCGGGAAACTGGCGCGGTGCCCGAAAGCTTGACCTGGTTCAAGCTTGCTTTTAGTAAGGCTAACGGCGGCGAGGTTTTACTGATCCCCCCCTTAACCGCTTCCCCGGGTTCGCTAGAAGCCGCGCTTATTAGCCTAGTTCAGGAAGGGGAAGCTAATGCTTCACCCGGCAATGTATCCAAGATAAGGAGAGCTTTGTTAGGCTAAAAACTTCCGATAAAAATAAAAATCATCATGACTACAGTTGAATTATTACCATTAATCACAGATGTAGAGGCGCCAGCGCCTTTGCCGCTACACGTCAAAGAATTTGTAGCGGCAGTTGAGCAATCGGGTTACCCGGGCAGCCCTGTATTTGTCCTGCCTGAAATCCCGCAAGACTTTGTAGCTAGCAGAACACCTCGACTGACACAGCCAGGACTACATTTAGATCAAAAGGCTTTTGATGTTTTGCATAATGAAGGAGAGCTTCCTCCCAGGTTTGAGTTTGAGCTTCAGCGTGCACGAGGTTTTAACGCAAGGCGTTCTGCCCACCAGGTGTTCTTTGGTGATATATCCTATCTAGATCCCTCGACCCAGGAGATGGCCACTCAGCCGGTAGCTGTTAAAAGGTTTGAAAAAGGCCATCAGAAAGCGTTTCACGAATATGTGCAGCTAAAGTCGCTATCAGAAAAGGGCTTTGCCGTCTTTATGCCGGCCGGAATCCTGATTACGGATAGCGCTGAGTATCTTGTAACTTTGTACGAAGACACAGTTTCCACGCTAGATAACGAAAACTGGGCGTATATGCAGAGCAGTGAGCCTGAGCGCTACTTTATGGAAGATCGACTAGAAGATATGGCGGATGCACTCGCGGAGCTACACATTAAAGGGCGCACCTTCCATGGTGATGCTAAAACTCGGAACATTGTACGGACCATAGATAGGGCAACGCATTTTATTGATTTTGAAAGCGCCGAAACGGTTCCTGATACTAATAACTGGCTAGCCAGCTTTAAAAATAAGGCCGGCGCCGACATTACGAGCTTATACAAATCGCTTGAGGAAAATCGTGGGCTTTTTACCGTTAGCAAAGGGAAGAGCCCAAACGGGCAGCAGAGACACGAGGTGTTTCGGGACCTGTTTATGAACCATTATTTATTGGCCGCTGCCAATTATGCTGATGATTTATCGATTTCTGAACGCCAACAGCTGGCCGAAGCGGTATGCAAATTACAAGATGATATCTATTTTGCCGTATTTGAAGATTGGGATAAGCGTAAAATTCCACCGGCTAAACGGGATCCTGAGTCCTTGGATCCTTATGTTATTTTAGAAGTTGATAGTGATAATGACGCTGCCGGGGAGGAGGAAACCGTACAGCTACGACTGGCGCATGGCGACACGCCTAACCGCTTATACAAAAAGAAGCTGAAAGAAAAGGTCATAAACGAAATTAAGGGCAGTAACTTACCTTCCCGGGCTGCTGATATTGATACTGCCTTATGGTTGGGTCGTGTTGCCGAACGTAGCTTGGGGCAAAAGTAGGGTAGCAACACCGATAACAGGCTCTTGGTTTACGCTTGACGCTATAGACCAGTACGGCACGACGTTACGGGGCTGATATTGACAGGGGTGTTGGCAGTCGGGTATAGTGAGTGCTAGCGGTTAGCACTCACTTTTGTTGTGTGCTAACTCTCTTGAATAACAGATTAAGGAGGAGTTAGATGTCTGTACCTATTAATCCATTGGCAGACTATGTAGTCGCCCAGCAGGAAGAGGCCGAAACCAAAACCGCCAGCGGCTTGTACTTGCCGGGTAACGCTCAGGAAAAGCCCAAAGTGGCTAAAGTTCTGGCCGTCGGTAAGAAAGTTGACGATGTTAAGGTCGGCGACCGGATTATTTACGGTGGCTACAGTAACGAAGTCGTCAAATACGGCGGCTCGGAATACATTCTGATTAAGGCAGAAAATATCTTCGCGACGGTTAAGTAATACTATGGATGGAATACTCGGCTTTATAATCTTTGTTATTTTCTGGATTGGCTTCACGAGAGTAGAAACAAAGGTAGCAAGAATTGACGAAGCAGTTAAACGACTGGAAGAAAAGATTGATAACTTGACACGTAAGGAGAAGAAATAATGGCAAAGAAAGTTTTTTATGATGATGATGCCCGGCGCCGGGTGCTGGGCGGGGCACAGATTTTATATGACGCGGTGAAGACGACGATGGGGCCTAAGGGACGCAACGTTATTATTAGCAAGAGTTACGGCAACCCGACGGTTACGCATGACGGCGTAACCGTAGCCAAGGGCGTAGAACTGGCTGACGTTGACGACGAGACATTGGGCTACAAAGTTGGTGCCGAGTTAATTAAGCAGGCCGCTAGCAAAATGAACGATGTGGCTGGTGACGGTACAACCACCGTAACGGTGCTGACGTATCATATTTTGAATGAGGCAAATAAGCTTATTGCCGCTGGTCATAACCCGATGCTGCTACGCAAGGGCCTTGAGGCCGCCGCCCATGAAGTACAGGCCAAACTGGGTGGTCTGGCCGAAGATATCAAAGGCAAGAAGTCCCGCGTAGCAGAGGTAGCAACCATTAGTGCCGGCGACGCCGAAATCGGCAACCTGATTGCCGATGTGATTGAAAAAGTCGGCAAAGACGGGGTGGTAACAGTAGAAGAAGGCCAAGGGTTGGCGCTGGAAAGCGAGGTAGTTGAAGGCTTTACGTTTGATCGCGGGTTTGTCAGCCCGTACATGGTGACGGATGCTGCCCGCATGGAATCGGTAATAGAAAAGCCGGCCGTAGTTATCACCGATAAAAAGATTACTTCGATCCAGGAATTTTTGCCGCTGCTAGAAAAGCTGGCGCAAGCCGGCAAGAAAGATCTGGTGCTGATTGCCGAAGATGTTGAAGGCGAAGCCTTGGGGACGCTAATCCTGAACAAGCTGAAGGGCGTCTTTAACACGACCGCCATTAAGGCACCGGCGTTTGGTGACCGTCGCAAAGACGTCCTGAACGACATTGCCGTTTTGACGGGTGCGGAGGTAATAACTGAAGACCGCGGCATGACCTTTGAAAACGTCGATATGGACGTAGTGGGGACGGCTCGTAAAGTGTTGGTTACTAAAGATGAAACAACCATTATCGAGGGTGCTGGCTCCGCCGCTGAAATTCAAGCCCGCGTTGACCAGATTAATGCCCAGATTAAGTCCGCGACCAGCGAGTACGACAAAGAAAACCTGGAAAAGCGCCGGGCGGCGCTATCCGGTAAGGTTGCCGTTATTAAAGTTGGCGGTGCTACCGAAACCGAGATTGAAGAAAAGAAATTCCGGGTTGATGATGCCGTAGCAGCTGTGAAGGCGGCTCTGGACGAAGGCATTGTAGCTGGTGGTGGTGTCACGCTGATTAACCTAAGCTCTACAATTACCACGGATGACGATGATGACTCGGTAACGGCTGGCCGACAACTGTTGAAAAAGGCCTTGGAACAGCCTTTCCGTATCTTGCTGACCAATGCCGGCTTGAACGCTGATGAATGGTTGCCCCAAGTAAAAGCAGGCAAGCCTGGTTTTGGGGTAAACGTCAATAGTCCGACGGCACTAGTTGACCTGAGAAGTGTGGGTGTAATTGACCCGGCTCGTGTCACTAAAGAGGCACTGCAAAATGCCGTATCCATTGCTGGCACTAGCATGACAATGGGTGCTTTAGTGGTAGAAGTGCCTGAGCCTAAGGCTCCTGCCGGTGGGGCGCCTGACATGGGTGGGATGATGGGGATGTAAAAAAATGAGGGAACCGGGATAGGTTCCCTCATCGTGCCGGGCAGCCGAATGAATCGTCTGCTCGGACTGCTCCTTCCTGAATACGGATACAAAAAGACCGGATCCACTCCGGTCTTTTTGTATTTTATATAATCATGATATTGCACAGCTTTAAACTAAGGAGAACATAGTCGCATAATCTTAATGTTGCAAAATATGCCAGTTTGTACTATGATAGTACCATTCTAAGGAGAACTAGGAATGGCATTATTTCGCCGTAATAAGTCAGACGATTCGGCCAGCGTGCCGGAAGAAGTAACCAGTTATTATCAGGCTGAAAAGCGCGACCGTGCCTGGATGGCATGGCTGCTAGCCTTGCTTAGCCTAGCCGTTACTGCCCTGGTGGTTATGGGCTTATTTTTTGGCGGTCGTTGGGTGTATCGCAAGCTTCGCCCTAGTTCGGATTCGGGTAGCCCAGTTGCGACCACCCAGCCAAGCGAATCACCAGCACCCAAGAAAGATGATACTGCTAATAAACCAGCGGCCAGCAACCCCACCACCGGAACCGCTCCGAGCAATGGCAATGTGAATGCTCCTACCACGCCTACCCCGGCTCCGGCCGCTACTACCCCGGCACCTACTACCACTACGCCACCACAGAATAATCAAAATGGCCTACCAAATACTGGGCCTGGGGATACGATAGCTATTTTCTTGGCTATATCGGTGTTTGCATATGTTGTTCACCGATATCTGTTGGGCCCATCAGAACAATAGAAAGTACTAGAGTAAGGCCAAAACACTCGGCTTAGCTTATTAAGCCTGGTGCTGGGTAAAGTAATTAATCTCGTTGATAATGTCTAGTAGAGCCTGGGCGCGAGCTTTGTCGTCTTTGATGGCCTGGGCGGCCTCAAAAGCGGTTTTGATAAGGGTGCGATCGTCACTGGCTTGAATCATCATCATTGTGGTGCGGAATTTTTCTTCTGGGGTTTGATCGAGCTGACTTACTAGTGGGCTGAGGTGTTGCAGGGCTTGCTGCTTGAGATTAAGCAGATCGTCGCTGCCGCCACCAGCCGGATCGGGTGATGGCGTCGAAGCTGGTACGGCCGGTGGTGTGGTATCGGTACCAACGGCTGAAAAGTTGGATGTCACGATATGCGGGGCTGACGCAGGGGACATAGATGGTGCACCCATTGCGCCTACACCGATGTTGTCTGGCATAGGGGCTGACGCAGGGCGGTCGTCACCGAGAGGTTCAGGCATGGCCGCCTGCATGAGCGTATTAGTATCTTGCGTTGGCTGCTGTTGATTATCGTCGTCGTGACCGAACATTTCCCACCTCTTATTTCAATTTACTATCAATTCATTAGCACTATATCATATATAATGAGAGGCAGTAAACGGGAGCGGACCACATGCTTGATGACCTTAAATTTATCCATGAACGTGACGCCCAAGACGCCCTGGGAATCGCTGGGAAAGAATGGCAACAACTATCTCATGATTTTGATGCTAACTTTGAGTCAAAGGGAGAAATACGTAACGTGGTGCTGGCTGGAATGGGGGGATCAGCGCTGCCAGGATTGTTTTTAAACTCATGGCCTGGGCTCACGGTGCCCTTTGAAATTGTACGCAACTACAGCTTGCCGCAATATGTTAACGAGCAAACCTTAGTAATTTCTTCTAGCTATTCAGGCAATACGGAAGAAACTTTGTCGGCGCTAGATGACGCCGAAGCCAAAGGAGCGCAAATTGTAGTCGTTGCCGCGGGCGGTAAACTTATGGAAAGGGCACACGACAAAGGTTACCCCCTGTTTGTTTTGCCTGACGGCATTCAGCCTCGCATGTCTACGTTTTATTTCATCAATGCTTTTATACAGCTGCTGGAACCCGCCGGTTTAATCCCGGCCGATAGTAGAGGCGAACTGACTGACGTAGCAAACTGGCTAAAAGAAGAAGCTGAATCTTGGGGTCCCACTGTTCCGACGGCAAAAAATTTGGCCAAACAAATTGCGCTGGAGTTGATGGGCAAAACGGTTATTGTGTACAGCGGACCATTATTATTTCCAGCCGCCAACAAATGGAAAATATGCATGAATGAAAATGCCAAGAACTTGGCATGGAGTAATCAGTATCCGGAATTCAATCACAATGAGTTTATCGGTTGGTCCAGCCACCCGACCGATAAGCCTTTTGCTGTTGTAGAAATTCAAAGCGATTTAGAGCATCCTCGTGTTCAAAAACGTTTTGAGGTATCTCAGCGCTTACTATCAGGTAAACGGCCTCACCCCAACATAGTTAGACCAAGGGGCGAAACTCTTATACAGCAATTATTGGGGAGTGTCATGCTGGGGGATCATGTAAGCGTATATCTAGCGTTATTAAATGGTCTCAACCCTACACCAGTGGATCTTGTAGAAAAACTTAAGATTTCACTTGACGAGTAATTTGAAATATAGGGTTTTTGAAGGAATCTCAGATGGGGCTGTCTTTGAGTTTAAGCAAGTATCCAAGATAGGCCGTCAGCAGGTGCAATCCAAAATAGACGATAGCAATCGTGAAGCCTGCCCACAACGGCAGACGTATTACGGGCGCAATAATGAGCAGACCGCCTAAGATATAATCAATTTGATCAAAGGGAAACCACGACTGGCCAGGCTTAAAGCCTCGTTGGCGTTTAAAGAAACTTTCTACGGCGTCACCCATCAAAGCTCCCAGCCCCAACAGACTCCCCACTAAAAACGGTGCCAGAGTGACGACGGTATTGGTATTTAACTTGCTGATTATCATGGCAGTAACTCCGCCTACAATTGTGCCGCTCACTAGCCCGCGCCAGGTTTTATTATTGCCGAACAGTCTTTTGCCGCGCCAGGTTTTGCCAAAGTCTAACGGCGTTTTCCACTGGTTGAGTATCGGAATTTTATTGGCTAAAGGCGGTGTCATATTGGCCAGGCCGGCTGGCAAGAAGAACAATAGAGCGGCGATATAGTCATTCATTTAAGATCGGCTGCCTTTGATTTTTTTGCGCCACACATGATATTTTGGGTACAGCAGAGCCCGCACGCCGGGTCGGTCGGTTACCGGAATTCCGTGTCTGAGCGCGTTTAGCAGACCATCTTCTGGGGGTAACTCTGGTACGCGGGTGTAGGTTTTTCCCAAGCCGCGTGCTCCATGAGCGTCGCTACTGGCAGCGCCGATGACACGGTTTAACTTGCCCCAAATAACTGCTTGCGCACTCCGGTTCTGCAGGAAGGCACGTCCGTTGCAGACCTCTATAATATCTATCTGGTCGGCTAGTTCTTCCAGAACGCTTGGATGCAAACCGTGACGTACGCTTTCAAAGGGATGAGGCACATAGACCAGACCGCCTTGATCCTTAATGTGTTGAATGGTTTCCTGCGGTGCCAAGCCAGGTCGGATGAGTTGTTTCAGGTATAACCCTATAATTTCGCCACTGGTAGTCATAATTTCCTCGCCCACAATAATGCGCTCACCGAGTTGCTGCTGCAAGCCCAGCGCAAAATCCACCTGGTTATGGTCGGTTACGGCAACCATGTCCAGTAGGTTACTGTCCAGGGCGGCGGCATATTGTTCGGGGGTAATACCACCATCAGGACTGTTAACAGAGTGGGTGTGCAGGTCAATTTTATACATTTTTTAGCTGCCCGGTAATATGCATAAACCGTTGCACAACAGTTATAGTAGCCAATACCAAAATTATATACACCACCACGTCCAGCCTATTAAATAAAAGGCCTCCAATAATCAAGACTATACGCAGCTCAAAGCTCAGCAACCCACTACGAAAGCTTTTATTAACTTTGTGAGCCTGACTGTTCTGAACGGTGGCAAGTACCGCTTCGCCCCAGGCATTCAGGTAGCTTGTGCAGAGTGAGGCTCCGAGAGCCCCAACGGCAGCAATAATAACAAGCCGGTGACCTGTTTGGAGCAAGACAGACACTATGCCGCAGTACAGCAATATCTCTTTCATTCGATCAGTTGATGAATCCATAAACATTCCGAGCGGCGTCGTCCATTTCTGCAAACGAGCGAGTTCGCCGTCAAGCGTATCAAACAGGCCAAATAGTATTAAGAGAATAGCAGCTGACAAGTTGTGCCTGGTGGCAATCAGCCACACTATGGGCAAGTGCGCTAACAGGCCTGCGATTGTTACCTGGTTTGGGGTCAGTTTGCCGCCACTGAGGTGGTTGAGAAGGCGGGCAAAACTACGCATTACGGTTCTTACGAGGTCCCGGATAGGATCGAGCAGCTTCATCCCATTAGATTGCATCTAACTGTTCCAATTGTTTAACGGCCGAAAAGCCATATTGGCGCTTAACCGTCCCAGTACATGAGGCAGCTCTTTGGAGTCTAGCGGGATTCATTGCTGTCATTATACCTTAGAAGCCTCCCCGCGTGCTGTCTTAGCCGGTGAAGCCATCAGGTATAACCGAATTTGGTTAATGTGGCTACCGGGAAAGGCGTTTCTGCAAATCGGTAAGCTCGGCAACCAACGTTTTCAAATTTTCGTCCAGGCCGGAGTAAACAGGGCGCCCATGGTCGTCAAAGGCTTGACGGATATGGGGGATATGGATATTGCCCGAAATCGGAAAGAGCTTAACGTTTACGAAGTTTTGTATCAGTTGCTGAACCGCTCGGGTACCGGCGGCCACGCCGCCGTAACTGATAAAACCGGCCGGCTTGTTCATCCAGCCCTCATACACCCAGTCTATAGCGTTTTTTAAGACCGCTGTCGGTCCGTAATTGTATTCGGCGGTTAGCATTATAAACGCCTCAGCTTCGGCAACACGCTTGGCCCAGGCGGTGCCTTTAGGGTTTTGATACTGACCCTTGGCCATAGATGGGATGACGGGCTCATTAAAAAATGGCAGGTCAATTTCTTTGAGATCGGCCAGATCAGTTTCTAGGCCAGGAATTTGCTTTAAGACTTCCAGTGCCCAAGCTTGGACTTTATCAGCCGCTCGGCCTTCGCGGACGCTGCCATTGATAACCATTAATTGCACCACGGTCTCCCTTATTTTAGACAAGTATGAGTTGACAGTATAAAAGCAAAGGACAACAAGAAGCTGTAATATTTTTGCTATTCGGGTACCTTAGCCTGCGCCAACGGTCTTGTTCGTTACTCCCGGATGTTATAATAGAACAGTATTATGGCAACACTTGCCGCCAGGCTTCGGATCGCAAAAGCCATACTTATATCCAATCTAATTAGTGTCGTGCTGTTTGGGCTGAGGATAATGGCGACTCATAGCACCTATTACTGGTTCTTATTGTGGAATCTGTTACTGGCTTGGGTGCCGATTATATTCATTTTACTGCTAAGGCGGCAGCTTAAGCACAAGAGCTGGAAGGAACCAATACCCATAGCGTTAACTTTTTTGTGGCTTGGCTTTTTACCGAATAGTTTTTATCTGATGAGCGACCTCATTCATTTGCAGAATACCGGTGATATAGGAATATTGTTTGATGCAGTACTATTTTTGTCATGTATATGGAATGGTGCAGTGGCTGGCATGTTAAGTATTGTCTGGGTACACAGGGCCATCCTTAAAAGGAGGGGACGACTTATTGCGGCCACCATAATAGGAGTAGTGTTTGCAATCACGAGCTTTGCGATTTATTTGGGCCGGACTTTGCGCTGGAACACGTGGGACGTGCTGGTGAATCCGGCAGGGATCTTGTTTGACGTATCGGAGCGCGTTATTAATCCGCTCGCGCATCCGCAGGTACTAGTGACAACCCTGACGTTCTTTGCCTTGCTGGGAAGCATATATATAGTCGTCTGGGAATTTGTATGCGCACTTGACCCAAATGGTCAGGCTAAAAATTGACAATCTACAACATTATATTATAATTTAGGTCATGATCTGTAAGTCATATACTGATATTATCCGCCGCAGCAACCGTATTAACGGGGGCTGTCCTTGTAATTGTTAAACTATTTAAGGCTTCAGACAGCTCCCGGATTATTCCAGGAGCTTTTTTAATTGGAGAAGATATATGAGTACCGAATTTTTTATAGTGGATAGCCATAGCTTTTTAGGCGAGTTGGTGGATTGCTCTGCGCTTTTGGCTGTTACGGCACAGGAAGCGTTGACATTTGCAAGCATTAGCAGTCATGAGCTAGGCCTATTTTTGACGGAAGGTGTGGGTAATGGCGCCCCGGCAATCGGCTATGTTGCCTGTACAGAAATCCTGGCCGGGGAGGATATCGCGGGTATTGCTGCGCCACCGGGAAAAGAGTTCGCAGTACTTGGCGGGCTGTCTGTTAAATTGGGGTATCCTCACAGGTCTTTAGGCAGATTATTGGCGGCGAGCATTAACGAACGAGTGCTTGATACCTGGCCTGATCTGGCAGGCTGTGTCGCCGACTGTAATAGCAAAACTGCCCCTGCGTTTGTGGCATCCGGTTACGAGCCGGTGTTTGCCTTACCCAAGAAAGTCAGATATGTACTTAGAACCGGCAGGTAAACAGCAAAACAAGCACGAGCATTCGGCACCTAACTGCATGTGATCTCTGTTATAGTTAATGCAATGAGACAGAAAATAGAACAAGCGGTTGTTACGGCATGCCAAGCTTTATATAGGCTTGAGATAGCTGTTGAGCTCACACGGCCGGATGAACAATTTGGTGATTATGCAACCAATGTCGCGTTGCATTTAAGCAAACAATTGAATATCAATCCGAGAGAGATTGCCCAGGCAATAGCCGAACATGTTAAAGGGAAGATGAGCGATATTGAAGAGGTCGCTGTCGCTGGCCCGGGGTTTATTAACTTTAGGTTAAGTGATCTGGCGCTGCTTAAAGGTGCCCAAAGCAAACCAACTCAGAGCTTAGCGGGTAAGACGGTCGTAGCCGAGTACTCTGACCCTAACCCGTTCAAGGTACTGCATGCGGGGCACTTATACACCACCATCACGGGCGACGCTATTGCCAAATTGCTGGAAAATGCTGGCGCAACTGTCCATAGGCTAAATTACGGTGGCGATGTTGGATTGCATGTTGGTAAGACGATGTGGGCGATTTTGCGGTTTGTGGGCGGTGAGCACCCAGAGCAGCTTGAATCCGTAGAGGCGGTTACTAGGCTCGAGTGGCTTAGCGAACGCTACATAGAAGGTAATACAGCGTATGAGGAAAATGAGCAGGCTAAAGCTCAGATAGTTGCCGTAAATAAGCAGGTATATGAGCTGCATGCTCGGAATGATCATGATACGCCTTTTGCCCAAATTTACTGGACATGCCGGCAGTGGAGCTACGACGGCTTTGACATGTTTTATGAACAACTGCATATTAGTAAGTTCGAAAAATATGTACCCGAAAGTACGGTTACCCAGCTTGGCATAGACATGGTGCAAAAGGGATTACGTGAAGGCGTATTTGAGCGGTCCGATGGCGCTATTGTATTTAAGGGCGAGCCACACGACCTGCACACCAGAGTGTTTATTAACTCGGGTGGTTTGCCAACGTACGAAGCCAAAGATTTGGGCTTGGCGGCCAGTAAATGGCAGGAATACCAGTTTGACCTGAGTGTTATTATTACCGCTAACGACATCGTGGAATATATGAAGGTTGTCCTTAAGGCCCTGGAACATTTTTATCCGGAAGTGGTCAGCCGGAGCAAGCACTTTACACACGGGGTCATTAAGCTGCCCGGTGGCGTCAAAATGAGCAGTCGCAAAGGCAATATTTTGCGTGCGACCGATATTTTGGACGCCGCCCGCGAAGCAAACCAAGCGGCTATGGGTCATGATAATGAGCAAACAGTTTTGGCGGCAGTAAAATACGCCTTTCTTAAACAACGCATTGGCGGTGACATCGTGTATGACCCGGCTGAATCCGTAGCGCTTGAGGGCAATAGCGGCCCGTATCTGCAGTATGCGCATGCGCGGGCACGTTCTATTTTAGCCAAGTCCGACCCCGCTTCAGCAGACAGTCCAGGTGTTCCAGCCCTGGACACTGAAGAGCGGAAGTTAGTACGAAAAATCAGTGAATATGCAGAAACCGTAGATAAAGCTACCGCCGAGCTAATGCCGCATCATATATGCACGTATTTGTATGAACTAGCCCAGGTTTTTAACCGCTTTTATGAACACAGCAGGGTTTTAAACGATCCGCGCCAAGAGTTGCGCCTGCAATTAGTCACGTCGTACGCCGACACCTTAAAAAAAGGCTTGGAATTACTGAATATTCCCGCCCCGGAGCACATGTAGTGTCTACAACCATCATCTTTGATTTTGATGGTACGATCGCGGATAGCTCGGCGTTAATTAGATCCGTCTATAACGAAATGGCAGCCGAGAATGGATGGCCTCACATGAACGAAACCGAATATCAGCGTTTGCGCGGGCTTAAGGCAACACAATTACAGCGCTGGATAGGCCTTAAGTCCTGGCAAATCCCGGGCCTGATGCGCGAAGGGTTAAAGCGATTTCGCGAACACAGCAAAGATATTAAATTATTTGACGGCATACCGGAAGTGATAACGCGGCTGGCGGCTTCCGGTAACAATCTTTATATCCTCAGCACTAATCACCCTGAAACTATAAGAGATGTTTTGGGCCGTTATAAACTGGAAGACAAGGTTATGGTACTGCGGCGTTCGGCTTTGTTTGGGAAGCACTATGCTATTCGGCACCTGATCTCCAAGCATAAGTATGTACCGGATAGTGTCTGGATGGTAGGAGACGAGGTTCGTGATATTGAAGCCGCTAAACGGGCGGGTGTAAAAGCCGCCGCCGTGAGCTGGGGCTTACAGACCAGCAATATCCTTAAAAACATGGCGCCTGATGCGGTCGCCGGTCACCCAACCGACTTGCTGGATATACTCATTGCTACGCCTTAAACTTCTCACTATCTGGAGACGCCGCGGTACGTTACAATAAGCATAATCATTATGAAATCCGTCCTGCTTTTATATCCTCACCAACTCTATCGCTTAAGTGACCTGCCCAAGGTTGACACCATTGTCATGATTAACGAGCCGCTTTATTTTGGAGTAGATAACGAGTTTCCGCGGCGGGTACATAAACAAAAACTTATTTTACACCGGGCCAGCATGCGGCGTTACGCCGAGGAGGTCCTGTGGCCGGCTGGTTTTAAGACTGAATATATTGATCTGGACGTCTTTTCTAAAAGCGGCGATATTCTGAGGCGTGTGAATAAAGCTGATCAAATTTTTATCATTGATCCAACCGACGACGTGCTGACAAAACGCTTGCTGCAAGCACGACGCGAACAGCCTGATCTGCCTACTATTACCTTTCTGCCCAGCCCAAATTTTTATTTGAAGGAGCAAGAAGTAAGACAGTATTTTAATGAGCGCCATAAACATCCCTTTGCCGATTTTTATCAATGGCAGCGGGAACGTTTTAACGTGCTTATAGGGGACAACTATAAACCTGTGGGCGGCAAATGGAGCTTTGCGGCCACGCCCCAGAAATTACCCACTGGTGTCGTACTGCCCAGTTTTCCGGTATTTGGTGATAATAAGTTTGTGACCGAGGCACTTGCCTGGGCGGGCGAACACTTTCCGGATAACCCGGGCAGCTCGGAGTTTATGTGGCCCACAAACCACGCCGAAGCTCAGATTTGGCTCAGTGATTTCCTTGAAAATCGTATCGACCAGTATGGCCCGTATCAGGAAACATTGAGCGGTCAATCACCTTGGCTGTACCATAGCTTACTGCAGGGTAGTCTAAATATAGGGCTCTTGAAACCGCAAGAGGTAATTCAGGCAGCTCTGGATCGGCATGCTGAGCGGCCAGTGCCACTGCAGAGTTTAGAAAGTTTTATTCGCCAAATTTTAGGCTGGCGTGAGTATGTTCGTGGCATATATCTGAACCAGACTACTCCGCTGCGCCAACAAAATCCATTTAATCATCATCGTAAATTGACCGGTGCGTGGTACAACGGCACAACCGGGTTGCCGCCTTTGGACGATATGATTAAAAAGCTGCGCGAACACGCCTATGCCCATGATGCCGAGCGCCGAAAACTGGCCGGTAACCTCATGATATTATGCGAAATTGAGCCTTCTCAAATATACCAGTGGCACCAGGAGTTATTTATTGACGCCTATGATTGGACGGTCGTGCCAAACGTGAACAGTCTGAGCCAGTTCGACGCGCATGAAAATGCTGCGGATTGCAAGGCCTATGTTGGTCCCAGTAATGATATTTTGGGCCTTAGTGATTACCAGCGTGGTGTCTGGTCTGACATTTGGGACGGCCTTTTTTGGCGGTTTATAGAGAAACACGAATTAAGCCTCAGTAAGAACCCACGGATGCGGGTTATGGCCCAGCGGCTTAAGCGGCTGGATGCTGACCACAAACGGATAATTTATTATCGGGCAGAGGACTTTTTGCGTCAACATACGAGCCTCTAGATAAGTCGCAGCTATAGGCGTACAATCAAATCTACTATCTGGAGGTTTTAAGATGCTGGAGAGCGCACACCATTTGATTGAGCGGGTAGGGAAGTCTTTGGGCCTTAGCTCAGAAGACATAGACTTTTTGCTTAGCATCGATCAGGAACATATCTTTGATATCACCCTTAAAAACGGCACCACGCATAAAGCTTACCGGGTACAGCACAAGAATACGCTCGGGCCGTACAAGGGCGGTATCCGGTTTCACCCAGGGGTAGACTTAGACGAAGTGCGGGCGCTGGCCACGCTTATGAGCCTAAAAAACGCCGCTGTAGGTTTGCCGCTGGGGGGCGGAAAGGGAGGAGTGGCTACCGATCCGCGCAAGTTAAGCGAAGCCGAGCTGGAAGAATTATCCCGGGCTTATGTACGGCATTTGCATCCGCACATTGGCCCCGATAAAGATATACCGGCACCTGATGTGAACACCAACTCTCAGATTATTGATTGGATGACTGATGAGTACGAGCAAATAACCGGGGATACCACGAAAGCCAGCTTTACCGGCAAATCCGTAGCAAAAGGTGGTAGCAATGGACGTGAAGCGGCCACTGGCCGAGGCGGCGTCATAGCCTTAAGAACAGTCTTAGAGCATCTAAAAACAGATAAAAAAGAATTGACATACGCCATACAGGGTTTTGGAAATGTAGGTTTATTTTTTGGAGTTATAGCCGGTCAGATGCTGCCAAATTTGCAGTTAATTGCGGCCACGGACAGCAGTGGTGGTATAAGCTCAGCTTTTGGACTTGACCCTGATGAGTTGGCTGAATATAAAAAACAAGGCGGTAAACTGAATGAGCATAAAGCCGAAGACGCGGTAACAATTACCAACGACCAGCTACTGGCAGAAGAAGCAGATATTTTAGTCTTAGCCGCGCTGGGAGATGTTATTACAGAAAAAAACGCTGACACCGTGCGGGCCAAAATCATACTCGAACTGGCTAACGGTCCCATATCAGATAGCGCGTATGATCTGTTAACGAGCCGTGGCATTACAGTCATCCCCGATATTTTAGCTAATGCTGGCGGCGTTATAGTAAGCTACTTGGAATGGTTGCAAAACCGTGCGGGCGAACACTGGGAAGAAGCCAAAGTTAACGAAAAGCTGGAAGGGTACCTAATACCGGCTACCAAAAAGGCTCTGGAATATGCTGACAAAGCGCAGGTATCCTTAAAAGAAGCGGCTATGGCAGTGGCCATGCGGCGGATCCTAGAAACCAGAGATGCTAAAATGTCACGGAAAAAGGAGTCATAACATGTCCGATAAGCCACCTGTTACCAAGCATCACACCGGCAAAGAAGTTGTTATTGTGTTTCCGCCGATTAAGGCACCTGGCTGGATACAGGGGTTCTTAGACTTTGTCCGCGAGCAAGGAGTAGTCGGACTGGCGGTTGGTTTAATTTTGGGGGTTGCGGCCAAAAGCGTGGTGGACTCCCTGGTCCAAAATATATTTAGCCCACTTATTGGGTTGCTTTACGGCGGCGGAGATTTTAGCACCCGCTATGTCTGTCTGAAAACCATAGGCAGCGAGTGTAAGAGTAAGCTCGGTTACGGTAGTTTTATTAATGCCCTCATGAGCTTTATTATCGTGTCCGCGGCCGTCTATTTTGTAGTCAAAGGTCTTAAATTGGATAGGCTGGATAGAAAAAAACAGTAATTGTAGCCTATGTTCCATACTTAAAAAGCCCTAAAACCTCTCATGCTTTTTAGGTATAATAGGTAGAGATGGATGATGATATTCGCAGCCGGTTCAGAGGGGCTCGGGGGAGCCAGCGATCGGCTCCCGGTTATTATGGGCGGCCACAGCAACGGGCGGGCTCATCCCGCCTGGGTACGATACCGCCGCCCCGCCCGCTAGCTCCAGCTAGTAACCTGCAGCCGTCTCCGGCGCCCGAGACAAGCGCACCCACAGCACCTGTTGCCAGAGCGCCGCAACCAATTAAAAAACGCAAGAAGACCAAGGTCCTCCGAACTGTTCTGATCCTTCTTCTACTGATTGGTTTAGCTGCCAGCGCGTCTTTTGTTTCGTACGATAAGTACTTTAAGAAGGCCGCTCCACCAGCCAGCCAGGTACATGTAACACCTACTACGGCCGCCGCGCCACAGCCGTCTGGAAGTATACGTTTGGTTGCTACGGGGGATAACCTGGCGTTTGAATCGATTAATAATGCCGCCAAACAGCCCAGCGGCGGTTATGATTACCTGCCACTTATGAGCAGTCTGAAGCCCTTTTTTGATAAGTCGGATATACGACTGTGCAACGAATCATCACCTGCCGGCGGCGAAGGACTGGGGATTAGCACGTATCCTAATTTTAATGCTCCGGCCGCCTGGTCTACGGCTTTTGCTGCGGTTGGCTGCAATGTCATGAATCTTGGCACCGATCATACCAATGACAAAGGACAACCGGCAATTGACGCCATGCTAGCGGGCTGGGATAGTCAAAAAAACATACTAGCGGTAGCGGGCGCCAACCGATCCGCCGAGGAGCAAAACAAAATCCGATATTTTGAGGTAAAAGGCGTGAAGTTCGCGTTTTTGTCATACACGACGCGTACAAATAACGCGCAGACCACTTCTTTCGGTGTCAATATGTATAACGATGCTCTCGCCAAACAACAAATTGAAGAGGCTCGCAAGAATGCCGGCTTTGTTATCGTCAGCATTAGTTGGGGCAATGAAAACAGCGGTGATATTAGCGCTGACCAGGACCGTATTTCCCAAACCTTGGCTAGCTATAATGCGGATGTGATTGTTGGCGTCGGACCGCATGTACTGCAACCGGCTAAGGTCTTAAGTGGTAGCGACGGGCATCAAACGCTGGTCTGGTATTCGCTGGGTAGTTTTATAAGTTCCCAGCTCCCTATAGAAAATCTAATTGGCGGTATGGCAATCATGGATGTTGATGTTGCCAGCCAGCAGATTAAAAATCCTAAACTCCTACCTTTTTATATGCATTACGAATGGACGGCGGCCCAAAAGAAAAATCAGTCGCACGCGGACCTACTAGCCCGACATGACTTTAAATTATATCCGCTTGACCAAGCCGCCGACGCTTTAGCTCGCTCACAGAACGGTACGACCGTGCAGGCTCAAACTGACCGCGTAACGGGTATTATTACCAAATTCGCCCCCATAAGTGTCATTAAGTCCACCGAATTTTAAACTTTTTTGGCATTTAGCTTAGTCTTGCTCTCAAGATTGTTTTAAGCGCTAATTCCTATTTGCTAATACGGCTGGTGGTCGGGGACGATGTCAAAAAACTCTTCAAGCGTCAGGTTATTTTGATTATGTAATTCCGTCGATAGATCGGTGCCGACGTACCGGATATGCCACGGCTCGTATTCATAGCCGGTCACCGCATCTTTGTTTTCCTGGTAATGAATAACAAAACCATACTTATACGCGTTGGCGGCAAGCCATTGACCTTCCGGCAAATCGCCAAAACATTGCTCGGTTTCACACTGTCGGCTAACTGGCTCCATATCGGCCGCCAAGCCGGTTTGATGTTCACTGGTGCCGGGACGGGCGCTTTGCTTGTCGGCACCAGCTTGGCCGTATTTTTGGACGTTAGCATTATAGACGGCGACTTGTAACTGGTAAGACCGATAGCCACTGGCCAGCATGAGATTTATTTTGTCTTGCGTGGCGGCTTGTACTAGTTTTTCTAAAGCCGTCGCAGCTTCTTTGCGCAGACGCATTTCACCGTCACCGGCGCTGACACGCAAAGGCACGGCCGGAACGACTAAATCATCAGGAGCATAGGTAGCAGGGTTGACGGGGCGGACTTTATTAACGATCCACCAGATACTGCCCGGCTGGTCTATAGAATAAAGCTGTTTATTAAACGTGCTTGTGGTATCTGCAGTAGTCTGGGTCGTTGATTTGGCGCTGGGCGCTGTCGCTTTATTATCAGGCTTATAAAGGGTTAGCCAAACAGTAAGCATCAGGCTTATGAAGGTTACAAGGCCATAAAATGCTTTTTTACGCATGTTCTTATTATAGTCCCTAAGCGTTAGAATAGGCATATGCGTTACGAGGCCGGACACACATACAGAAAAACTCACCGCCTCGTAGCAGGACTCATCGGATTGGCTCTGATAATCTTGGCAATAATCAGCTATCAGTTGTTGTTTAGGTCTAAAATGGCGCAACAGCCAGCCACAACACAGGCTTCGTCTACTCCCCCGGCTCCTGTTGCCACGCCCACCGCTGTTAATGGCAAGTATTTATTAAATGGTACGGTAACCTGGGCCAGGGCGGTCGAGCAGCAAGCCCACGGCGACTACGCCCAGCCTTTTAGCCAGCTGGACAGCTTTGGCCGCAGCCAATACGATGCCTGGTCAACGGACTTTGAATGTCCCATTACTAACAATACCGTGCCTTACCAGGCGCAAATTGATACGCTTGTGTTTAATTGTCGCCCGGAGTTTTTACCGTTCGCCGCCAAGTACTTCAACATTTTTGACCTCGCCAACAACCATACTGATAACCAGGGCGGGGAAAAAGGTTTGGATGAAACTCGGCAGCATTTAGAGGCCGCCGGCGTACAATATTTTGGAACTTTTGACCCGGCTGATTCACAAAATGTATGCGAAGTCATAGCCTTGCCCGTGCGCATTTTGCAAGCCGACAAATCCGAGCAAAAATCTGCCCTTCCGGTGGCTTTCTGCGGCTGGCACTATTTTTACCGCAAGCCACAACCCGGTGAAATTGACGTCATGGACAAATATGCACGAGTTATGCCGGTATTCGCCTTTGCCGAAATGGGGGTCGAGTACCACCCTAAGGCCGACGACACGCAGATAGAAATCGCCCATCAGATTATTGACCATGGCCCGGAATTTTTGATTGCCAATAATCCCCATTGGGTTCAAAACACCGAAGTTTACAGGGGTAAACTGATCGTGTACTCCACCGGCAACTTTATATTTGACCAGCTGGACACAGAAACCCAACGCAGCGCCAGCATAGACGTGACAATGACTGTGCCGTATGACGATAATGTCGCCAAATGGGTGGCCTTGGCGCCCCAGTGCAAGGCCTTCCATGACGACTGTCTGGCCAAAGCCGAAGCACAGGGTCTCACTAAAGTAAAATTGCAGCTCAAATACGGCGTAATCGCCGGCCAAAATGGCTACAAGCAGATTACTCACAAAGCCGACGACGCCACCCAAAAAGCCATAGAAGACCGTACTAACTGGCCTCAAACACTGCAGGCATTGCAGTCAGCTGGTCCGTAAGTATGCCGGTAATGTGTTTGGTTAAGGTCTAATGCTATAATTGCGAAATGAGCTATGTACATAAACGAGTAAAAATAATTTTTACCGGCGGAACTGTTGCCGGAAATGTTGCAAATAGCAATGTATCGCAAAACACAAAATCTGATCCAAACACTTTTTTAGGTTCCCTGGACGATTCAATCGATATCCTTAAAAAGAACTGGAATATTGAGATTGAGCCCTCAATTACAGAGCTTTTTAATCTCGATAGCTCTAATATTTTGCCTGAAAATTGGACCAAATTGGCTGAGGCAATCCAAGAGACCTACGATGATGTTGACGCGTTCATAATCTTGCATGGCACTAACACCATGGGTTATACAGCAGCGGCACTATCGTTTGCACTGGAAAATATCAACAAACCGGTCGTATTTACAGGTGCTCAAGTACCATTGGGCTATCTTGGTTCAGACGCGACGACGAACCTGGTGAACGCTTTAAGAATTTCAGTGTGGGGCTACCACGAAATTAAAGGGGTTATGGCTGTGTTTGGCAGTAAAATCATTACCGGTACCAGGGTCAAGAAGGGGACTGACTTTGACTACGACCCTTTCAGCTCATTTCAAACCGGTTCTTTGGGGCAAATCGGTCGTTTTATGAAGATTGATGATGTAGCGATGCAAAAACATGTCAGCTATCTGTCCAAGTATAAGCCTCTGGCGATCCAGTCTAGGGTATTGAGTATAAAGAAAGATTTTGATGCAGATAAAATTGTGTCGCTTACGGAATTTCCGGGCATGTCACCAGACATTATCACATCACTAGTGGACAATATTGGTGCTAAAGCCTTTGTGCTACGGTCCTTCGGAGCCGGCGACCCAAATGCTCAATTATTTCGTGCCTTTGAATATTTAAAGCAGAAACAAATTCCGATTATCGTAACCACCCAGGCGCCAAGCGGACTTGCTAACTTCCAAGTAAATGAAACCGGCCAATACCTTAAAGAAAATGACCTAGCTATTCCCGCCTATGATATGAGTATTGAATCTATGACGGTCAAAATGGCGTGGCTACTAGCCCAGGGACTGAGTTATGAAACCATTAAGTACAAAATGATTGAAGATCATCACGGCGAAATCCACATTGGCAGCGAACTGATTTAACGCCAGCTGGATATAATCACTTCACGGTATTAGAATGTAGCCATGAACAATGCTGATGATAGTTTGGTGCATTTTATTATTACGGGTGGCACTATAGATTCACGCTACGATGGCATCCAAGATGCAGTTAAGCCTCTCCAGACTTCCATAATCCCCCAGGTTATTGAGAGCCTGCAACTTTATACAGAGTCCGCGTATAGCGTGGTTTGCCTTAAAGATAGTCGTCATATTTCAGCCGAAGATCGTAAAAAAATGGTTGATGCTATAAATGAATCTGAAGCCAAGCGCTTTATTATTACACACGGTACCTACACTATTCCTGATACTGCTCGCTACATCAAGCAACATTTAAAGAGTCAAGATGAAAAAATTATTGTCCTCACGGGCGCTGTTACGCCCGTAGAAGGATTCACGATGAGTGACGGTTTGTTCAATTTAGGCTACGCCTATGCTCAGGTTGGGGTTCTTGTGCCGGGTATTTATGCGTGTATGAATGGTCGCGTCTTTAAGCCTGATGAAATGATATTAGGAGTATCAGAGAACCGTCGCATCGCTTCCTTGTTCAATCAATAGACTAAGTGCGCTTAACAATCTACCTACGTTTCTCTGATCAGTAATAAGGGTCACGGCCTGGTTTTGCGTGCTTAATCCGTTAATTGTCACCCCATGCCAATGGAGTAGGTGGGTAATCACTGCTAATGCATCTGTTAGCGAACTCTTCTCGCTTAAGGCTAGTTTAACTGCAACCTTGTGGTAGTCCACCTGAATGTGTTTTGTATCACCCGCCGGTAAAGCATCACGTAAGGCAGGCTCAAGATGTCGCGACACGGCAATCACTATAATTTTCTCTTCAGTTATGATGTCCAAATAAGTCTCTGATAAGTCATGAATACGCTGCGATGCTTGCGCGACCGCTTTTAGTACCGATGCTCGCCTGGGCGAAAAGAAGACCACAATATCCGATATTACTTCGCTCCGTTCAATTGTGATTTTGGTTGATTTGATCTTAGTGGTTAACT
This sequence comes from Candidatus Saccharimonadota bacterium, assembly GCA_025924835.1. Lineage (GTDB taxonomy): Bacteria > Patescibacteriota > Saccharimonadia > Saccharimonadales > JAICHO01 > JAICHO01. Next base: position 38,747 of record JAICHO010000001.1, on the reverse strand, counting down.
CTTCGCCAAAGCGCTGTAAGGCAAGTTGAATGGCATTGCTCGTTATTTCTTTATAAAGCTGACGCTGCAATACGGGGCGCAATTCTCTTGCAACTGCCGATAAGTTTAAAACATCACGGCTTAAACCACTGATTAACAGGGGAGAGCTTTGTACGTGGTCGCGAACTGCCTGAGAAATACTACGCATATATTTGACTAATTTTCGTCATATTGACGATAATATGACATTTTATATTATTTATTATGCATTTGTCAACCGGTATCTCAAAATAATGGCACTTATGCACGGGATAAGTTTTACTCTCATTGCGGTAGCTTCTGCTTTATTTGCTTCCATAGCAAATATTCTTGCTCGTACACTTCTTAAGGATCTGAAATCCCAGAGCGTATTGGGTATTAATTTTCTGACAATGGCTGCCACATTAGCTTTGTTGTCACCTTTGTTCTATAAGTTTTCGGTTACACCTAAGTCCATAGCGTTGGTAATCCTCATCGCCTTCATAGATATGCTGGCAAACTTTTTTTACTTTAAAACCTTTGAAAAAACTGAGGCTAGTGTAGCAACCCCTTTGCTTTCCCTCGCACCAGCTTTTACATTTCTTTTTGGCTGGCTCTTCTTAAATGACACCGTAAGTCTTGGCACCTATATATTAGCGGGCGTTATTATTGTGCTGGTTATTATCTTCTCAAGTGATTTTAAAAGTCTCACAAAATTCCGATCGGCTACACTAAAACCAGCTCTTTCTGCTTCTTTGCTATTTGGGATATCTGCCATTCCCTCTAAATACCTTTTGAACTCTCTTCGGTTAGTAAATGTCCCGACCTTATACATGTTGCGGGCGGGCCTGATTGCGTTGTTTGCGCTTATTATTTTTGGGTTTCCTATAACGGAGATAAGTACAAAGCAGTATCGCATTATTTTTCTTCGGGGTTTATTTGTTATAAGCCAGTGGTTGCTGCTTTATTATGCGCTTACGCTGGGTAACGCCGGGGTAACTGTTACACTCGCTAATATTACTCCCATTTTCGTTTTTTTGTTGGCGGCCGTCTTTTTGCGTGAGCGATTAACTTTTCGGAAGGTTGCTACTGCTTGCTTGATTTTAATGTTATCAGTCGTTATTTAATGGAATACCTTTATTTGCGGCTTGCAAATTTATTAAACCAAAGGAGGCAATATGACAAATCATAATCTTCCCCCAGATCTCAACCAGCAGAATGTCGTAGCAGAGTCTGTTGGTAAAATAGCATCGGCCTCCGAATTAGCAGAGCAAGAACCATTGGGGGTAGAGTCCTCTTTTATATGGGATTATCTTACTGAAGCCCAGCGTGAAGAATCCAGAGAAATTGTTAAAGCATTATGTGCAATGCCCTTGGTACAAGAGGGGCGTTCAGGACTGGTTAATAGGCCTGCAAATGCCGATGACTTTAGAGTGTTAAAAACCGGCTCAGGTAAAAACTTGCGGCACTCTGTTGTATATTCAGGGCCGAAAATAGATGTGGTAGGAAAGGAGGGTGGTATATGGCATGACGGGCGTAGTTGGGATGGAGTTCTCTTGGCTGATTCTGCAAAATTCACCCTAGAGACAGGGAGCCACCAGGTAGATTTAAGAACTACTCAAACGCGTGATCGGTTAGAGCCATTAGTGCGCGAGCTGCTGCCAATGGAAAAAGAATACATACTCCTCACAGGCGAACCAGTTGAGCTCGAATCACGTTATGTACCTATGATTATGTTTCTCCCGGGTGGTGTGGCAAGCAGAACTTTTGAGGCAGTTAATAGAAAAAATAATGATTGTCTTATTGGTTTCCGGCCGGCGGTTGATCTAGTAGGTTAAATTTAACGCGAGCGGTTATAATAGCCAGTAATGAGTGCAAACGATATTATTCCGACCAAGCTGCTTTGGGTTGATCTGGAAATGACCGGGCTGGATCCAAACAAAGATGTAATCCTGGAGATCGCGGCGGAGATTACTGATTGTGACTTTAAGACGCTAGAAAGTTATGAAACGTGCATTAAGCAAGACCGCGCCAAGGTATTGGACCGCATGCAAGCCAATATATGGTGGCGCGATTATCCGGAGAACCGCGATTCTTTTGTTCAAAAACTGGATAGCGGCAAGCAGCTTCAGATAGCTGAACAAGAAATGGTTGCTTTGGTGGAAAAACATTTTGGCAATGAGTCGGCAATATTAGCTGGTAACTCCATACACAACGACCGGGGGTTCATTAAACGCTGGATGCCTGCGCTGGATCTAAAGTTGCATTACCGCATGCTGGACGTCAGCGCCTGGAAAATCATAATGCAAGCTAAATATGGTGTCATGTACGAAAAAAAGGAAGTCCATCGGGCTTATGACGACATACAGGCAAGTATCGCCGAACTCCAATATTACCTAGACTACTTTAAAAATACCTAACAACAAGCAACGGTTGACAAACTTAGTATCCAGGTATAAATATTAGGTATAAGGTTAAGAGCGAAAAGGAAAAACAATGGCTGCAGGAAATATGATGGAAGGAATGGCAGGTGGGTCGGAGTTATGGGAAGAAGACCAATACCGCAGGGAGCTAGAAGCGGGTTTTTTTGAAGAAGTGCCCCCGACGGATGTGGGGCTCTTGTACGCAGGGATGCTTGATAGAACCGACAGAGAACGTGCGGGCATCCATGCTTCTGGCCGCAAGCCCGATATGATTCCAGACCCATTCCAGAATGGCTTTAATGGGTCATTTCACACTAATGCTCTGCGTGCGCAGGCTATTACCAGCTGCGGGACTTTCGAATCATCTTAACCACCCAGGCAATTGATGGACCATAAAACGGTTGAAGAATATATTTTGAGCCTGCCGAATGCCCGGCTGGACTATCCGTTTGGCGAGGGTGTGGCGGTTTATAAAGTCAAAGACAAAATGTTCGCCATTATACAAGAGGTCAAAGACCCGCTGTGGATTAGCCTAAAGTGCGATCCGCAGTTAGCGATCGTGCTGCGGAAAAAATATGAAACCGTGCTGGAGGGGTATCACCTGAATAAAAAACACTGGAATACAATTATCTTGACCGGGCAGTTACCCTGGGAGGAAGTTGTAGGTCTGATAGTGCATTCGTACAACCTGGTTAGCGGCGAGGGCGACCAGTCCGCACCGGCACAACACTAAGGGACATTTATGGCTTGGGGTCGCCTATCAGGAGGGCGGCGTTGGCGTAGTCTTTGGATAATATGTCTTTGGTTTTGTTGTCGGGCACTTCGTCGTGTATTTTTTTGAGCGTTTGCTGATATTTTGTCAGGTTTGTCTGCAAGATTTTAATAAAGACGGTGTCAAACTGGTTGGTTTGGGAGGCCGTGGTCAGCTGCGTATCGGTTTGGCTATTTTTGCCGGCGGCTATACTTTTGGCGTCAGTTTGCGCGTGGGCTTTTTTGGCTAAACCGAGAACCCCGGGCTGTTCTGACAGTATGCTGTATTTGGTGGTAATTGCTAAATTTTTGGCTTCGGAGCTGCGCGCCTGGGAAATGCCAATATCGCAAACGCGCACTAATTCGGCCTGTTGCTGAGCCAGGCTTAAGTAGTCGGCCTTCAGCCCATCGTCGCTACTGCCTAGCAACCCGATGACGCCAATGGCAGCCAGCAGCAGAATAAATGCCCCGATTGCGATAATTAAAATGCGTTGTCTTTTAGAACTGCCTCCGGATAATAAGCCTCGGCGTTTGGGCGCGGATGGCTGAGTGATAAAGTCGTAGGGATTATGGGATGGAGTAACCGGCAGTGGTGGGGGCGCTGGGGGCGCAAGCGGATTCATTGCCATATTTAAGCACATGCAGTATCAATCTGACCAGGCCACGAGTACAATATTAACAGATGGATGCGGTAGACGAAATTAGGGCTAGGTTGAACATTGAAGATGTAATCGGCGAATATGTGGCTCTTAAGCGTGCTGGCCGGAACTTTAAGGGTCTGAGCCCGTTTGGCAACGAAAAAACACCCAGTTTTATCGTCAGTCCGGAAAAGCAGATCTGGCATGACTTTAGCAGCGGCAAAGGCGGCGATATGTTTAGTTTTGTGATGGAAATGGAGGGCTTGGACTTCAAGGCGGCACTGGAGCTGCTGGCTCGCAGGGCGGGCATTGACCTGGAGCAGTTTAAAGGCCGTAGTGGTGGTAATGCCGAGGCAAAAGAACGATTACGCCAGGCTCTCGCGTTAGCCGCAAAGTTCTACCAGGTTCAATTTAGCCGTAATAAAACGGCGTTGAACTATGTACTGCACCAGCGCAAATTTACCAAAGAAACTGCCCTGACATTCTTGCTCGGCTATTCGCCCAATAACGGAACGGCCCTATATGATTTTATGAAAAAGCAGGGATTTACTGACGAAGAACTAAAAAAAGCGGGGCTGATAACCAAACGCTATAACGGCGTAGGTGATATGTTCCGCGGACGATTAATGATACCGCTGCAAGACTCCATGGGCAATGTTATCGGCTTTACGGCGAGGCAGTTAGAAGACGCGCCAGACGCGCCTAAGTATATTAATACGCCAGCGACCCTGCTGTATGATAAGTCGCGCCATGTTTACGGCCTGCATCTCGCCAAGGACCAAATCAGGCGGGTAGGATTTGCGGTGTTGGTAGAGGGGAATCTGGATGTAATCGCCAGCCATCAAGCCGGGGTGAGCAATGTGGTGGCCACAGCCGGTACGGCTCTCACGGAGGCTCACCTAAAAGCAATTAGCCGTTTTGCCGGGGACATACGGCTCAGTTTCGACGCTGATAAAGCGGGCGTGGCGGCTACTGAACGTGCCATACCAATTGCCAGCAAAGTCGGCGTTTCGCTGCACATCGTAACGCTGCCGGAAGGCAAGGACCCTGATGAGCTGATCAAGAATAAGCCGGGGGAGTGGGAAAAGGCTATAGAGGCGCCGCACTATGCGGTTGACTGGCTGATTGACCGGTATAAACACCAGTACGACATTACGAGTGGGCAGGGCAAACGGCAGTTTAGCGACAAATTATTGCCAACCATACGGGCTCTCAAAGATCCTGTTGAACAAGATCATTACCTGCATGAAATTGCCAATTTAACAGGTGTGAGCGTTGAGGCGCTGAATACAAAATTTAAGACGGTCGATCATCCTAAGCCTTTACGCAAAAAGAATATGGCCGACCAAGTCCAAAACAGCCGAATGCAGCTGGAATGGGCCAAAACCCAGGACCATTTATTGGCACTAGCGCTAATGCGGCCGGATTTGCGTGATCAGATCGAACTGCTTGATCCGGAAATGTTGCCCCAGCCCTCTGGGCGCCAACTATTGGAATACTTACAGGCGCATCCTGACTTTACTGGTAATCTAAAGCAAGCCCCTATGTTGCAAAGTATTGCTGACTATGTCAAAATAGTAGCACTACAATACGAGGCGTTATTTATTGATCTTGATGAGCACGAGGCGCGGTATACCGCCAATCGGCTCCGGATCCGCCTAATCGATATGTTTGTTAAAACAAAAAAATCGGCTATATCCGAGGCACTCTATGAGGCTGACGAGGTGACCGCCCAAAAGCTCCTAGCCAGGGCCAAAGCATACGATAGGCTACTTAAGACCAGTCAGGAGGTTGTTTAAGATGGCAGATAAGGATAAGACACTACCAGCTGCGGACGAAGCGGTTGACCCAGCTCTGTTGCAGACCAAGGACGAACTGTTCGCCAAAGCTAAAAAAGATGGCAAGATAGATCAGCGTGATATCTTTGCCGCTATTGCGGATACGCCGGAGCACGTGGATATTTTAGATCAGCTGTACACTGAGCTGGCTGATGCCAGTATTATTATTAGCGGCGCCGAGCCAGCGACGGGTCTCAGCGACGAGTGGACAGCCGAGGACGATGAAGAGATCGTTATTGACGAAAAAATGTACATGGATGACATCGCCGATGACTCGGTCCGTCTGTATTTGCGTGAAATTGGCAAAATCCCGCTTTTGACCGCCCAGGAAGAGCTTGCCCTTGCCCAGCAAGTGGTCGCTGGCGACAAGGGTGCCAAGGACAAAATGGCCGAAGCCAATATGCGTTTAGTCGTATCTATCGCCAAACGATATGTGGGCCGCGGTCTGGATTTATTAGACCTTATTCAGGAGGGAAATACCGGCTTACTGCGCGCTGTTGAAAAGTTTGACCCGGATAAGGGTTTTAAGTTTTCTACCTATGCGACCTGGTGGATTAGACAGGCAATTACCCGGGCTATCGCTGATCAGGCGCGTACTATCCGCATACCGGTACACATGGTAGAAACCATCAACAAACTGCTGCGTACCCAGCGTCGGCTGACACAAGAACTTAACCGCGAACCGTCCAATGAGGAAATTGCCAAGGCCATGGAGATTGAGGTTGAAAAAGTCGAACACATCATGAAGATTAAACAGGATATTTCCAGTCTAGACGCGTCTGTGCGTGACGACGAAGAAGACTCGGTTTTGGCTGATTTTATTGAGGACGAAGACACCGTAAGCCCCGAAGAATCGGCTACGAACCAGCTGCTAAAAGAACATGTCAAAGATATGTTGGGGGCGCTAACGGAACGCGAGCAAAAGATATTGAAACTACGTTTTGGGTTGGAAGATGGCAAAAGCCACACGCTGGAAGAAGTGGGGCAGGAGTTCTTGGTGACCCGTGAACGCATCCGCCAGATTGAGGCCAAAGCACTCGCCAAACTCCGCAAACATAAAGACGCTAAAAAGCTACACGACTATATTAAATAGTTGCGCGGTCGATAACTTCTGTAATAGCTGCAAAATTTTGTTGTGCTCTTAAAACAACTTCTGGCGGCGTACCTAGATTTTGATCAAATGAGAAGTGATCTATAAAGGGTTGCGTAGGAGATATCACCTCTATATGGGTAAGCCAATCTTCTAGGATCGAGTAATCAACCCGCGAGCGGCTTACAGACCTCAATAATAGCAGTAGACCGCTAAAAGCCACAGGGCCGGCGCCACCATTGATAAATTCAACCTCAGGCTGTCTATGGTGGGGCGCATGATCCATCTGGATACCCACGATTGTCCTCACGGTATCAATAACGGGTGATGGCCGTTCAAGCGTAACTTTGGAGAAGGCTACACTAAAGCCAGCATGGTCGTGGCTCAGCAGCGCGTCGTCTAATGCAGTTGGTAAATTACGATTAGGCCTATCGCGGCGGACAAATTCTAGCCTGCTTTTAAGTTCCATGCCAGAAGCGGTCGTCAGTGTGCCTGGGCGTGCAAGCCAGCGCCTGCGCGGGAATGGTGCAGCTCCATCGGCCGTGTGATGCATCGCAGAGAGGGTCGGGGCAGGACTATTGTCAGATATGATAAGTTCAATGCCGGCCACTGCAGCCGCTAAGGCAACGTTAGCCACATGCATGGATTGTGGGACTGGTTCCATGCATTGCACAGTATCTGCTATGCCCAAACTCCCGCGGGGCACTTCTAAGCCGAGGTCACTCATAATAGTTAGATAATAATATCAAGTCTTCTGCTATTTACAATGTTATAAATGCAAATCGGCCATGATTTTATCTAACTGCGCTCGCAGCTCTTCGGGGGTGGCGTCGTTAACGACGGTGTAATCGGCATAGGCGATGGGCCCGCCTTTTTCTATGTTTTCTATTTCGCCGATTTCACGTTTAATCAATTGTTCCAACGTATATTGCCGATGGCTGTCTTTACGGTCCAGGACTCGTTGGCGCCGTAATTTTTTAGGGGCGGTTATGGCAATAACGGTTAAGTTGCCGCCTAACTCTTGGTCCAGGTATTTATATTCGGACCACATGTATAAGCCGTCCAGCACCACCACTGGATTGCCAGCTTCAAAATAGCCCCGGGCTTTCTTGAGAGCATGCTTGGCCAGCACGGCTGGGCCTTCTTTGTCACGTAAGTCTTTTTGGACAAAGGTTTCGTCTTTGACATTGTCCAGGCCGCGCCTTTGGACCTCTTCATACAACATATTACCAAGATGAACAACCGGCCAGCCGTACTTTTCGTGCAGATAACTTGTGCAGGTGCCTTTACCAGATCCGGGCATGCCGACAAATGCTATAACTTTTTGTTCATCCATAGAGGGTATTGTACTAAAAAAGTGTTAACAGCGTATAATTTAGACCTGCTATGCCTACAAATAAAACCGCGGATCGTTCTGATACTGAAGCCTTTGAGACTAAATTAAAAGCTTGCAAAGACAGCATTGACGCCGATATTGCCACGTACAGTAAACACATTAAGGACGTTACGCTGCAGCAGTACGGAACTGACGCGCGATTGGAGATAGATGTCTTTTTGGACATTTTATCCCGCGGTGGTAAGCGCGTTCGGGGTGCTTTGACAATGGTGGGTTATCAAATGTGCGGTGGCCAAAAACAGCAAATGATCCTACAGGCAGCCCGGGCAATAGAAATGCTGCACGCTTACATTTTAATCATTGATGACATACAAGACCGTTCGGTAGTGCGCCGCGGGGGGCTGGCGGCCCACGTCGTACTGCGTGATTATCACCAACAACATCATTTGGCAGGGGATAGCGGGCACTTTGGAGTCTCAATAGCGCTTAACGCTGCCTTGTCGGGGGCTCATGCCGCCCAAATGATCCTGGCTAACATTGACGCGCCTGAACACTTGCGTCTCAATGCGTCATCAATCATTAATCGCACCATGGTAATTACCGCTCATGGCCAAACCAGCGACATCATGCACGAAGCTGTCGACTCCATTGGTATGGAGGATATAGAAAAAGTTATGGCCTGGAAAACATCACAGTACAGCTTTTTAAATCCGCTTCATGTTGGAATGGTGCTGGCTGGCGCTGATTGCCATGCTACCGACGCGATCACGGATTACGCCATCAATATCGGCAAAGCCTACCAGATTTCTGACGATATTTCCGATACCTTCGGTCTGGACGGTTCCATAGATGATATACGGGACGGCAAACGTACTATTTTAACGGTATATGCTCTTGAGAACGCTGTAACTGTGGACGCAAGTTTTCTACATAAAATGCTGGGTAATCAGGATATAACCACAGCTGAATTTGAACGCTGCAAAGACATACTAATAAGCGTGGGAGCATTAAAGCACGCTAAAAGTGCCGCTAAAAAATATGCCCGTCAAGCAATTAGTTCATTAAGCGCCGGATCTGGTCACTGGGCACCCGAGGGCACACAATTTTTACGCGGCCTAGCCGAGTACATAACAACACGTACGACTTAACACAAATTGACAGATATGGTATAATATACTCCTTAATGAAGGAGCAGTATGTCAGGGAGTTACGAAAATGTCCGCGACGGCATTGAGACATATATAGCAGTTCGCGAAGAATGGATAGGCGACGCGATTGAGGTACTTACAGGTGACCGTAATACGGATCCAGCGGTCGCGCTTCAAGAGCGTACTATGCACGAAGAAGGCGTTGCCAGAGACGATACCTTGGGGCTTGCCTTAACTGTCGAGCAGGAGCAGTCGCTTCGTGAGATTGCCGGCCGATTTGGCCTGGGAGGTCATTTGGACATTCCAAGTAATGCAGAGCATCAAGTACAAGAAGGTGGTAAGCCCTGGAAAGTTGAAGCCCAACTTGCTATATCAAAAGGTCCGGGCACGAGAAGTATTGTTATGTGCGGCTGGCCCGGCCGGAAACTAGGGCCTGATGAGTTAGGGTACCTAGATACTAAATACGGTATAGCACCGTCAGATGAATATGAAATGGTGCGCCAGCTAGCGGAGCTGCAAGAAGGTTTTGTCGCAGATGAAGCCGATGAAATACAACCATTTGGATATGATATCCATAATAATCACCAGCTGGTAGCTGAAGCTACCGGACAGTTAGTAAAGATTGGTTCAATTGATGGCATACCCGTATTGCTGGCCAGAATTGATAATGATTGGGTTGAAGGTATTGATGAGCAAACCGGTCAACCCAAACGCAAACCGGAAAATCGTCCTGACAGTGCCGCAATGATGCTATTTATATCAGAAGTACTGAGCGCAACCGGAGACGAGACAGGCAGCATAGGCTTCAATACAAGTAGCACGTATGCCTCGCGAGCTATCGATACGGTGCGCGCTAGTTTAAGGGCGGGACGGAACTTTAGAGTTGGTATGTATGGTCGCGAAACCCTTAGGAATACCGGTGCTCCAAATATTCCCGCAGAGAGTCCGATAAATCAGCTGCCGAGTGAGCTGCGCATTATCTATTTTGATAAGTTGCAGAAGCTCAAATCCGAACTACAAACTTAGCTTTGTTGGCCTAACAATTCCAGCACTTGGTCGCGGGAGTGGTGAGTGTTGGCGTAGCGTTGGAGTTCACGAATGGCTATGAAGATTGCGGCCGCACCTATAGCGTACAGCCAGTCGGTTAACTGCAAGGGGCCGGCACCAAAATATACATTAAGGTACGGATTATAAATAATATTTAGTACACACACCAGGGAAAATGTCATGGCTATTAATAAGGCCCTATTGTGGAACTGGTAGCGGGTAAACAGCCCACGGCGGGACCGGCGCTGCAAAATGTTGAGCAGCTGGCACAGCACGATAGTTAAGTAGGTTAGGGCAGTCGCTTTCATATAAAGCGCCGGATTGGTTGCAACGGCCCGAGCGGCAGGCAAGTCGTGTCGCCAGAAAAATAAAATAAAATTGGCAAATGCCAAGCCGCCAATCAGCAATCCGCACCACAACAAATCACCGATGGTGGCAGAATTTAAAATATGGTCGTGCGTACTACGGGGCTTGTCATGCATTAACTCGCCATCGGCTTGGTCCCAGCCCAGCGCTGCAATGGGGAACAGCTCGGCAATCATATCTATCGCTAATATTTCCATAACACTCATGGCCAGCGGCACCTTAAACAGGGCGAAGGCTGCCAGACTGACCAGGTTTACCACCAGTTCGGCCGAGTTGCTGGTAAAACAACTAAGCGTACTTTTTTTGATATTCTGAAAAATTACTCGGCCTTGCTGAACGGCGTTGATAAGCGTAGAAAAGCTATCATCCAATAGTACTATTTCGGCTGATTGTTTCGCGACGTCCGTACCGGTTTTGCCCATAGCTACGCCTATATCCGCCCGTTTTAGCGCCGGCGCATCATTGATGCCGTCCCCGGTGACGGCTACGACGTTGTCATGGGCTTTTACCAGGTCTACGATGCGTAATTTATCCTCCGGGCTAACACGGCTAAAAATAACACCGCCACGGGTCGCCAGTCGCAACACCCGCGCATCATCCAGCTGTCTTAATTCTTCGCCGCTAACGACAATAATATCCTGGCCTTTTTTGGCCAAACCGGCCTTGCGTGCAATTGCCTCGGCCGTAACGGCGAAGTCCCCGGTAACTATGGATACTTTGATATGCGCCCGGTGGGCCGCCGCCATAGCGCCTGGCACTTCCTCCCGCAAAGGATCGACCATACCAACCATGCCCAACCAGGTTAGGCCGCTTTCGGCTTCTTCCATGCTCAGTTTTTTGGGATTGGTCCCTTTTGGCAAAACCTTAAAAGCGTAACCGAGATTGCGGGAAGCCTGGGTAGCCCACGCATGATTTTCCCGGTCTATCATGTCACGGTCTTTTTGGGTAATGGACCGCACGTGTCCGCCGTCCCAAATATCATCGCACCGGTGCAGAATATTTTCCGGTGCGCCTTTGACGAAGACGTATAGTTTGTTTTGCGGGCCGTAGCTTCTGATCGAGCTCATGCGCTTACGGGCTGAATCAAACGCAAACTCTTTGAGCTCGGGGGAATTGTCATCGGTGTGGATGGTATCTATGCCGCCTTTTTGGGCCAATGTCACCAGCGCCCCTTCAGTGGGATCACCTATGGTATACCAGGTAGCGTGCTCGTCGTCCGGTCCGCAGACACGGGCGTTGCTGGCCATGACGCCGCAGGCAAAGAAGAGGGCAAGCTCCTTGAGATCATTTGCCGCAACTGTTTTGCCATGACGATTTTTGATCTCACCAATCGGTTCGTAACCGGTGCCGGTAACGTCATATACGCTATGGCCAATCAATAGCCGCTCTACCGTCATCTGATTTTTGGTAAGCGTCCCGGTCTTATCTGTACAGATAACAGTTGTAGCGCCTAGGGTTTCGACGGCGGACAGCTTTTTGACTAGGGCTCGGGCCCGCGCTAATTTACCGGCTGCCCGTGCCAGACCGGTATTAATTTCGGCCGGTAGGCCCTGGGGAATAATTGAACTGGCAATGGCAATGGCGTATAAAAAGGCATATTTAACTCCCATCCCAAGGTAGATAATACCTGGCAGCAGAATGGCGCAAAGTATAACTGTTCCCTGGGTCACCCGGCCGGCAATATGATTGAGTTCACGCTGCAAAGGGCTGAGATCGGCTGACGTATCAGCGCTTAAAGACGCTATTCGCCCTAGTTCTGTTTGCATGCCCGTGGCGATAACAATCCCATAGCCATGACCAGTGGCAATGGTGGTGCTCATGAACACTAAATTATGACGGTTGGCGAGTTCCACGCTGTCACTTATGGCATGGGTAAACTTACGCGAGGGGTTACTTTCGCCGGTGAGGGCAAAGTCGTTACTACTTAGCTCTGACTCGCTGATGACGCGCAGATCAGCCGGGACGCTATCGCCCTCTTCTATATAGACAATATCACCTGGGACCAAATCGGCGGCGGCAATGGTAGCCAGCTCGCCCCCGCGGATGGCTTTGGCTTCGGTAACTACTAGCTTTTCCAAGCTTTCCATTAGCTTTTCGGCCTTAAACTCCTGGCTGAAGCCGATAATAGTATTGAATAGAACCAGTGCCAAAAGGACCGCTGCCGTTTGGCCGTCACGTAACAGGGCACTGATAATAGCGCTGGCTAAAAGCAGCAGTATCATAAGATCTTTATACTGGCGCAAATATTTACGTGGCAAGGACTCGCGGCTGAGCTCTTCCAGCTTATTGGGTCCGTACTGCTTCAGCCTGTCAGCGGCTTCCTGACTGCGCAGGCCCAGTTTTAAATCCGAGCCGAGCTGATTCAGTACGGCTTTGCCATCCTGCCTATAATAAGCCAACTGTTTGTCGCCACCCATATTAACTATAAGTATACGCTACTGCCACGGCGCGCCGAGACTCAAACCAAAATTTACATAAAGCTTATAGTTGCCACCAGCACAAATACATTGATAAAATAAATAAATGACGGATTACAGCAAGACGGCAAGCAATTTAGGTAGAGGTATCTACCAGGAATTTATTGGTGCTGATGGTGCCATTATTCCAAGGCTGCAGGATTTAATCGCAGGCCACCCACAAGATGTTGTTGCTCCACGCATTGCTGAGTATTGGGAAATTGTACCCATAAGTGTTGATAAGGCACTAAGGATGCTGTCTTATACATCCGTGGGTTCGGTACCCTATGCTGACAATTGGAAGTTCCCCTTAAGAGCAGCCCAATGCGCGGCACTGGCTGATCGGCGGCTGAAAGCCGCGTTAGTCCCCAGGACAGAACTTAAGGACAGCCCGCGCGAGGTGGCCATTAGGACTATTCATGATATAGGCCGTAGAGCCGTAGACTTGATGCACAGTGTATTGGATCCATCTCTTTTAAGGGCTGGTAGTGACATAGCATCCAATTGGGATGAAGCTGCCAAGGAAAGGGTGGCACTGCTGGGGATGAAACCACACACTTTTGTCAGGATTATCGCCGGGTTCGTGGACATGGCTGCTCCGGGAGGGCTGTCTGATTTACTTGAAACCGCGCCGACAGCTGCCATGCACGCTTTATATCGCATTGGAACCGCGGCCGCGGTCGTAGGACACGAATTGCAGATTGAGTTTGTGCCATTCAATGACGAAGTCGCGAGCACCTAGTTACGGTGGCTCACAGATAGGCCAAAGTGTATACTCATACCTATGAGCGAGGTAATCCCGGCCAACAAGAAGAAATTGGCCATTATTGACGGCAAGTCGGTCTTTTACCGCGGCTATTTTGCCATGGGGGGTTTAAGTACTAAAGACGGTACGCCCACGGGTGGTGTTTACGGCTTCGCAACTATGGCGCTGGAAGTTATTAAACGGCTTAAGCCGGATTATGTCGCTGTAGCCTGGGACAAGCCAAAGACTAACATTCGTAAGCGTTTGGAGCTGTACCCGGAGTATAAGGCAGGCCGCAAACCACCGCCCCCCGACTTTTATGAACAAATTCCGATTCTGCATGAACTGTTAGGCGCGTTTGGTTGGCCACTGTATGAGCTGGATGATTATGAGGCGGATGACATTATGGGTACGCTGGCTACCCAAGCGGCCAAACAGGATATCGAAACTATGTTGATTACCTCCGACCTGGACATGCTGCAGCTGGTGGACCCGCATATTCACGTTTTTGCCCTTAAAACGGGCCTAAGCAACATAGAACTATATAGTCCCAAAAGCTTTGAGGCCAAGTATGGGATTAAAGCGACGCAGTTTTTGGACATGAAGGCACTTAAAGGCGACAGCTCCGATAATATTCCTGGCGTACCTGGAATCGGCGAAAAGGGTGCCCTTGAGCTCCTAAAACAATACGAAACGCTGGACGGGGTCTATGACAATTTGGTATTGATCAAAGACAGTATGCGCAAGAAACTGGAAGCCGGCAAAGACCTGGCTTACCTGAGCAAAAAATTAGCCGCCATTTGGACAGACGCGCCGCTGAAGCTGAACCTGGAGGAAGTAGATGGACGTCTCTGCGATCCCGCCAAGGTCAGGGATATTTTGCAAAAGTACGAATTCCGCACCTTAGTCCGTCAACTGCCGGATGTCATGCGTGTCCCAGAAGCTACTGAATCACAGTCAGCAGGTGAGCATAGCACCGTTGATGTAGGTAAAAGTGTGTACGTTAACACTCCTCAAAAGTTGTCAGAAGTAAAAATCCGAGACGCTGAACAACTTTATGTGCACAGCTTTGCGGCTGGCAAACATGGCCGTAATCCGCTTGTATTGGCATTAAGTAGTGACAACAAAACCGTGTACACATTGGACCTCGCGGCACTAGACCAGACGCGTGTCGCCGAAAAACTGAAAGATATTTTGTCGGCTGATACCAGACTGATCGGATACGATGTTAAATCATCGCTTAAAGCCTTGCTTGGGCTGGGCATTGACCTGCCGCGCGTTGGCCATGACGTTTTGATAGGTGCCTTTTTACTTAATTCGTTACGCCGGGAACAGGCGCTTACGGAATTAGCTGTCGCCGATTTGGGCTACGATGGCCATAGCTTCGAGAACCTTACTCCGGAGGAAATGATTGGTTCGGAGGCGGAAATTATCGCCATAATTAGCGCCCTTTACTCGCAGCAGATCGGTGGCTTGGACAAAATGCCCAAAGTACGCAAGTTGGCGGAGCAGATCGAATGGCCAGTTATCCCGGTGCTGGCCCGTATGGAGTACGAGGGTATTCAGCTGGATACCGAATACTTGCATTTAATGGCGGAGAAATTAAATGACGCCGTTTCCGACCTTGAGCAACAAATTTACGGCTATGCCGACCAGGAATTTAACATCGGCAGCCCCTCGCAACTGGCCGATGTGTTGTTCGTCAAAATGAAACTACCTGCCACAGGAATCAAGAAAGGCAAAACCGGTTACTCAACGGCTGCCAGCGAACTGTTAAAGCTGCGTGAGGCGCACCCCATCGTTGACTTCATTAGCCAGTACCGCGAGGTTATGAAGCTCAAGAATACCTATGTTGACACATTGCCGTTGTTAATCGATGAAAATTCGCGCTTGCACACAACTTTTAACCTCACCATCGCTCAAACCGGCCGACTAAGCTCTACGGACCCCAATCTGCAAAACATCCCCGTCCGCACTGAACTGGGCAAACAGATCCGGACGGCATTCGTGGCCGGACCCGGCAAGTTATTTGTTAGTGCCGATTACTCCCAGTTTGAATTACGCTTGGCGGCCTATTTGGCAGGCGACAAAGAGCTGATAGATATGTTTAACGATGGGGCGGATATCCATACTATGACCGCCGCCCAGGTTTATGGCCGGGACCCCGAAGAGGTAACCAAAAATATGCGTCGGGAAGCAAAAGTGGTAAACTTCGGCATCATTTATGGCATGAGCCCCCATGGCCTTAGTATTGCAACGGGCATGACGTATGACGCAGCCAAAAGTTTCATTGATAAATATTTTGAACTGCGCAAGCCGCTGCTGGATTATATGAACCACCTTAAGGAAAAGGCGCGCACCGATGGTTATGTCGAAACACTGTTCGGCCGCCGCCGGCCGACTCCTGATATACATTCGTCCAACTTTATGGTCCGCCAAGCTGCCGAACGCGCCGCTATAAACATGCCGATCCAGGGAACAGAAGCCGATCTGATGAAAATGGCTATGATCGCCGTTGATAAGAAGATCGCGGGTACTGAATGCATGCAGCTGCTTCAAATCCACGACTCCATCATGGTGGAGTGTTCGGAACAGGAAGCGGAGAGCATGGCTGCCATGCTAAAAGAAACCATGGAAAATATCTACAAGCTCCCCGTAAAACTAGACGTGGATACATCAATAGGTAAAAACTGGGGCGAACTATAATTAACACTGAGGATGGTCGCACAAGAGACAAGAAATTTGAGGCAAATAACTGTTTGTAGTTTTGACAGTAATATGAGATAGTTTGGCTAATATGAACGGGCTATATTTAGCTGGCTCACGTGAAGGTTTTCTCATAGATGGAGTAACCAGCGAAGCCAGGATCATGACAAGGGCTGATGTCGCCGGGTTATTAGCTGTCAGCACGTCCTTGCGCCTAAACGCGGACGATAAATTGCTAATACCCAACCCCCATAATACTAGTACGGCATCTGGTGATAACGGAGCTTACCGCCAGCATGAGGCTGCGGCCGTTACTTCGGTAGCTGCCGCCATTGCAGATTTAGGTGTTTTGGGTATCGTAAACAGTATTCTGAACATATGGCTGGGTGGAAGCCCGCGTGAAAAAACACAAACCTAAACAACCTTGACTAACAGTAAAGTTTTCATAACTCCTGTTAAGTAAAGAACAGTAGGTTATAATTGTTATAGGAGAAATTTATGACAGTACCCGATCTAAAGCTGAATAGTGGTATTGCTATTCCGCAAATTGGTTTAGGCTTGTGGCTTAATAAAAATGAAGAAACGTGCAAAGCGGCCGTTAAGCATGCGCTAAAGGCAGGTTACCGGCATTTTGATACGGCCCAAATTTATGCAAATGAAGCCTACCTGGGGGCAGCTCTAAAAGAAGCGGGCACGCCACGTCAGGACGTGTTTATTACCACTAAAATCTGGAACGAAAACCTCTGGTGGGACGGATTCGACCCTTCTTTTGACGAGTCGTTGCAGAAACTACAAACAGACTACGTAGACCTCTTGTTAATCCACTTTCCCGTCACCAATCAGCGCCGCCCGGCTTGGTACAAAATGGAAGAGAAGTTTAAAAAAGGCCAAGCCAAAGCAATCGGGGTCAGTAATTATACCGTGGCACACCTTGAGGAATTGCTCCGCGAGTGTAGCGTTAAGCCGGTAGTAAACCAGGTAGAGCTGCATGTTTTTTTGCAACAACCCGAATTGGTTGCATACTGCCAACAAAACGGAATTGTGCTGGAAGCCTACTCGCCGCTGGCGCATGGATATCACATGGACGACCCTGCCTTGCAGCAAGTTGCCAGCAAGCATAGCAAAACCACTGCCCAAATAATGATTAGGTGGTGCATTGAGCAGGGCTTTGTGGTATTGCCAAAATCTGCTCATCCAGATCGTATTACAGAGAATATTGATGTTTTTGGCTTTTCATTAGACGCGCAAGATATGGCTAAGCTTAAAACCCTGGACAAGGGTTTCCGAACCGCGTGGGATCCGACCCACGTAACATGAATAAGACCAATCCGTGGGCTACCAAATATTCAAGAATGGGGACGAGGTTGTGCTGAGTGTAGTAATAGGTAAGGTAAATCGATAGTGGAAGAACAATACGATGTATTAGATGAGCTGGGTAATAAAACCGGCAAATCACTGCCAAAATCGGTGGTACATGATCAGGAACTGTGGCATGGGACGGCTTTTATCTGGATTTATAACGCCAAAGGAGAAGTGCTATTACAGTTCCGGGCGCCAGACAAAAAACTGTACGCGGACGTGTGGGATGTTTCAGTAGGCGGGCACATAAGCGCCGGAGACGACCCCATAACAACGGCAGTACGTGAGGCCGGTGAAGAGCTGGGAGTGAATATAAAAGCCGGTGAACTTATCCAGCTGGGACACTGTAAGGACGAGGCCAAAATGATGACTGGCAAAATGCACCGGGAACATGATTGGATCTTTCTATTATCGGCCGAGATAACTGATGATCAATTAACGCTGCAACAATCAGAAGTTACCAACGCCAAATGGCTCTCAGCAGATCAGTTACAGGCTGAGCTGAACCAACCGGGCTGGAAGAAATACTATGCTGGGCGTAATCCATACATTTACAGCGTTGCTATAGAAGAGATCCGTAAACGCGTAAAAGGTGAGGTAAGTCAGTGATTGCCAGCACAGAGAATGAGAATTATCTCGCAGAACAGCAATACGTTTTGGTTAATAATAGGGACAAGCTTTTGCTAGCTTAGTAAATTATGATTATAGTTTCTAATCGGTTACCTTTTAGTGTTAAGAAAGTACATGGAAGGCTAGAGTTTCACCAGAGTGTGGGTGGCCTGGCGACGGGTTTGGCGTCGTACACTAAAAGCCGAAAAAATATCTGGATTGGCTGGCCCGGCCTAAATTCAGAAGATTTGACCGAAGACGAGAAACACGAAATTACCACTGAACTTCGCAAGCGCAACTGCTATCCCGTATTCCTAACCAAGAAACAGACCGACGAGTTCTATAACGGCTATTCTAACGAAGTGTTATGGCCCTTTTTTCACAGCTTGCCAGTAGCGGAGGACAAACTCGATCAATACTGGTCAACCTATAAACACGTAAATTTGCTATTTGCGGACGTTGTCATGGGCGTAACCAGGCCGAACAGCACAGTATGGGTGCATGATTACCAACTGATGCTGGTGCCACAAATGATACGACTCAGCCGCCCCCACGAAGTTATTGGGTTTTTTCTACACACCCCATTTCCTCCGATTAAGGAGTTTGCCAAATTACCGCATGGCAAAAGCATAGTCAAGGGGTTGCTAGGCTCTGACCTCATTGGATTCCATACCCAGGAATACGTGCAGAATTTTACCGATGCCTGCGGGGAACTGCGCGTGGGTATTCCATCAGCCGGCCAGGTTATATTGTCCAACCGAGCAGTACAGGTTGGAGACTTTCCGATTAGTATCGATTATGAAAAGTTTGCCGAAGCTAACAACTCTGAAATCGTGAAAACCAATTACCAAAAATTAAAGCAAAAGTTCGGCAAGTACAAAGTTATTCTGGCCTGTGAACGGCTTGATCCAAGCAAGGGATTTATAGAGCGACTGCAGGCGTACCGTGAGTTTTTAAAACGCAATCCACAGTTTCATGGCAAGGTAATTATGATCATGATCGCTGTGCCTTCCAGGACGGACATACCCGTCTACAGGCAATTAAAAGAAGATGTAGAAAAGTTGGTGGCCAGGATTAACACTGATTTTGGTACCGCTGACTGGATGCCGGTCAATTATATGTACAAAATGATTCCGTTTGAAGAGATGCCGGCCTATTATCAGCTCGCTGACGTGGCCTTTATAGCCCCGTTGCGTGATGGTATGAACCTTATGGCCAAGGAATACGTGGCTAGCAAAGCCAATAAAAAGGGCGTGCTTATTTTAAGCGAAACGGCGGGGGCCGCCCAGGAACTCACCGATGCCTTGCTGGTTAACCCCCAAAAGCAGGCTTCACTTGTGGCAGGGCTGACCAAGGCCATGACCATGACGCCCGCTGAATTGCAGCAACGATTAAACGATATGCAGAAACATTTGGCCGACAACACCATCCATAAGTGGAAGCGTAAATTTGCCCAAACCTTACAATCTTCCAGCCTGGTTTTGCAGCCTAGGACCCATCGTTTAAAGGACCAGTATTACCGGCAATTGCTGAATGACTTCGCCAATGCCGAGCGACCGGCTATTATTCTGGATTATGATGGGGTACTTTCACCATTTTTTGATGAGCCGAAACACGCCAAGCCTACTAAGGCAGTCTTCGCGCTGCTTGAAAAACTAACACGGAAAGTCCGCAATAATCTGCTTATCATTAGCGGGCGCAGCAGAAAAGACATTGAAAAGTGGTTTGATGCGCTGCCAGCTACTTTGGCCGCGGAACATGGGGCTTTGGTGCGTCCGTATGGCAAAAAATGGCAAGCCGAACCAATTTTGAACCAGGGCTGGAAACAAATCTTGCTGCCTACACTCCAAAAGTACGCCGCTAAAACCCCAGGAGCCGCAGTGGAAGAAAAAGAAACTTCGCTGGTGTGGCATTACCGCAAGGCGCCACCGTATTACGCCCAAAAAAATATCACCATCTTAAAGCGTGTATTGCGCCCAATTCTAAAAACCTATGGCTTGGTCCTATATAGCGGCCATATGATCCTGGAGCTGAAGGCCATGGGTAGCGCGAACAAAGGAAAGATCGTCAAAGAATGGCTGTACGGCACCGAGGATTTTATTTTGTGCATCGGCGATGATTTTACCGATGAAGATATGTTTACGGTTATGCCGGACCATGCGTACACCGTAAAGGTTGGACCTGGCAAGACACTGGCTAAATATCGGCTGCGGTCGTATGAAGACGTTTCACGGTTGTTGCAAGATCTGCTTAAGCAGCCAGCGGCCGTCCGCCGCCCGGCGTATAATCATCTACATGAAAACCGACCAATATTATATGAAAAAAGCAATCAGTCTGGCCAGCACCAAACAACCTCCGTATAATTTTGCGGCCCTAATCGTACAAGACGGCCAAGTCATCGCGGCTGAAACCGAACATGTATACGGAAATCACGATCCGTCGGCGCATGACGGCGTCTCGGCAATTAGGAGTGCCGCCCAGAAACTCGGCAGTAATCGTCTGGAAGGGTGCGTTATGTATTGTAGCGACGAGCCGTGCGTCATGTGTTTTTGTTGTGCGACATGGGCTGGAATTGAAAGGGTAGTATACACCCGCCCAAAACCAGCCTGGCTAGCGTACGAGTTTAACGGCTTATCGCTTGAAGATTTGGCATCCAAGCTGGAGCGGCCCATGAAAGTAGACAGGATAAGTCTTGACTAATCCGCAGCTTGTGCCGAGAAGCAACTCCTATAAAGTAAAGAGCAGGCTATGAAGACTTTTTATGTTGGTATTAAAGGCGTAATTGTTAGGGAAGGCAAGGTTTTGGTATTGCGGGCCAACAAAGCCCAAGGCCGACGTGATATGTGGGAAATGCCGGGTGGCCGCATTAATGCCGGTGAAACGATTGAAGAGGCGTTGGTGCGGGAGTTAAAAGAAGAGCTGCCAAATATTAAAAATATTGAACCGGGCGAGCTGTTGTATGCCCATCGCTTGCCTTGGGATATTGATGGCGACAAAAGCCTGGTGCTTATCTTTTATCGAGTCAACGCCGATTTTGAGGGTGAACCACAGTTTAGTAATGAACACGTTGCCGTGCAATGGGCCGGTAAAGACTTGGCCTTACAGCTTACCGAGCAACATATTCACCCGGCAATTCATAAGGCTTTTGCCAACTAAATGTTTGACTACCAAGACGCCATCGCGGAGTATGCGCAGAGCCTGGAAGATTTTATAATTCGGAACGAACTGCCGCCTACATGGTTTAAAAAGGCTGACCACATAGCCATAAAATGTGCGGACGCGGACGACTATGAATACCGACTTCAGGATTTGCTGGCTGATGCGCGGCAAGCATCCCAGGTGTATTTGGATGGCAGGCATTTAGCGGCGCTGCTGCTAACCTCAGCCCAACCGGTGGGTAGTATGGGCGATGTATCGTGGGCAGAAATTATGGAGCCGCGCCCAGACAAAACAAGCGAAACCCTGATAGGAGTGGACCATATGGAATTTTACTACCCTAATTTTGGCGAAATAGCAGAAATTTTACAGAAGCGGGGCGTACCCTTTCAACAACGCTCAAATCCCGGCCACGACTGGATAAATATTAAGCTGAACAGCCAAGGCCAAGAGGTTAAGCTCAATAATCGACCGCTGGCAGAAATTGTAGAAGATGAACTGACTGAAGGCATCGCCCATCTGTTGTAGGGGCAACAGATTGTTCAAAACAAGTATTGTATTTAGCACGAATTTGTGTTATTATTAGTCTGGATTTGAGGTGTTATGAGATACGCAATCGCAATATTTTTAATCATCGTGTTCGCAATTATCGCCATTGTGACTCTTGGGCGAAGTACCGGTACTACGACCCGCAGTAGTGCCGCGGCCTCGCGTATTACCAAGATATCGGATTATGCCGATAACGACGCGGCCAGTATTAGCTGGACCATGCAAGGGCGCATAGTCGGCGAGGACCAGTTTAAGGCGATTCGTATCACCGTAACTCGCCGCAACCGGACTATCGAAATTCTGGATGGTTACAAGTTAATCCCGATACGCCAGCAGGAATACAATAATACCCCCGAAGCCTTCCAGGCGTTTACAAGGGCGCTTGATCTGGCTAACTTTGGCAAAGAACGCACGGTAAAATTGGTTGACGAAAGGGGAGTCTGTCCCTTGGGCGACCGTTATATTTATCGTCTGACCGAGGGGCAAGAAGTTATGCGCACCTGGTCAGATAGTTGTTTGACTGCCGACGGTCCGTTTTCTGGTAACCCGACACTAGTTGCCCAGTTGTTCAAAAATCAGATTACTGACTACTTCAAGCTCACAACTGGCGTCCAGCTGTAACCATCTGGTACAGTTAATCTGTGATTAGGGCTATTATTTTTGACTGTTTTGGGGTGCTGGTTGGTGGCGGCTTCAAAGAAACTTATCGGCAGGCAGGTGGCGATCCGCTTAAAGACAGAGCGTTTATAACTGAGATACTGGATAATGCCAGCATGGGATTAATCACCTCCGCCGAAATGTCTCGTCAGATTACTCGCCAGCTTGGGATATCTGATCAAGTCTGGCAGGAGGTAGTCGCTGGAGCCGATAAGCCCAACGAAGAACTTTTTGAATATATAAAACAGCTTGCAGGGGAATATCGGCTAGCTATTTTGAGCAATGCCAACACCGGTGTTTTAAACCGTAAATTAAGCCCGGAGCAGCTAAGTTTATTTGACGCGGTTGTGGTGTCGGCCGATGTAGGCATGACCAAGCCTGACCTCGATATTTATACATATACCGCAGACCAACTGGGTGTTCAGTCAGGAGAATGTGTTTTCATAGATGACAGCGAGGGGTATTGTGAAGCCGCCCGCAGCCTGGGTATGCAGGCTGTCCATTACCAGGATTTAAGCCATCTCAAGGCTGAACTGCAGCTGTTATTACGCCATTTGTGAGTGACTCTGGATAGCTCTAAGCCTAGCTGATTATTCTTAAAACTAGCCGTTTATCAGTATGGCATAGGGTTTGGAGCTCGTGCAGGCGCAGTCTTAATGCACCGGCCAGGGCAGCGCCTTTAACAGCGATAATAATTTGCTGTGACTGCACGGTAACATGGCAGTCAGAACTATAATGGGTGCGTAAAAAACCCTTTACCGTTTTTATTTCCGGTGGTTCGTCGTAATCTTTAGCCAGCAACAAGTCTTTAATCGAATCTGTCATGTTAGTATTGTACCCCACCTAAAAAATACCTCGTATGAGATAAAATATGTAATTTATATTACAGGCCGGCTTAATCATTGACAACGCTTATGCTCGGACTATAGTCAGATGTATAGATTAGATTTCATATCTCGCAAGGATAAACAAATATGTCGGTCAAACCAGCAAGAAGTGAACGGTTAGTTTTGAAACGAAATAGTGAGATTATTGCAGCCAGTGCCGCAGCTAGGTATTCCTTAGGTCCCGAACACCCAATAGCTGAAAGATTACTGGGAATAGTATATGAGCTAGACGAGAACACTCCCACAGTCCCTGCTTTTTGGGGCGAAGAAAGGGATGTTATGATGGGAGCCTTGCAAGATTATATAGATGCATCCCGTATCAAGCCTGACGGACAAGTTCCTAACCAAGGAACAAAAGCAGAGTGCGCCCATATTCTAGGTTTTGATCTGCAATCTTTAGGTTTTGCGACTGTAAGCCAAGAGATGGTCTTTGTTAATCCGTCTGACGTGGCCTGATACCATTGCTAAGCAATAGTATTGTTGCCTCAAACCCACTACAATACACACCAAATGAGTGAAACGGTTTTAGAAGTTACGGGTTTGACCAAGCGTTTTGGCAAGTTCGTGGCCGTAAATAATATAGACTTTTCCATTGCCAGAGGTGAAATTGTTGGCCTGTTAGGCCCTAACGGGGCGGGCAAGAGCAGTACGATACAGATGTTGCTGGGGTTACTTACTCCTTCGGATGGTCAAATCAGGTTTTTTAACAAGGATTTTAACAAACACCGACTGGAAGTTTTGCAACGCATCAACTACCTCTCTGCCTTTAATACACTACAAGAAATGATTTCCGTTCGGGAAAATTTGCATGTGTTTGCGGTCGCCTATAATGTCAAAAAATCTAAACATAAAATTGATGAACTGCTGGATTTTTTTGGCGTTTTGCATCTTAAAAATGAACGTTACCAGCACATTTCCGCCGGCCAAAGGACACGCGTTAACCTTGCAAAAGCCTTTTTGAACGATCCGGAACTGGTTTTAATGGATGAGCCGACGGCTTCGCTTGACCCGGATATTGTCGACAAGGTACTAAGTATGATAGAGCAGTTTAGGAGGGAACGGCAACTTTCCATTTTGTATACAAGCCATAATTTGCATGAAGTAGAGCGAATATGTGACAGGGTGATTTTTATGTCGCACGGGAAGATTGTTAAAGAAGCCGTGCCAAAGGACTTGCCAAGCTTGCATAACCTGTTTTTACAAATTGCCAGGGAGACAAGCGAAGAATGAAATGGCGTAATATCCGGGCAGTATTGCTGCAAGATCTCTATCTCACCAAAGGTTCGATGGAAGTAATTTTTGACGTCTTTGTGTTTACCTCCATTAACATTTTGTTGTTTGGCTTTATATCTAGATATTTGTCACAGGGGGGTAATAAAGGTTTTGAAGCCCAAAGTTTATTAGTGGCCGTTATTTTTTGGGAGGTAATTAGAATTACGCAGTACAGCACATCTGTAAGCAGCATGTGGAATGTCTGGTCGCATAACCTGAGTAATATGTTCATTGCTCCTATCCGGGTTGGCGAATACTTTTGTGCCCATGTAATGACAGCGGTCATTAAATCGTTATTTATTTTCGTGAACGCTCTTATCATTGCCAGGTACGTATTTCACGTCAGTGTCTTGCGGCTCGGAGCCTTTCCGGTCTTATTCAGTTATATTAATATGGTAATTTTTTCAGTCGCGATTGGTGTGGTGTTGATTGGGCTTGTGTTTCAATACGGCACGCAAATCCAAGTGTTAACCTGGGCGACCATTTATGCCATTGAGCCGCTTTGTGCTGTTTTTTTCCCAGTGGGCGTACTGCCGGCCGTTATCCAGCCGGTTGCTTATCTTTTCCCCGTAACCTATTTCTTTGAGTGGCTTAGGGCGCTTCAAGCCGGCGCTTCTTACGAAGTACATAAAATAATACTCGCTACTGCACTTAATCTCGTGTATTTGCTCGCTGGTTGCTACATATTTTCTAGGCAACTTGCGGCCGCCAAGCGTAGCGGGCAGATAGTCCGCAACGATCTGTAGCTTGCTACAATAAAAGCACTATGCCAGAGCTCCCCGAGGTTGAAACAATACGGTCTGGACTTGCCAAGTTATTGCCGGGCAAGGTCATCGCGCATATCGAACATGATTGGGAAAAGGGCTTCCCCAATCCAGCGGCGGACGTCAAGGCATACATGGCTGGCGCAAAAATCATTGGCGTGCGACGTAGAGCAAAAGTTTTACTAATTGATCTTAGCACCGAATACAGTTTAGTAATCCACCTCAAAATGACTGGACAATTGGTTTTTCGGGGCAAGGTGGCCTTTGGTGGTGGTCATCCCGGCGACTCCCTAGTTGGAAAACTGCCGGATAAATCAACGCGTGTAACGCTTGAGTTTACTGACGGCAGCAAGCTATTCTTTAACGATCAACGCAAGTTTGGCTGGATCAAGCTCTATCCAACCTCTGAAGTGCCCCATATCAGCTTCTTTATGAAGGTCGGGCCGGAACCGCTGGCCAAAGATTTTACCCACAAAGACTTCCGTGAACGTTTAATGAGGCGGCCGAACACAAATATTAAAGCCGCGTTGCTGGATCAGTCGGTTATTGCCGGCGTAGGGAATATCTATGCCGATGAATCGCTGTGGGGAGCCAAAATCCACCCCGCTACCTTAGTAAAGAACCTCTCGGTTACACAAACAGATAACTTATATAAGGAAGTTCGCTACATTTTGAATTTGGCCATAGAAAAAGGAGGCTCCTCGGATAAAAACTATGTGAATGCCGAAGGCAAGAAGGGCAGTTACCTCAGCTTCGCACGGGTATTCCGTCGTGACGGCCAACCATGTCCGCGTTGTGGTACCACCATTATAAAAACCCGTGTAGCCGGCCGTGGCACCCACACATGCCCGCATTGCCAGAAGCCGACGTAATGAATGTTCAACGATGAAGCGCCA
This sequence comes from Candidatus Saccharimonadota bacterium, assembly GCA_025924835.1. Lineage (GTDB taxonomy): Bacteria > Patescibacteriota > Saccharimonadia > Saccharimonadales > JAICHO01 > JAICHO01. Next base: position 12,058 of record JAICHO010000001.1, on the reverse strand, counting down.
ATGTACAATGAATAATCTATGAACGGGCAATCCTTATGATAACCACGCTGACGGGAAGTAATCATTTTCTTGTTCAAGCTGAACTGAGCCGGCTGGTTAAAGACTTTGTGACGCAATACACCGATATGGGTTTGCAGCGCTTTGATGGGGAAGAAGCTGAGTATGATCAAATGCGGGAAGCGTTAGAAAGCTTGCCGTTTCTGGCCAGCAAAAAGCTGGTAGTACTTAGGAACCCAGGGGTCAATAAAGAGTTTGTCGCTCATGTCGAACAGCTCCTGGCTAATCTGCCCGAAACGACCGACCTTATTATTCATGAGCCAAAACTCGATAAACGGTCTGTTTACTATAAGTATTTGCAAAAAAACACCGACTATAAAGAGTTTAACTAACCGGACGAGGCCAGCTTAATACAATGGCTGACTGAGCAAGCTAAAAACCAGGGTGGCGTATTGGGACGGCCTGACGCCGGGTATCTTATTGAGCGGCTCGGGCTAAACCAGCAATTACTGAGCAGTGAGCTAGCCAAACTTTTGACCTACAGCCCCAAGATTAACCGTACAAGCATAGATTTGTTAACGGAGCCGACGCCCCAAAGCACTATTTTTCAGCTTTTGGACGCAGCCTTTGCCGGTAATGCTAAAAAGGCTCTTAAAATCTATCAGGAGCAGCGGGCAGGTAAGACTGAGCCGCTGGCTATCATTGGTATGCTAGCCTGGCAGCTACACGTCGTAGCTTTAATTGTTAGTGCTGGGCAGCGTAGTGACGCTGAAATTGCCAAAGAAGCCAAGCTTAGCCCATTCGTGGTCCGTAAAAGTCGGCACATAGCCCGCGAACTAGCCTTATCGCGAGTCACGCAATTAATAAGCCAGCTTCTGGACTTAGACCTACATATTAAGACTACCTCTACTGACGCCGACGACGCCTTACAGGCCTATATTCTAACCATCTGTCGGGGTTAGCAAGCAGATAGAGGCTATTTTTTCTTGGCTGTTGTTTTCTTGGCAGGGGACTTTTTGGCAGTCGGTTTTTTAGCCACGGTTTTCTTGGCTACGACCTTTTTAGGGGCAGCTTTTTTGACAGCTGGCTTTTTAGTAACGGCTTTTTTGGCGCCTTTGGGCTTGGTAACACCGGCTGCGGCTTTTGCCTTAACAGATAATTGGCTCTTTTTGCGGGCTACTTTGTTTTTGTGTAGAACGCCTTTTTTACCGGCTTTGTCCAGACGGCTTTGAGCTTTTGAGTGGGCTGCAGCTGTTTTTTTACCACTGGTGAGGCTTGCGTGGAAGGCTTTTAGCGCTACCTTCAGGCCACGCTTTGTTTTGACATTACGGACGGTCGCCTTACGGGCAACCCGTACGCGTTTTTTGGCTGATTTGATAATTGGCATATTTTATCCTGCTTATGTTTAATGGTTATCGTCTCTGAATATACCCTGTTAGGCTTTGGTTGTAAAGGAATAAGCACTTTAACAGTGGACAAGGCTTGCCGTTTATGCTAATCTGCCCTGCGTAGGATCAAAAAATAAAAATGGATACTCAAAAAAATCAGATTGCTGATCGTCTTAACCAGGCGACAAATATATTGGTAACGGTAAGCACCAATCCGTCTGTGGATCAGTTAGCTGGTGCTATCGGCTTAACGCTGCTTCTTAATAAACTGGGCAAACATGCTACTGCCGTCTTTAGTGGCGCCGTTCCTAGCACCATCCAGTTCTTGCAACCGGAAAAAACATTAGAAAAAAGCCCCAACTCACTCCGTGATTTTATTATTGCTTTGGACAAATCCAAGGCTGACAAGCTTCGCTATAAGGTCGAAGACCAGATGGTCAAGATTTTTATTACACCGTACATGACCTCAATAAGCGATAAAGACCTGGAATTCAGCCAAGGTGATTTTAATGTAGATGTCGTTATGGCGCTGGGCGTCCAAAAACAGGAAGATTTAGATCAGGCAATTACGGCTCATGGACGTATTCTACATGATGCAACGGTGATAGGTATGAGTAATCAGGGTGATGTGTCGCTAGGCAGTATCAACTGGACTGACCAGGCGGCGAGCAGTTTATGCGAAATGCTCACGCAACTTGGCTTGGCGATCAAGGCTGATGTCCTGGATAACCAGATGTCTACTGCGCTATTGACCGGTATCGTAGCTGAAACCAACCGGTTTAGTAACGAAAAAACAAGTTCTGAAACAATGCAGGTTAGTGCCAAACTTATGTCAGCCGGAGCTAACCAGCAACTCGTTGCCAGCCAATTGCAGCCACCCGCTACGTCGGTATCGGCTCCGGTTCCGGCGGAAGACGAAGCTCTGGAGTTGCCTCAGATTGACCAACACCAGGAAGGTGACCCTATGCCGCCTCCAGTCGCTGAATCGCCGGCCGGTACCTTGCAAATAGACCACGAACAACTAAAAGATCTTGGGCTCCATTCTGAGGTTGAGGATGAGGCTCCTGCCGAAGATGAGCCAGCTCCGCCACCCGAGCAAATTCACATTGACGACGAGGGGAGGCTTCACCCCAGTGATAAACCGGAAGAAGCAGCGTTGCCCGAAATCCCTGAACCGACTGAGGAAATCTCTCCAAGCCCGGAATCCGGTAATTCGGGCTTTATCCTTGAGCCACCTACATTGGGCGGGACTCTAACTGCCAACAGTAACCCCGAAAGCCTGGAACCAGCTACGGATATTTTGGGACCCCTGAATAACGGGGGACCGCTACTAAGCCACGACAAGGACGCCGCGGCTACAACGCAGGTAGATGTGACCGAGCCTACTCCTGCCATTGAATCATCAGATGATGAAACAGAAGCAGCTACGTTACCTGCCTTGCCATTGAGTGACTTTAATCCTGAGCCTTCAAGCGCTCCTGACGATATGGCTCCAGCTCCGGCAGATTCAGGTCAGTCTTCTTCCGATGCGGTGCCACCCTTACCAACTCTTCCTGCGACCGAATCCGCTCCCCAGACGCTGGCTGATTTAGAAAAATCTATATCTAGCGCGCCCATGGAAGTAACAGAGCCGGTAACAAGCGAACCTCAGCCGCCAATACCCACAGATACTGATGTGGATGCGGCCCGTGATGCCGTATCGCAAGCCATGAGTGCTACCACCCCCCAAATTCTAGAGCCGGTGCAATCCCTAAACGCCCAACCTATGGATTTAAACCTCGGTGATATCCCAGCCGTTAACACATCTCCCGCCTCGGCTTTCGCCGATAGTTCGTTACCTCTACCACCACCGATCCCAACAGTTCCGGCAGTTGACAGTGTCGTACCGTCTGGGCGTGGTTTGCCGCCCACAGTAGTAGTACCAACATCAACACAGGATCAAGAAGACAGCGCGCAGTTATCGGGCTCGGTCAGTGATCCTACGGCACCGCCACCCGTACCGCCGCCCATGATGCCGCCTATGGCACCACCTGCCGGCAGTGACGACCCCACCATAATGTAGCGCGCCGTAATTTGTAAAAACGGCGTAAGTATGTTAGAATAAGCATATGGTTACATCTAGTGGGTTCCCTGAAGCTGCGACAGACAGTGAGTTAATTCAGTCTGAGTATACGCGCATTACAGAAGTTAATATTTCGCTTCTTGGCCAACCCATCCGCCTGCGCAGTGGCGCCAACCCTAATCGGTTTGTCCATCCGGTGCCCCTAAAGCCGTTAGGCGTAAATGAGGAGGCAGGGAGGTTGCTTTTAAGAGTTGTCGGCTACGCCGGTGATTATGGGTCTCGGTCATTTGCGACCACAGTAGACGTGGCATTTTTAGCGGGAGTTCGCGTCACGGAAATTCCTGTGGCCGGATTAGTAGCAGGCATTCATTATGACAAACAGGGCCTCGGTGTAGAAGCGGTCGAGCGGTTGTTTAAGCCTAAGGATATATATTATGGGGTGCACGAGGGCCACATGGGCAAACCCGAAGAAGGAATTGCTCCGGAAAATCCGGGATTTTATATTGCCGGCGAGCAATTTACTGCTGCCGGCGAACCGCAAGGGCTACGGACCTTTCCGCTAGGCCGCATTGCCGGTCTCATGGGTGATCCTGCCGATCCCGCCTTCCGGCAAGCCCTTGGCCTATACTAAAACTATGGACGGTATTTTACTGATAGATAAGCCCTCTGGCTGGAGCAGTTTTGACGTGGTAGCCAAGGTAAGAGGCATTATTAAACACGAAGCGGGTATAAAAAAGCCTAAAGTGGGGCATACCGGCACGCTGGATCCGCTGGCTACGGGGCTTTTGGTGTTAGTGCTGGGCGATTATTGCAAACGGGCACATGAATTTAGTAAAGCCGATAAAACCTATGAGGTGACCATGCGTTTGGGCCAAACCAGCACGACCGGTGATGACGAGGGCGACAAAAAATCAATTTCAGATATTCAACCCATCGCCGAGGCCATACAATCAGCCTTAGCGCAGTTTACGGGTAAAATCATGCAAATACCGCCGGCGTACTCGGCGATTAAGGTAAACGGACAACGCGCCTATAAACTGGCACGGGCAGGTAAAGAAGTGCATATTGAACCCAGGCAAGTAACAATTTACGACTTGCAGTTAACGTCCTACACCTATCCTGATATTAAATTTACCGCTCGTGTCTCATCCGGTACCTATATCCGGACATTAGCAGAAGACATCGGCACGTGTCTAGGAACGGGCGCTTATATGTCCGGACTCCGCCGCGTGAGTGTTGCCAGCTGGGACGTTAAAGATGCTCTCAATATGGATGGCCTGACAGTCGATCGCATTGTGGCCGGTCTGCGGACACGGTAGACTAGCAGGACGCTATGATTGCCAGTATCTCGGTTACCGAAAAATCGTTTGGCGACAAAATTCTCTACCGGAATTTGTCGTTTCAGCTTCGCGCCCATGAAAAAGTTGGTCTAATTGGACGCAATGGCAGCGGCAAGACGACCTTATTCCATATATTGACCGGGGAAGACAAGGACTATGCTGGCGAAATTGAGTTTAAGAAAAACCTTATAGTAATTAATTCGCGCCAGGAGCTTCATGGGTATGAACAACTGCCCGTACTCGCCTATATTTTGGATGACCTGCCGGAGTATGCCAAGCTCAAACACATTTTGGATACCTATCCGGAAACAATGGGCAGCAATATGAAAAAATTGCATGAATACAGCGAGGCACTGGAACGCTTTAACGTGCTCGGTTATTTCATGGTTGAAGAAGAAATAGTTCGCAGCTTGCTGGCTTACCAATTAAACCAGGAACAGATTAACGGTACATTGGGCAACCTATCCGGCGGCCAGAAACGATTCATTGAGCTGGTCAAGGTTCAGCATGCCCGGGCTGATCTGGCCCTGATTGATGAGCCGACTAACCATATGGACTATGCCGCCAAAGAAGTATTTCTGGATTGGTTCAATACGACCAAAGACGCAGTCGTTGTTATTACTCATGACCGGGATGTGTTACGGGCAGTAGATTTAGTTGTGGAAATTCGTGATGGGCAGGTGTTTAACTTTCCGGGCAACTACGATGATTATTTGCGTATCAATGCCAACAAAGTCGTTTCGGCGGTTAACGAATACGAAATCACCCAGCGCCGTATCTCTAATCTCAAAGAAGAAGTCATCCGTTTCCGCCGGCTCAAGGAACGCTCACGTGATCCTGGCACGATCCAGCGTTTCAAATCTCTCCAAACCAAGGCCGAAACGGAGTTGAATGTACTGCAGGGCAAAGATAAGCCGTCGTTCTGGATTGACCGCGAGTCAGTGACTGGTCTGAACACCAAAATGAGCAGCGCCTACCAAGAGCATAAATCGCGCAACATCAAAGTCCGGACACGAAGCCAGGACACCAAATCGGACAGATTACTGATGGAGGTCAGCAACATAAGCTTGGGTTACGGAGGCCAGCCGCTTTTTAAGGATGTGAGTTTTAGTTTGCGTGAAGGCGAACGCCTGCGTCTACACGGCCGTAACGGAGCTGGCAAATCAACACTGGTTAAGGCTATATTAGCCAAAGCGACAGATTCAAAAACAGCGTCTGAGCAATACGGTGGACACATAGCCATCGAACCGGCTATTAGTATCGGTGTGTACGAACAAGAAATTGACTCAAAGTATCTGGATATGAGCCTGCACGATGCCATCGAACAGGCTTGCCGTGACAGTGGGCTGATTATCAATGAGCAAAAGATCAAGCAGTTCCTAGGCGACTATTTGTTTAACCCGGCTACGGATGGGGAGATGCCGATATCCCGTCTCAGCGGCGGCCAAAAAGCTCGGTTCCAGCTTATCCAGATGTTAGCTAACGACCCGCATATGCTTATCCTGGACGAGCCGACCAATCATCTTGATTTGCCTAGTATTGAGGAGCTGGAGGATGCCCTGAGGCAGTACCACGGCGCCATTCTCTATATCTCTCATGACAGTTACTTTGTGCGCAACCTTGGCGGCGAAACAGTCCAAATCGGCCTCTCGGGTATTGCTAATACGCAGTAATAGTGATATAATATAGTACTGTCATGTCTTATGAGGAATTTTTAGGTAAAGACGAAACCGCTGGCAAGCCGGAGACTTTTCAGCATGATAACGTAGATTTTGACATGATCCCCGTGGCTGGGCCTGGTCTTGGTCCGGACGACCGTGTCCTGATGACCGTCCGGTCGGCGACTGAACCGTGCGTGCTTATAACCGGCGAACCTTTTAATGACAGGATATTAGACGGGCTGGGCAGGCTTATAGCGGTAGACTTGGCCGAAGGTGTACGTCATGAACGCAGGCTGGTAGTGGGCGAAAAAAGTAGCATTCCGGTCGGCAGCTTATATTGGTATGAAAATGACGGCCCAGGTGCACATTTAGTTGTGCAGAGTACAAGCCCCGGTTTCAAGCCAGAGTATGAACCACCCCTGAGGGATATAGTCGGGCTGCTTAAGCCGTTGCACCCTTTCATAGTATGGACGGAATAATCTTTAATCCTCGTCAGCTAACACGTGCTGGAAGTTGTCTAGCTAAATTAATACTTGCCTAACAGGGGCGGCTGTGATAATATAGGCGTAACGCCATCACAAACTCTTATTACCTAACAGATTGGAAATAGATGATTTCAACCGAAAAGAAAAGCAAGATTGTTGCTGACTTACAGAGAGACAAAAAAGATACAGGCAGTCCAGCCGTACAGGTAGGGATACTTACGGAGCGCATCAAGGAACTGACGGCGCATTTAAAGCTAAACAAGCATGATTTTATGGCTCGCCGCGGCTTACTGCAGGCTGTAGGCAAGCGCAAACGTCTGCTGAAGTACTTGGCCGAGCAGGATGGCAAAGCTTACCTATCACTTATAGAAAAGCTTGGTCTTAGAAAGTAATTTGTACAGATTATAGTCCCGAGCTCATCGGGATAAACTTGTGCACATTAAATAACCATCTTTGTTTGCGGAGACCAGATATACACGTGCCACGTTATGCAGCACAAGGGCAACAGTATATTTGCACCCTGCAAGCAAGGACCACTCATAGAAAGGCATAAATGGGACAGATCATTAACCCCTTTGGCAAAGATATTATTAAAGTAGAAACGCAGTTATGCGGCCGGACACTGAGCCTGGAAGTAGGCCGGGTCGGCTTTAGATCCTCGGCATCCGTGCTGGTGCGTTATGGTGACACGGTCGTGCTTGGGACGGCCATGGTCAGTGACCGCTCGATTAGCGGCATGGATTATTTTCCGCTATCAATAGATTATGAAGAAAAAATGTATGCTTCGGGCAAAGTCAGTGGCTCGCGGTTTATTAAGCGCGAGGGCCGCCCATCTGACGACGCTATCTTGATCGGCCGCCTGATTGATCGCCCGATTCGTCCCTTGTGGCCCAAAGGCTACCGGCAGGAAGTGCAAGGCGTGGCTACGGTACTGAGCATGGACCCTGGATTCCGGCCAGACATGGTGGCAATGATTGCTATGAGTGCTGCCTTTATGCTGACTGGCGCGCCATTTGACGGTCCTGTAGCTGGACTTCGCGTCGGGTTGGCAGACGGCAAATTCAAGGCATTTGCCTCGCCGGAGGAACTAGACAAGGGTATGCTTGATTTAGTGGTGGCCGGTACCAAAGATGGCATTATGATGGTAGAAGCTGGTGCCAGCGAAGTCAGTGAACAACAGATTACTGATGCTATGCAGAGCGCTTTTGAAGCCATGCAGCCCGCCATTGCCTTGCAAGAAGAACTAGCCGCTAAAGTCGGTGTGACCAAGCATGAATACGAGCTAGTACTGCCAGACGACTCTATTCTGTCTGAAGTAGAAAAGTGGGTAGACGGTAAATTGGGGGAGGCCCTGCGTACCCCATACCCTGAACGTAATGAACTAATTAAAGTTTTGCGGGACAAGTTTCACGCTGAATTTGCGGAGCAAATAGGGGAGGACTACGGGGTTAAACGGGCAGATTATGACGAAGCCTTCACCATGGCCCTACACAAAGACGTCCGCAAGGGTATTGTGAGTGACCAAATCCGTCCTGACGGCCGCAAGCTTGATGAAATCCGGCCGCTGTCCAGTGAGGTCGGCATCTTGCCCCGTGTGCATGGTTCGTCCTTGTTTACCCGCGGCGTGACCCAGGCATTGAATATAGTAACCTTGGCACCGCTGAGTTATGTCCAGCTGGTTGATACCATGGAGCGCGAAGGCGAGCGCCGGTATCTGCATCACTACAACGCACCGGGTTATACCGTTGGCGAAGTTCGCCGCTTGGGCTCGCCGGGGCGTCGTGAAATCGGCCACGGTTATCTGGCAGAGAGGGCTTTGACCGCCGTACTGCCTACCGAGGCTGAATTCCCCTACATGATCCGTTCCGTAACCGAGATCATGAGCCAGAACGGCAGCACCAGTATGGCCGCCACCTGTTCATCGTGCATGGCACTGATGGATGCCGGCGTGCCGCTGAAGCGCCCCGTTTCCGGGATTGCCATGGGGCTAATGCTGGACGGTGATAAGCCGTACATACTCAGTGACATTGCCGATGCCGAGGACTTTGCCGGAGACATGGACTTTAAGGTTACAGGTACGACGGAGGGTATAACGGCCTTGCAGATGGACATGAAAGTCCACGGTCTGCCTGTGGAGATACTGCAAAAGGCACTAGAACAGAGCCGCGACGGCCGCATGTTTATTTTGTCACACATGGTTGATACGATTGCCGCCCCCCGGGCAGAGCTAAGCCCGTACGCGCCACGCGTAGAATCCATACAGATCAACCCCGATAAAATCCGCGAGGTGATTGGCAAGGGCGGCGAAACTATCAACAAGATCATCGCCCAGACGGGAGCCGAAATTGATATTAAAGATGACGGCACCGTGATGATTGCCAGTCCTGACAAAACCTCTATTGATGCCGCTATCAAGATGGTCCGTGACATTACGGCCGAACCGGAAGTCGGCACAATCTATACTAACGTACCGGTTATGACAGTTATGGATTTTGGTGCGTTCGTACAGATACTGCCTGGCAAAGACGGCCTGGTGCATGTCAGCGAAATGAGCGAGGAACGTGTCGCCAATCCGCGTGACGTTGTCAAGGAAGGTGATTTGGTAACTGTAAAATTAGTGGCGATTGACGATAAGGGTCGTTTAAATCTAAGCATGAAACAGGCCGCCCGGGAGACAACTAAAAAATAAAATGGCAGGTTTACGTACACCGGACCAGTTTAAATCACGACCCAGCCGTATTCTTATGGGCCTGTTAGGATTGCTGCTGGCCTATGGCCTGGGGAGCCGCGCCTTTGATACGGGCAGTTGGTGGCAATATTTTGGAACTTTACTCTTACTAGTTTTAAGTGTGCGGCTTATAGGACGTGCGTTCAGGAGGATATAACAGTATGGACAGCCAAGTTACCGTTAAGGCGGTCATAGTCGGGCCAGATAATAAAGTTCTGATCATGAGTGAAAAGGGACGGTGGCAAGCGCCTGGCGGACGGCTGGAACCGGGTGAGCAGCTAAAGGAAGGTTTAAACCGCGAAGTTTACGAAGAGACCGGCATTACAGATCTGGATATTGGTGACGCGGTCCACGTTGATGAGTGGTTCGCCACTCCCGAGAATGAGCGCGTTCATATTATCGCAATATTCTACGAATGTCATACAACAACCAGGGATATAAAACTTGAACCAATAGAACATGAAGATTTCGCGTGGGTTAGTTTAGATGACCTAACTAACTATATTATTGAACCCGAAATGAAAACGGCCATTGAGATAGTCTTAGGAAAATGACCAAAACTAAGCAACAACAACTTGACGATATTCAGGAGCAGATCATAAAAGATAAAACCTGTCCCGAGTTAGCCGCGCAGGCCACACAGTTGGTCTTTGGTGCCGGTAGTGCCGACGCTGACATCGTGCTTATCGGCGAAGCACCAGGTAAAAACGAGGACCTGAAAGGCGAACCGTTTGTAGGCGCGGCGGGCAAGTTCCTGAATGAAATGCTGGCCATGATTGGCCTTAAACGGGAGGACATTTATATTACCAACATCGTTAAATATCGTCCGCCAAACAACCGGGACCCGCTACCTGATGAAAAATCCGCTTTCTTACCATTTTTACAAAAACAAATAGCCATTATTAAACCAAAGCTTATTGTCACTCTGGGCAGGCACAGTACCGATGTGCTGCTGCCCGGGCTGAAAATCAGTCAGGTACATGGCGAGCCAAAGCGAGCGCATGGGCAGGTATTTTTACCCCTGTTTCATCCGGCAGCGGCGCTATACAACGGGGATCTTAGGCAAACACTCATTGATGACTTTGCTAAGATACCTTTAATTTTAGAAAAAATTTAATACTCTCTGTTAAACAGAAAGGAAACAATATGAATCCTCAACAACCAAAACCACCCAAGCCGCAGGCGGCCAATAACGGTCCGCGGCCCAGGCGCAATAATAACCAGAATCAAAACAACACTGGCGGTAATCGCAGTTCATCGCGCGGGGCGGCGATTCGTGCCCAAAAACGTGCCCAAGATGATGCCAGCCGTACCCTGAGCCAGTACGTAGAGCTCAAGCCGGCAGCCGGTAATGACCGCCCCAGGGCTAATTTTATAGATGACAGCCCGCGTCTTAAGATCATTGGACTGGGCGGTATGGACGGTGGTGGTTCCAAAAATATGATGCTGGTGGAATACCTGAACGATGCGGTGATTATGGACTGTGGCAACGACCTAGGCGTAGATTTGCCGGGTATTAATTATGGTATTTGTGATACCTCGTATCTGGAAACCATCAAACATAAACTGCGCGGTTACCTGATAACTCACGGCCACTTGGACCACATCGGCGGTTTACCGCACATTGTGCCCATGTTCCCGGCGCCTATTTACGGCTCACGTTTCAGCATCGGCCGGGTAGAAGAAATCTTTGGAAATTTCGGCTTGCCGATGCCTCAGGGCTTTGAACTCAGGACCGTTATCATGAACGAAAACACGCACGAACGGCTCAAAGTCGGCTCGTTCTTTGTAGAACTAGTTCGGATAACGCACTCCATTCCGGGCAGCACCTGTATAGTGGTAGATACACCGGTTGGCCGTATCATTAACACTGGTGACTTCCGACTTGACCCCACACCACTGGACCACGAACGCAGCGATCTGGAGCGTCTAAAAGAGCTCGGCAACGAAGGCGTGCTGGCACTGCTCAGCGAGTCAACCACCACCGAGCGTATGGGCCGCACACCGTCAGAATCAACCATTGAGCAGACCTTCATCGACATCATGAATAACGCTCCGGGCCGGATTTTCGTCGGGCTGTTCTCGACGAACATGAACCGCGTCCAGATGATCATCAACGCCGCTGTCCACCACAACAAAAAAGTGGCCATGGACGGGCGTAGTATGATCAGCACCTTGGAAATGGCAGTGCGCAACGGTTTCGTCAAGATTCCTAAAGGCACGTTCGTACCGATTTCCAGCGTAGCTTCCATGAAAGACGACCAGGTTGTTGTGGTGTCCACCGGCTGCCAGGGTGAACCTAACTCGGCGCTGGTTAGGATGAGTACCGGCGAACATAAGCATGTTTCTCTCAAGGAACAGGATACTGTTATCCTTTCCGCGACCTCTATCCCCTAT